>NZ_JBVHZH010000081.1:0-14843 GCF_055574515.1 Streptomyces sp. NPDC029466
GTCCTGCGTCTGTCGGTTGCTGCCTGCGCGGGGTGGGGTGGGGTGGGGTGGGGCGCCGTCTGCGGTGCGTGCGGCGGGGGGGCCCCCCCGCCCACACCCCCCCCCCCCCCCCCCCCCCCCCCACCCCCCCCCCCGCCCCCCCCCCCCCCCCCGGGGGCGAGGAAGGCCACCCCGGCCACCAACGGCGTCATCCGCTGGCCCTCTTGGAGGGAGAGCGGTACGACGAAGAGGAACACCACGGTCGCGGCGTTGGCCACCGCGCCCGCCGCGGTCAGCGCCACGAAGGCGCCATTGCGGAAAAGCGCGGGTGCGATCAGCGGATCGGCCGTGCGGAGTTCGATCCGTACGAAGGCCACCAGCGCCAGCACCACCAGACACAGCACACCGGCCCCGGCGGGGGACGCCCAGCCCCACACCGGGCCGCGGTCGATGAAGAGGGCCAGAGCCGCGATGGCGAGGGTCCCGGTGGCCAGCCCCGGCCAGTCGACGCGCCCGGACACCGTGGTGTCCCGCGACTCCTGGGCCCGGCGGGCGCAGATCGCGGCCATCACACCCAGCGGCACGTTGAGCCAGAACACCGCACGCCACGACACCATTTGGGTCAGGGCGCCGCCGACGAACGGGCCGCAGGCGGTGGCCAGTCCACCGACGCCCAGCGCCCACCCCGTGGCCCGGCCGCGCACGGCAGGCGGGAAGACGTTCGTCAGTAGGGCCAGTCCAGCCGGCATGATCAACGCGCCGCCCGCGCCCTGTACCACCCGGGCCGCCACCAGCACCGGTAGCGAGGGCGCCAGCGCACACCACAGCGAGGCCAGTCCGAACAGCGCTAACCCCGCGATCAGTAGTCGGCGCCGGCCGAACAGGTCGCTCATCCGGCCCGCGCCCAGCATGAGCGTCCCGCACGACAGGAGATATGCGCTGACCGCCCACTGCAACTGCCCCGTGGATACGCCGAGTTCCTCCTTGAGGTGCGGCAGCGCCAGGTTGAGGGCGAAGGAGTCGAGCTGGATGCAGAAGACGCCCAACGCGACCGAGACCAGCGCCCAGCGGGCTCCGCCTCGCCCCTCAACTTCCCACACACGCACAGAACTTCCCTCCCCACCGCCTGACCAGGCGGCGGCCTCATCTCATCAATGTCTCCGCGCCCCTCACGTCGACCGCACCGTCGTCTTGGCCTCCTGCACGCCGCGTTGGCACGCTTTGCGAAGGGATGGCGCCAGCCGCGTCTGCTCGATCGAGCCGGCAGCCCGCAGCTGGTCCACCGTCAGCCCCTTTGCCATACGGAGGTCGGCTTTGGTCAGGTCGGCGCCTGTGAGATCCGCGTCGGTCAGATCGACATGCCGTAGCTTCGCCCCAATGAAGCTGGCATTTCTCAGTACGGCATTCTTGAGGCAGGCTTCGTTGAGGAAACTGTCATCGAAGTACACTGGCTCCTCGCCTGCTTCGACATCTGTCATATCCGCGCGGGCCAAGTCGGTGCTCACCAGGCGCGCGCCCGACAGTCTCGCGCCGCGCAAGGACGCCAGTTGCAGATCCGACTCGGACAGGTTGGCGTTACGCAGGTCTGCGTCAGTGAGATCACAGGCCACCATATCGGCCCGTACGAAATCCGCTTCGCGCAGATCAGCGCCGCGCATCTCTGCCTTGTAACAGCGGGAATGCACTGCCCACACCCGGCGAAGATCGCAGTCAACAAGGACGGCCCGTTTCAGCGCAGCATGGTCAAGAACCGCTTCCGTCAATACAGCTCTGCTCAGCTGTGCCCTCGACAGAGTCTGGCGGGCCATGTGGGAGCCCGCGAGGTGATACCCGCTGAGGTCGATTCGGGACGAGTACAGCTTGGCGTGCCTTGTGTTCAGCGCGGTCAGCGCTGCCTGGACATCGGCTGCCGGCCTCTGCGGGCCCGAGGGCGACTGCAGCCGGGGCCGCCGCAGGCCGGATGCCGCTGCCTTCGTGCTGCGGGGCGAGGGCTGCCCTGCCTCGGGTGCCTGGCGGCGGATGAACGTACGCACGATGTGCGTCACATGCTCGGCCTGTTTCGGCGCATCCTGGATGATCTGCTGCAATGCGATGACGCCACCGAGCCGTACGAACTCTTCCTCGGACTCCAAGCGCTCCAAAGCCTTGGAGAGCCGATCCGTCACCTGGCCACGACGAATGAGGCGGTAGTTGCGAGCCGTGTAGAGCAATGCGATCACGCCGCCGGCAGCGGCACAGGCCTGAACTACGGCAAGCCGGTACTGGCCGACCGCCTGGGCGCGCTCCGCGGGCTTCAGCCCCTCGTACTGCGGCAGGACTGTCGAGGAGAGGGCATCCCACAGATGCTGTCCCCATAACCAGGCCAGGCCCGCGGCCAAGAGCATGATCGCGAAGCTGATCTGACGGTCGCGCCGGTACCGCAGCCACATGACGAGCACGATGATGACGCTGACGGCCACAAGCTCCGTAACCAGCAGCCAAGTTGCGAGCCCATTGCCCCTGATCGCCTCAATAAACAAAAGGTATCCGCCGACAAGGAGACCAATGCCCGGTGTTCCGATGACGACGGCGAGCGCGGCGCGAACATTGCGTACGTTCCTCTTGTATGCCACCGCCTCATTGCAGCCGCATCAGGCGGCGACCGCGCGCTTTTGAGGGAAATTTGCCCTGAGGGAGGTCGATCATCGTCGTTGTTCTCGGGCACCGGCCGGCCGCGCGGCGCCGCCGCTCCGGAGAAACGGCGGCGGGCACCGCGTCGGCCCGGTGAGAGTCGGGGTTACCTGGAGACGGCCTTGCTCCAGCCCTGGGCAATGTCCTCCTTGGCATAGCCCAGCTGCGACTCGGTCGGGATATTCGGCGTGCCGGAGACCTTCGGCAGCTTGGCGGCCGCGGCCTTGTCGAGCGTGCCCTTCTTCTCCATGGCGGCCATCAGGGCCGGGCGGGCGTAGCCCTTGAGCCAGAGGTTCTGGCCCTCGGCGCTGTAGAGGTACTCCTGCCACAGTCGGGCGGCCGCCGGGTGCGGGGCGTCCTTGTTGATGGCCTGCGAGTAGTACTGCGAGAACTTGCCGTCCTCCGGGACCGTGACCTGCCAGTCGAGTCCCTTGCGCTTGAACTCGTCGGTGTACCTGGCGTTGAGGTAGTCCCAGTCGAGGACGATCGGTGTCCGGCCCTTCGTGATGGTGGCCGAGGTGGACTGGACGGGCGTGTAGTTGCCGTTCTTCTTGAGCTTGGCGAAGAAGTCGAGGCCGGGCTGGATGTAGTCGAAGGAGCCACCGCTGGCGAGCGCGGCCGCGTACACACTGGCGAAGGCCGAACCCGACTTGGTGGGGTTGCCGTTGAGCGCGACCTGCCCCTTGTACTCCGGCTTGAGCAGATCCTTGAAGGTGGTCGGACAGTTCTTCACGCGCTCGGCATCGCAGCCGATGGAGATATAGCCGCCGTAGCCGTTGTACCAGCGGCTCATCGTGTCCTTCTGGCCATCGGGGATGTCAATGAAATCGGCGACCATGTACTGCGCGAGCAGATCCTGCTGGGCGGCGCTGTACGCGAAGGAGCTGCCGAGGTCGAGGACGTCGGGCGCCCCGTCCTTGCCCTTGCGGGAGGTGACGGCGTTGATCTCGTCCTGGCTGGCGCCGTTGGGGTTCTCCACCTTGACCTTGATGCCGTACTTCTTCTCGAAGCCGTCGATCAGCGCGCCGTAATTGGCCCAGTCCCGGGGCAGCGCGATGGCGTGCAGCGTGCCCTCCTCTTTGGCCGCCTTGACGAGCGCGTCCATGCCCCCGAAGTCCTCCGCCGTGATCGCGGTGGCCGCGCTCTCTCCGTCGGCATTGGTCGACGCGTCGGAGCCCGCGCTGCAGGCGCTGAGGACGAGGGTGGCGGCGATGAGGCCGCCGGTAAGGACGGCGGATCTCGGCAGGATCTCAGTCACGGTCTCTCCAGAGGGGTACAACATGGGGCACAGGGGACACACGGGGATTCGCGTGGGGGGTGAGAACTTGTGCGAATAACCAGTCTGAACAAGCTGGCCATACTAGGCACGCTGCCGATGCCTGGTCCGTAACATCTTCAAAACTCTTGACTGCCATTCCTGCACATCTCTGGCACACAAGGACGTGTCACGGCGCCTCATCCGCGCTGGTCGCGCTGCGCACACAGCACGCCACTCTTCGTGATGCGAAGGTCCGCCGTGAGGCGACCGGGCACGTGAGGTCCGCCGCCCGCCGCCCCGCGACGCCGGAGGACTCCTAACGACGGCAACTCGCCGCAGGTACGCGAGCTTGGCGCAGCGCTCGCATGGCGTGGCGATCTCCGGGAGAGGGCGGCGCGCTCGACGGAGTTCGGGCCTTGCCGACAAGGGAAAGAACGTCGGGTTCCGCGGCTGCATCCGTAGGCAGCCGCCGCTGGGAAATCCGCCTGGGCCGACGCCAAAAGACAAACGCCAAAAGACAAAGGCAAGGAGAACTCTCTCTCCTTGCCACTCTCAACATATAGCGCACAGGGGGGCTTGCGGCAAGGCCCCGGGGGTGGCGCAAAATCGTCCGCCGAGGCCACAACCTGCGGAAATGGGGGGCATGACATGCGTGTGTTGTCGACGTATGGGGGACGCGGTGACGTCGCATCAGCGGCGGGACCGGCGGTGCGGTCGCGAGCGCTCGGGGCGGTGGTGCGGGGGTGCGCGCCGCCCGACCGGGCGGAGCGATCGGTCACTGGGAGCGCGGCTGCGTCGGAGGTGTCGCGATGAGCGAGCGGTACGTGTTGGGGCTTCAAGAGGTTGACGGGACACAGGTCGCGGTTGTTGGCGGCAAGGGCGCGCACCTGGGCGGGCTGTCGCGGATCGCAGGCATCCGCGTGCCGGCCGGCTTCTGCGTGACGACGGACGCGTTCCGGCGGATCATGGCGGAGGCGCCGTCGCTCGACGATCGGCTCGATCAGCTGTCGCGCCTGGACCCGGACGACCGGGAGGCGATCCGCACGCTCAGCGCGCAGATTCGCCACACCATCGAAGGGATTGCCGTCCCGGGCGATCTCGCGGCGGCGATCACCCGCGCCCTCGACCGGCTCGGGGAGCAGGCCGCCTGCGCCGTGCGATCCAGCGCGACGGCAGAGGACCTGCCGACGGCCTCCTTCGCCGGCCAGCAGGACACCTATTTGAACGTCGTGGGGCCGGCGGCGATCCTCCGGCACGTCAGCCGGTGCTGGGCCTCGCTGTTCACCGAGCGGGCCGTGACCTACCGCCAGCGGAACGGCATCGACCACCGTACGGTCCACATGGCCGTGGTCGTGCAGCAGATGGTCTTCCCGCATGCGGCGGGCATCCTGTTCACGGCCGACCCCGTCACGGGCAACCGGAAGGTCGCCACCGTGGACGCCGGCTTCGGCCTCGGCGAGGCCCTGGTCTCCGGCCTGGTGAACCCGGACGTCTTCAAGGTGCGGGACGGCGAAATCGTCGGCAAGACGATCGCCGCCAAACAGCGTGCCGTTCACGCCCTGGCGGCCGGCGGCACGCAGGAAGTGGCGATCGACTCCCAGCGGCAGAAGCAGCCGGCGCTGACGGATGCGCAGGTCGTGCGGCTCGTGCGGCTCGGGCGGCGGATCGAAGCGCACTTCGGCCGTCCGCAGGACATCGAATGGTGCCTGGTGGATGGTGACTTCCAGATCGTTCAGAGCCGGCCGATCACGACGCTGTTCCCCGTCCCCGAGGCCGGCGACCAGGAGAATCACGTCTATGTCTCCGTCGGTCATCAGCAGATGATGACCGACCCGATGAAGCCGCTGGGGCTCTCCCTGTGGCAGCTGACGGCCATGGTGCCGATGCAGGAGGCCGCCGGGAGGCTGTTCGTCGACGTCACCCGGCGCCTGGCCTCGCCCGCGAGCCGCGCCGCTCTCCTGGACGTCATCGGGAGAGGCGATCCGCTGGTGCGGGACGCTCTGGAGACCGTCCTCGACCGCGAGGATTTTGTCGCCTCGCTCCCGGATGCGGGTCCCGGCGGGCCGCCGGCCGGCGCTGCGTCCGCCCCGGGCGAGCCCGATCCGGCGAGCGTCCCCGAGCTGATCGAGCGCAGCCAGGTGTCCATCGCCGCCCTGGAGCGCGACATCCGGACGAAGAGCGGACCGGCGCTGTTCGACTTCCTGTTGGAGGCCTTCGAGGAGCACAAGCGAGTCCTCGGTGATCCGCTGAGCATGCGGGCGATCATGGCGGGGATGGAGGCCACGTGGTGGCTCAACGACCAGCTGTGGGAGTGGCTGGGCGAGAAGAACGCGGCTGACACGCTGACGCTGTCCGCCCCCGACAACGTCACCTCGGAGATGGGACTGGCGCTGCTCGACGTCGCCGACGTGATCCGCCCGCACCCGGAGGTGGTGGCGTTCCTGAAGGACGTCCAGGACGACGGCTTCCTGGACGGGCTGGCGAAGCTCGCGGGCGGGACCGAGGCGCGCGACGCCATCGAGTCCTACCTCGACCGGTACGGCATGCGCTGCGTCGGCGAGATCGACATCACGAGGCCGCGTTGGCGCGAGCGCCCCAGCACGCTCGTGCCCGTGATCCTCGACAACGTCAGGAACTTCGAACCGGGCGCCGCCGAGCGGCGCTTCGAGGAAGGCCGGCAGAAGGCGCGGAAGAAGGAACAGGACGTGCTGGCACGCTTGCGGGCCCTGCCGGACGGGGACCGGAAAGCCGACGAGACCAAGCGGATGATCGACCGGGTCAGAACCTTCATCGGGTACCGGGAGTACCCGAAGTACGGCATCGTCAGCCGGTACTTCGTCTACAAGCAGGCGCTGTTGGAGGAGGCCGAGCGCCTCGTGCGGGCAGGCGCGCTTCCCGAGAAGGAGGACGTCTTCTACCTCACGTTCCAGGAATTCCACGACGTCGTGCGCTCGCACCAGGTGGATGACCAGCTGATCCAGCGGCGCAAGGACGCGTTCCGGTCGTACCACGCGCTCACCCCGCCCCGGGTGCTCACCTCGGAGGGTGAGGCCGTCACCGGGGCGTACCGGCGCGACGGCGTGCCGGCCGGTGCCCTGATCGGTCTGCCGGTTTCCGCCGGGACCATCGAGGGAAGGGCCCGCGTCATCCTTGACATGGCGGAGGCCGATCTCGAAGCGGGCGACATCCTGGTGACGCCCTTCACCGACCCCAGCTGGTCGCCGCTGTTCGTCGGCATCGCGGGCCTGGTGACGGAGGTGGGCGGCCTGATGACCCATGGCGCGGTGATCGCCCGGGAGTACGGCTTGCCGGCCGTCGTGGGCGTGGAGCAGGCCACCCGGCTGATCCGGGACGGGGAGCGGATCCGCGTGCACGGAACCGACGGGTACATCGAGATCCTGCGGGGCGCGGCGGGCGGCGATCAGGCCGGATAGCGGGCCGCCCGGGGCGCCCGGGCGCTCCCCCGCACCCAGCCGTGACTGTGGACCGCCGCGTACGACTCGGTCCACGGACACGGCTGGGCGGCGCCGGCGCTGACACGAACTCCGGTACGGGGCCGGTCAGTTCGGGGTGTCAGCTGCCGAAGGGGATGTCCCGAGCGGTGGCCATCCGGCGGGTGTCCGGGTGGGCCTTCACATAGTCCGTGATGTACGAGAGCGACTCCCGCACCGCGCCGTCGTCCGTGCCGCAGCCCTTCGGACCGCTGACGCCGTCCGGGTAGCACGACATCCGGTTGCCGTAGATCAGGCTGTCCACGGCGGCACTCCCGTCGGAGGCGTCGAGCAGGGTGGCGGCACGCTCCCCGTCACCCTTGCCCACCGTCCAGCCGACGGTCTGCGCGAGCTCTCCGGCGTCCCGGGCCTGCCGGCCGGCCGCCAGCTCCTTCCGGATGCTGTCGAACTTCATGGCCATGCTGAACTCGCCCTTGTCCATCACGCGCTGGTTGCCGGGGACGTTCGGCCCGTGCTCGGCGAAGCCGTCCCGGACCTGCGCGTAATCGCCGCTGTAGCTGACCGCTTCCTTGGAGTTCAGGTCGGCGAGCGCGTTCTTCCAGCCGCTGCCGCCCTCCTTGCCGTAGAAGCCGTAGAGCACCCGGATGCCCCTGCTCTCCAGCTTCTCGCGCGCCATGTCCCGCAGCCCGGCCACGGAGCAGTGGCGCCACTCGGGGTCGTTGCTGTCACACCAGTCGGGGTTCTTCATGTCCAGCCAGACGAAGGAGACCTGACGCCCGTCGTCATGCTCCTTCGCCACCTGGTCGAACATGGCCGACATGGTGTCGCCGTAGCTGGTGAGAGTGCCGTCGTGGTCGGCCCACCAGCCCTCGCGCCAGGCCGTTGCGTCCATCTCCAGCGCGTTGGCGCCGTTCGCGAGCGCCGCGGTCACCCCGCCCGTGGTCAGCACCCGGTGGGCGATGGCCCAGGTGGGGCGCTGCTCGGTGGTGCTGGGCGCGGTCCCGGAGGGCTTGCCCTCCGGTACGGCCATGGCGGCTCCGGTGCCCAGGGTGGCTGCGGAGACGACCAGAGTCAGCGGCAGCAGTATGGCGCGAAGCCGGCGTGGGGCGGCCATGAGGCGGGTCCTTTCCGTTGCACGGGCTACCCGTGGTGGCAGCCCGTTGTGCCGTGCGATGGCTGTCTGCTCTACAGACAGCGGCGGGCCGACTGCCCGCAACTGCCAGCACTGTACGCTAAGTTACCCACGGGTAATTATTGACTGCGGTCCGTGCACGGCCGCCCTTCCCAGCCGGTCGCCGTCGCGGTTGAGCCGACGGCGACGCCGGCCGCCCGAGGACCGCCGTCGAGCCCTTCTGCCCCAACTCACCATGCGCCTATGGTGTGTTGAGACCGCAGAGCGCGGTCGAAGGGAGTTGCTCATGCCTACGCAGACCAGCCGCGCATCGCACCACCTTCCTCGCTTCGAAGACGCGGAACCACTCGGCCCCCAGGACGCGGAGTTCGCCAGGGACATCAAGGCCGTACTGGAGAAGCACGGCAACCTGGACCGCTTCGGCCTGGTCCTGTTACACGACCACTTCTCTGTCGACAGCGACGAGGTACTCGTCGAGACGAACGATCCGCAGGCCCGCACACTCCACGTCGAGGTGGAGAAGAAGGAAGAGACCGCGCACGCCCAGCCGTCGCAGTGGCGGTTCGTCGCGGACTCCGAGAAGACAACCACCGCACAGAGCGACAGCACCCCCTACGAGGTGCTGATGCTGTGCCTGACCCTTGCCTGCGAGGACCGCTGAGGCCGGACGGCCCCGGCTGACACGGGCCCGCATGGGGAGGGCTGTACGAGCTCCCTCGGGTACAGCCCTCTCTGCGCTTCACCCCACCTCGCTCAGGCCATGGCGGACGAGCCGGTGGGGCGACGCCGCACTAGAGGGAGTACGGGCCGAACCGACCCCACGTCACCACGGCCGCGAGCGCGAGCAGGACCAGATTCACGGCGATCATCTGCGCCTCGCTGCGACGGGCATGCACGACCATGGCGCCGAGCATGACCAGCACCAGCCCAAGGGCCGCCAAGGGAACCAGCACCGGTGCGATGCCGAGCACGGCCGGCAGAATCAGCCCGAGAGCGGCCACTGCCTCCAGGGCCCCGATCAGCTTCACCGTCCCCGCGCTCACGTCCTCGATCCAGCCCATACCCGAGGCAGCCAGCTTCTCCTTCGGCTGGGACAGCTTCATGGCCCCAGCCGCCAGGAACGCCACAGCCAGCACGCCCGCGAGGACCCACAACACCGTGTTCATCATGATCAACACCTTTCAATGACTTAAAGCATTAAGTGAAGGCTAAAGCTCTTTCACTTCAAGATGCAAGTCAACCGTCAAGTTGATCACTTCACGCGTGAAGCTATACTCGCGAACATGGAGACCCCGCAGGAACCCCGCTGGCTGGACGATGAGGAAGATCAGGCATGGATTGCGCTCAGCAGCATGCTGATGCGACTCCCCGCGGCACTGGACACGCAGCTCCAGCGCGACGCCGGCCTGAGCCACTTCGAGTACCAGGTGATGGCCGGGCTTTCCATGGTCCCCGAGCGCACCCTGCGGATGAGCGAGCTCGCCGCGTTCGCCGAGGGTTCCCTCCCCCGGCTGTCCCAGGTCGTCGGACGGCTGGAGAAGCGCGGCTGGGTACGCCGTAGCCCCGACCCCACCGACGGCCGCTACACCGTGGCCGCCCTCACCGACGAGGGTTTCGACAAGGTGGCCGCCACCGCCCCCGGACACGTGGCGGCCGTGCGCAGCTGTGTCTTCGACGCGCTCACCAAGGCGCAGGTCCGCCAGCTGACCACCATCGGCCGCCGCATCGTCGGCGCCGTCGATCCCCAGCACCCGCTCGCCACCGGAACGCTGGACCGACTGCGCCCCAAGAAGTAGCCGCACCCTCGACGCCGCCACACCGGATGCGGTCGCCGATCAAGTAGTCGATTGCCGACAACGGATGGTCGCCGCCTGATTCGGATAAGGCGGAGCGTCGACGGAGCCTACGGTTTCGCAGAAATCGGGTGCTCTGGAGGCGTACATGAACAGCTGTCGCGGTGCGCGTACGGCCATGATCGTGGGCGCGGGTGTCGCTGGTCTGACCGCGGCCACTGCCCTGGCAGGCGCGGGATGGCAGGTGGAGATCGCTGAGGTCGACCCGTTAAGGGCGACTTCCGGCTGGGGGTTGTGTCTGACCGGTCCCGCGCTGCGGGCGCTGGCCGAGCTGGGTCTCGCGGACGCCTGTCTGACCGCGGGCTACGGCATGAGCGTGATCACGCATGTGGACGTGGACGGCGAACCCGCGGGCCAGGTCCGGCTACCGCGCCTGATCGGTGCGCGGCGACCGGCGATGGCCGGCATAGCGCGCCCGGTGCTGCACCGCATCCTGCACGCGGAAGCCGAGCGGCGCGGCGTGGTCGTGCGACAGGGCCTGACCGTCACGGCGGTGGACCAGGAGGGGGAGCTGGTCCGCGTGCGGTTGTCGGACGGGACGGTCCGGCTGGTCGCGCTGTTGGTGGGCGCGGACGGGATCCGCTCCTCGACGCGGAGCCTGCTGGGCCTGGAGACCTCGCTCGACTATCAGGGGCAGATGGTCTGGCGGGCTCTGGTGCCCCGCCCGCAGTGGGTCACCGGGATCCATCAGTGTGCCGGGAAGGCCGGCACGGCGGGCCTGGTGCCCATCTCGGCCGGTGAGGCGTACGTGTTCTCGACGGAGAACGGAGTGCAGCAGAGCGTCCTGCCCGACGCCGAACTCGTCCCGCGCCTGCGGCAGATACTCAAAGCCTTCCCGGGCCGGATGGCGGAGATCCACCCGCTGGTGTCCGGGTCGGAGTCGGTGGTGCGCCGCCCGGTGCTGACCACGTTCCTGGCGGGCGCCTGGAACCGGGGCCACAGCATCGTCATCGGTGATGCCGCACACGCGCCCGCACCACAGATGGCCAGCGGGGCTGCGCTGGCCATCGAGGACGGGCTCGTGCTGGCCGAAGAGCTCGGGCGGCACGGGTCGGTCGGGGCGGGGCTGGAGGCGTTCGTGAGACGGCGCAGGCAGCGGTGCCGAACGCTCGTGGAGACCTCGGTGGCGATCGCGGGCCTGGAACATGCGCAGCGCCTTCGCGAGTCGTATCCGCTGACGGATGGCGGTCACCGGCTCATGGCCGAGCCCGCGTGACCATCCGGCGCGAAGTGACCAGACAGGAGAGGGAGTTCGGCGGTCTGCCCTTCGCGCGTCGACAGGGAGAGACCGAGACCCGCGAGGGACCGAGACCCGCGAGGGACAGGGAGTGCACCATGCGCAACAGCAGCAGTCTGATCACCCATCTGCGGCACATCGATGTCGCCATGCCGAACTTCGCCGAGCAGCGTCATTTCTACACCGAGATGTGGGGCCTGACGGAGACCGCCGGTGACACCGGTGTCTCGTTCCTGGCAGCCGAAGGCTCCCCGGAGCGGTACGTGGTGCGGCTGCGCAAGGACGCCCACAAGCGCACCGACCTCATCGCCTTCGGAGCCGCCACGGCCGCCGATATCGACACCCTGGCCGTACAGCTGCTCGCGCAGGGCGTGCGGCTGGTCCACGAACCGAAGCCGCTGGACACACCCGGGGGCGGCTACGCGGTCCGGTTCTTCGACAACGAGGGCCGCGTGGTGGAGGTCTCCGCCGATGTCGCCGCGCGCCGGCACCGCAGGATCGAGGCCCGCGAGCCGGTCCCCGTGCGCCTCTCCCACGTCCTGATGAACTCCCCCACCCCCGAGGCCACGGTGGTCTGGTACATCAGGCACCTGGGATTCCGCCTCTCGGACACCATGTGCCTCGGCAGCCGCGGCGAGATCATGTGGTTTCTGCGGTGCAACACCTTCCACCACAGCTTCGGCATCGTCCGCGGGCCGCACGCGGCCTTCCACCACGCCTCCTTCGAGATGCGCGGCATCGACGAGTTCCTGCGCGGCACCGGCCGGATGCGGCGCCTGGGCATCGAGCGGCTGTGGGGACCGGGGCGGCACCGCGCGGGTGACAACGCCTTCAGCTACTTCCTCGACCGGGCCGGAAACACCGTCGAGTACACCACCGAGCTGGAGATCCTGGACGAGGACACCTGGCACCCCCACATCTACGACCTTCGCGACCCCGCCAACGCGGATCAATGGGGCACGGCCAACGAGATGGACGAGTTCCTCGCCGCCAAGTCCCACAACGACGTCGACCCCGGACTGTTCGTGGCCCCGCCGCTGTGAGCACGCCCACGAGGGACCGCGCCGCGTCAGCCGTGGACGCGGAACCGCCGACCAAGGCTCCGGGCGGGCCAACAGCGGTGACACACTGACAGCAGACCCCGGCCCGTCCGCACCACACCACACACCGCGGCGGCCGTCTCAAGGGAGATGAACCGCGTGCCGACCCCGCTGCGCAACTTCCTCCTCATCAAATCCCCCAACCCCGTCGACCTCTTGAACGCCGTCACCCGCCTGTTCGGCGGCTCCATCGCCACGTCGCCGCTGGACGGCCTGTGCCGGGGAGAGCACGAACTGCGCGGGGTGGCCGCGCGCGACTTCGCCGTCGGCTACTTCGCCTCGCCGCTCGACGTACGCGTCTCCTCGGCGGGAGGACGCAGCTCCTACTTCGTCAACATCGGTGTGTCCGGCGCGATCGCCGCATCCTGCGGCGGCCTGAAAGCCACCCTCGACACCGCCACGGCCGGGGTCGTCAACCCCGGAGACACCCAGGAGCTGCGCCCCGCGCGCCCCACCCCTTCACGCTTCCTGGGCCTTCGGATCGACGCCGCCCTGGTCGACCAGGAATTCGCCGCACTGACCGGGCGCCCGCCGGCGTCCACCGTCCGCTTCGACTTCGCCCTCGACCTGGCCCAGCCCAAGGGCCGGGCCGTACTGCTGCTGATCCGCTCCCTCCTGGAGCAACTGGACTCGGGAGACCCCCTGTTCCAGCGTGCCGAACTCCAGCGCAGCCAGCTGCGCAGCATCGTCACCGCGCTGCTCCTGGCCCAGCCGCACTCCCACACCGACGAGCTGCGAGACGGCCCGCAACCTGGCCACCCGCGCTCCTTACGCGCAGCTCTCGCGTTCATCGAAGCCAACCTCACCGAACGCATCGTCCTCGGCGACATCGCCACAGCCGCCGACTGCGCCCCACGGACCATCAGCTCCGCATTCCGCGACCGGCTCGGCCTGTCACCCATGTCCTACGTACGCAACCTGCGGCTGGACCGGATCCGTCAGGACATCCTCACCACCACCGACAACATCGGGACCATCGCCTACCGGTGGGGCGTCTCCCACCTGGGCCGCTTCGCCGGCGACTACCACGCCCGTTTCCACGAGCTACCTTCCGACACCGCGTCCCGTCGGTAACGGCGCTCTCCCCTTCCCAGTCACCAGGGATCAGGGATCAGGGATCAGGAGAAGATCGCATGCACCTGGTCGACCGCCTCCGGCCCATAGCCGACCGTGCCCACGGGGACTGCACCGTCGATCGCCTCGATGATGCGCCCGGCCCACACGGGGCCGAACCCTCCGCACAGCTCGATCAACTGCACCCCCTCGCCCACGAGTCGGCGCGCCACCTCAAGGGCCTGCTCGGGCTTCTCCACGCCCACGAGGACAGTGCGGCACTCGCCGGTGTCCACGACGTTGACATCGCCGTCTGCGGCGCTGCCAGCTGCTGTGTAGATGAATCCCCAATGCGTGAGCGCCATGTGTGTGGGCCTCCTGTGACCGCCGAGGCCACCAGCCAAACAGAACCAGGGGAAAAACGCCCCGGATTGGCGGTAACCCGTGTGTGACCCGCACCTCACTCCCATCCCGGCGCCGGCCGGGGCGGACGACGGGTCGTGACCGCCGGCCCGACAGGGGCGGCGGTCAGTCGCGGTGATCCCGGCCACGTACCGGCCCTAAGCCACGCGATTGTCCACGCGCAGCTGGATCTCCTGTTCCTGATCACCAGAGGTCGACCCGAGGTCCCGAACCGAGAAGGCGTGTCCCAGGCCCGTCCGCAGCCTGTCAGCCGCCCAATAGCCGCCCTGGACGGTGGCCGTCACCGGCCCGGTCAGCCGGTGCGGCGTGGTCTGCGTCGGCGCGTCGTCGGAGACGTCAACGATCGCGGACCATACAGCCGCCCCCGTCCCCGCCCCCTCCGGGTCCCGGGGCGCGTCGTCCTTCGCCCGGTCGGTGACGAAAAGGGTGTCGAGCACAGTGAAGACCGTGTGGGCGTCCTCGGGCAGGCAGCCGGTGAGCTGCACCTCGACCTGCGCCGCACCCTGGTTGTTCTGTGCAGCCTCTGCTCCGTCCTTCACTGTGGCCTTCCTTTCCGAGTGATACGTGCGGCCAGGCCCTCTTCCGGAGAGGGCGGCGGGGGGGGGGGGGGGGGGGGGGGGGGGGGGGGGGGGGGGGGGGGGGGGGGGGGGGGGGGGGGGGGGGGGGGGGGGGGGGGGGGGGGGGGG
>NZ_JBVHZH010000082.1:0-14685 GCF_055574515.1 Streptomyces sp. NPDC029466
GCCGGACGAACTCCCACTCGGCATCCGACAGTTCATGGCGACGTATCACCCGACCATGATCCACCACCCGAGATCATTTGAAGACACTGCCTAGGAGCCCTCGCCCGGACCAACGTGCGCACACGAAGAGCGAGACCTCGCGGGAGGGATGAAGCCAGCCTCCCGGAGCCCGGGAGCCGGGCACCCTCGTGGACGCATCCGCGCTCAGCTCTGGTCGTCGATGGTTGCCAGATGCGGCGTGTGTCTGACTTGCAGGGGTATACGCAAGGGAGGCGATCGACGAGGCCAAGCTCCTGCAAACACCTGCTCTTAGAGCGTCCGCCAGTAGGCGATCGGATGCGCGTGCGCGTATGACCCCGGGAACGAGTGTCAGTGGGACCGCCTACTCTCCGGACTGACTGGTGATCAAGTGTGACCACCACTTCCGACTGAAGGGGCGCCCCAGCATGACCAGTATCTTCACCGTGTCCGTAGACTCGGTCGAAGGCTCGACCCTCCGTGGCAGGGTGCACGTCATCAACCCCGACGTCCCATCTGTGCCACAAGAGACCGTCTTCCCCCTGTCTCTCCTGGTGGACGCCTGGTGGCACCTGGATAACGGGTTTCTGCACAACGAAGACGATGAGGAGCACGGCGGAGAGCGATACCCTTTCACCGAGGAGCAGGGCAAGGCCATCGCAGCAGGCATGCGCCTGAAGGACGAGTTCCGGAAACTCTATGAATTCATCCTCGGTAAGGAGATCAGGGTTACCAAGGATGGGTACCTGCTCGCGGACGATGGCAAGACCATCCTCGAACCCAGGCGCAAAGCGGAAGACCTGTACAAGCTGAGCGGGGGTAGCCGCCCCGGCTATTCCGTGTTTACTTCCGGCAACGCCGAGGAGTTCTCACGATGCGCCGCCGACATCGTGACTTCGTACGACATCGGCCCCTACCGGAACGCCCCGCATCTGAGCGAGGCCGCAGCGCTGGAAGATCCGGAGGAGCTGGACGTATGGGATGGGCTGGAGCTGGAGGAGGACTACTCCTTCGCTGAGATCCCTTACGCAGAGATTGTTCTCACCGTCAGCGACGCGGGCTACCTGGAACACATGGTCGCCGGCATGCGCTGGGACACGACCATGACAGGGCATGTGTGCTGAGGACTCGTAACATGATCATTCAGAGTGCCTGTCAGTAGGTGGCTGTAGTACTTGCAGGCACGGATCCTCGATCATGGAGTGGTCCACGCTTCGTGATCCTTGGGAATCCGTGCCCGCCGTTCCGTCATCCCTTCTCGCCCCGTCCGGGACCAGTTCCTCGCTCTTTGCCCGTGCGGGAGGACAGGCATCCGCTGGGCTGCCACAATCCGCGGATCGCGGATGCGGTGGTCTTCGCCGCCTTGTCCACGCGGACAGGGACTGTGGTTGGTGACGCCCGTCAGTTGAGCCGCCCGCCTGAGGCGCGGGCCAGTGCTGCTTGAACTCGTCCAACTTCGGCTTCGCGGCCCTGATCGCCAGTCTCTCGAAAGATGGCAGCAGCGGTGGAAAGAGCCTCAACGGCCTCGTCGAGCCTGCGTACCTGACACAGACTGAGCCCGACATTCTTCCAAGCGATGCCTTCGCCGTGGCGGTCGCCCAGCTCCCGGCAAAGCGACGCGTCCTGGGTACCAACGTCAGCGGCCTCGTCGAATCTGCCTTCTTCGGCGAGGGCTTGGCCGAGGAGATTCAGCGTAGAGGCCGCACGACGGAGGTCGCCAGTTTCCCGGAACAGGCTGACAGCATTGGTGAGTGGAGTGACGGCCTTGTCGAAGTTCCGCTTCTGAAGCAGCATTTCCCCGAAGTTGTGCAGCGCCATGGCCTCGCAGTGAGAGTATCCGATCTCCTTGGAGAGGCGAGCAGCGCCAAGGACAGCGTCGGCGGCCTCGTCGAATTTACGCATCCGGATCAGTGCGGCCCCGAGGTTGTTCAGCGCATGTGCCTCCCCATGGGGGTCACCGTATTCACGGAATAGGGCGACGGCATCAGTGTGAGCTTTGGCCCCCTCCCCAAACTTGCGTGCGCCGACCAGGGCCAGTCCGAGTATGTCCAGCGTCACGCTCTCTGCGTGACGATCACCCATCTCCCTCCAGTGAGCGACAGCCTCGGTCAAGTAGCCGACGGCCTGCTCGGATCCGCCCAGCTCGATCTGGATGGGCCCCAGGACGCCTAGCACCCTGGCTCCCCCCAGGCTGTCTCCCATCTCCCCGAAAAGAACTGCGGCATCGGTGAGGACGTTGACGGCCTCCACGATTTTCTCCAGGGATGCCAGAGCCTGTCCGAGATTGCTCAACGTCATGGCTTCTGCGTGGCGGTCTCCGGCCTCACGGGAGAGATCGAGCACCGCAGTGAAGATGTCGACAGCTTCTTTGAACCTGCCTGCCCGACTGAGGGCACGCCCGAGAGCATCGAGCGCTGCTGTCTCGTTGTGACGGTCTCCGGCTTCACGGCAGATGGCAACGGCGGCAGTACTGAGGTTGATCCAGTCGTTGGCGTAGCGGCGCAAGTCGAAGAACGTGCCAAGAGCCAGTGCGAGTCCCGTCGCGGCGGCGTGGCGTGCAGGGGCGGACGTGGCGGCGGCGACGAGGTTGCTCCGTTCGGCATCCAGCCACTCCAGTGCCTGCTCGCGGTCGGTGAAGTCGTCCGGGAGGGGCAAGCCCGGCGTTGTCTGCAGGTGGATGTCGGCGGCCTGAGCGGTAGTGAGGTAGTGGTCGAGCAGGCGCGCCACCGCCGCGTCCCGGCCGTCGCCCGTGGCACGGGCGTGGCCGACCTCGTCCGCGAAGAGCCGGACCAGGTCGTGCATCCGCCAGCGGCCCCAGACCTGCCCGGGCTCGACCAGGTGCGCGTCGGCCAGGTGTTGCAGCAGTTCTTCGGCCCTGTCCGTGTCGGTGCCGGCAAGGTGGGCGGCGGCTTCGGTGGAAAGGTCCGGGCCGGGGTTGAGGGGCAGCAGCCGGAACAGCCGGGCATGATCACTGTCGAGGAGTCGGTAGGACAGGTCGAAGGCGGCCCGCACGGCCCGGTCGGGGCGGCTCAGCTTGTCTAGGCGGGTGTGCTCGGCCTGAAGGGCGGTGGCCAGGGAGGCCGCGGGACGGGCAGGCGCGGCAGCCAGGAGGGCGGCGGCGATACACAATGCCAGCGGCAGGCCCGCACACAGACGGGCAATCGTCGTGGCCGCTTCCGGATCGTCGGCAATGCGGGTGTCGCCGTCTCCCCGGACGTGGCGTAGCACCTGGTCGAGCAGGGCGATGGAGGCCGACTCCTCAAGGACGTCGAGGTCGTGGAGGCGGGCGTCGAGTCCGTCGAGGGTGTGGCGGGAGGTGACAAGGGCAGCTGTCACACCGTCGGTGGGCAGCAGCGGGCGGGCCTGCTCGGCGGTGAAGGCGTTCTCGACGACCACCAGGATCCGCTGCTGCTGTTCAGCGTAGGCGGCCAGCACGCTGCGGTACAGCCGCTGCCGGTCCTGCAGACCGTTGGGTATGTGATCGCCGGGCACGCCCAGTGCGCGCAGCAGACCTTCCAGGGCACGCTCGGGAGACAGGCGGCGCTCGGGATCGTAGCCGGACAGGTCGGTGAAGAGCACCCCGCCGGGGAACCAGCCCGGCTTCTTGCGGGCCTGGGTAGCGGTCTGGATGGCCAGTTCGGTCTTGCCGATGCCGGCCAGGCCGGACACGGCGGTCACCAACACTGTCTGCCCGGCGCCCGTGCCGCTTTCGCCTGGGGCCAGGTCCTTCAGCAGCCGGTCGACGTCCTGGTCGCGGCCGGTAAAGGCGGCAGAGGGAGCGGGCAGGCCGGACAGGGCCGGGGTGATCTGCGGCGGCAGCTGCACGGTGATGTCCCGGCCCTGGATGACCGCGTGGAAGAAGATCCCGCCGCTGATCGCGTTGTTGACCCGGCCATCCGCCGCGCCCTCGTGGGCTGCCTCTGTCTGCCCCATGCCTGTCAACCCCGCACCGGTGGGAGGGTGCTGTCGCCGTCGTCGGCATCGGCCGTCGGCTGCGCGGCCGGTGCGGAGGGCGCAGGGGGTGGGGTGGTGAACGACACGCCGGAGAAGTCCCGGCCCTGGAGCACCGGCCCGTGCTGGGTGCCGCCGCCGATGGTGTTGTGCACTGTGCCGTCGCCGGTGCTCACCAGCTTGGCCCGCTCGTGCCAGGCTTCAAGACCGGTGCGGAAGTCCGTATCCAGCGCGGCCCGCACCGCGAGTGCGGTGATCAGCGCCTGCGCCTGCTGCTGGTCGGCCGGATCCTGTTCCAGGCGCGCCAGCTCCGCCTCCCCGGAACTGACCGCCGGTGCCTCTTCACCGGCATCGCGGCGGAACGGGCGCCGCACCAGAGCCGTTAGCCCCACCCATGCCTGCCGCCCGAGCTCTCCACCAGCCCCGCCGGCCAGCGCCGCCAGCAGCCCTACCGATACCGGGTCCACTCCGCACCACCTTCACCTTCCGTAATGAGGCTACTACTGGGAACGAACGAGCGGGAAGAAAGCGGTAGTTGCCACCCATCGTCAGGCGTCCGCCTTGTGGCGCCCGGACGACCGTCCCTCCTCCTGGGCGCCACGGCCGCGCCCGCAGGTCAGACCAGGGCATAGCGCACCGCGCCGCGTGGTTCGGGCACGTCAGCTAGGCGAGTCAGGTCGAGGCGGCGCCCCGCCCTTCTTGGTGCGGTCTCCGGATGCGTCGACTGTGTGGGCCGCTCCCCCGCCACCTGGCGCCGGCGAGTCAGCAGCCATGCCAATAGGCGCACGCCGTTCGACTGGGAGATGGGCGGACCACCAGTCGCTGGTGTCTGGTTAGACCCGTCCGTGACCTATACGCCATAGGCGGATGGCCACCACCCGATTGAAGGAGCGCTCGCGAGGCGCCTCATCGCGGGCCGCGCACACTGCGGGGCGGGAGGCGGCGACCGGAATCCAGCGGTTGCGCGCGGGACGGCACGCAGCCTGGCCCGCGAAGTGCCCCACCGTCGCTGCCCGGTGTGCTCTCCGCACAGCGGAGTGAGCCGTTCGTTCTCTGAGCAGGTCGGCTGGCCCCAGCAAGCGCAGAAGGCTCAGGCCGGAGGCTCTTCGGTCCGGGTTTTCTTGAGCCCTGGCTGTTTTCCGGTCAGCCGCTGCGGCGGCCGCAACCGGCGTGCGTGCTACGGCCGCTGACCGGGGCAGCCCGGGAGCGCTCGCTCCAGATGCGCATGCTTTGCCACAACGGCAACAATAGTTGTCGTACTGGCAGGAAAGCCGCAGCCTGGTCCCGGTCAAGACCATGGAGAACGGGAGCTGCACGACGATGACTACGCATGAAGGTGTGGGCACCGCACTGGGCGCCGGCGCCAACGCGCCGAATTTGGCCAGGCCGCGCTGACACCGCTCATCGGCCCCGCCGCCCTCGTCACCGCCATCGCCCCGAACGGTCTCCGCCTGCGTCACCTCCTCGACACCGCGCAGCACACCTTCCCGCACCTACCCGGCGACTTGCCTCAGTGAATTCCGCTGCGGGCACCGCAGGAACGGTGCCCGCAGCGGAATTCCCGTCCATGATGCTCCACTTCCCCAGGTATCTCAGCCACGCCCCGGGCCTGGCGCCGTTTAATATGCCTTTCGCGGAAAGGCGGCAAATACCTTGACATGCTCGAAAAGGCGTGCTTGTAATTCCTGTCGAAGCGGATCGTGAACCGGTTGTCGAATGGTTCGGCAAGGGGGTCGAGTGCCCGCCGGTCCGGGAGGCGAGCGGTGAACATCAGCGAAATCGCCGAGCGGGCAGGGGTGCCTCGCAGCACGGTGTCCTACGCGCTGAGTGACAGGCACCCTGCGTGGGACGGGGTCTGAGCTTGAGTCGAGCAGGTCATCTCGAAGTCGGGATGCCGTCCCGGTGTCGCACCCGCGCGCCGCCTCATGGCTCCACGGGCTCTGCGCCACAAGCCCGCAATACCCGGGGCAGTGCCTGCTGATGATCTGCTGCGGATGTGCGGCCTATCGCATTCCGATCCGTGTCTGCCTCTCCGCACCTCGGCAGAAGGCTGGGCCGCGCATATCAGTGCCTGCGCACCGACTTCTCCTGGGAGCCGCCATGCACACCTCCATTACGTGCCGTCGCACCCGGTCCATCGTGACTTCGGCCGCGACGGTCACCGCAATTGGTCTGCTGCTGACTGCCTGCGGTGGCGATGGCTCGCCGCCCCGGCCCACGGAAAGCGGCAAGATCACCCTGACCGAAATGGACTATTACAGTTCCGCACCCGGGCGGAGTGCCATGGCCAAACAGCTCAGCCGGTGCAGCAGGTTGGCGGGGGTTACCATCAAGCGGCAGATTGTGCCGGACCTGCGCACAAAAGTGCTCCAGTTGGCGAACAGCCGGGCGCTACCGGACTTGATTCTCCTGGACAATCCTGACCTTCAGCAGCTCGCGGCCACGGGCGCACTCGCCGACCTCGGCGCGGCCGGGGTGAAGACCGATGGACTGTATCCGAACATCGTCGCCGCGGGTAAATACCGGGGGAAGCAGTACGGTGTGGCGCCCGGAGTGAACCAGTTGGCGCTCTACTACAACAGGTCGATGCTGAAGAAAGCCGGCGTCAAGCCGCCTGCCACATGGGATGAGTTGCGCATCGCGGCCAAGAAGCTGACGCAGGGCGACAAGGTGCACGGAATCGGCTTTGCCCTGCCGGCCACCGAAGAAGGCAGTTTCCAGTTCGAGTCCTTCTTCTTCAGCGCCCGCGCATCCCTGGAGAAGCTCGATTCACCGGAGGCCGTTTCGGCACTGCGCCTCCTGAAGGACCTGGTCTCCTCCGGTTCGGCGCCCAAGGACGTGCTCAGCTGGAATCAGATGAATGTCGGGGAGCAATTCGCAAACGGTTCGCTGGCTATGATGATCAATGGTCCCTGGGAGCTGCCCCTGCTACGAAAGGCAGGCATGAAGGATTTTGGCGTCGCACCGGTGCCCGCCCCGGCCGGGAGAACCTCCTCCGGTGCGCTCGGCGGTGAGGTGTGGGCGGCCGGCAGCAGCGGGGGCAAGTCTCGCAAGGCAGCCGAGGTCATCAAGTGCATGATGTCGAAGAGAAACAGTCTGGAGTGGGCCAGGCTCACCAATTACGTGCCGTCCGACCCGAAGGTGGCCGCGGAATTCAGTGCCGCAGTGCCCGAGATGAAGACATTCGTGGAGACCATCGGAAGCGCCAAGAGCCGCACGGCGGAAGTCGGGCCGGACTATCCGAAGTATTCGCAGGCCCTGTGGACCGCGGTGCAGGCAGCATTGTCAGGGAGCAAGTCGCCCGGCGCCGCGCTGACTGACGCACAGAAGCAGGCGACGCAATGAGCACCGAGCCGCCGGCCCGTGGGTGGTACACGCCGACGGCCGCCCTCCCGGAAAGGTAGCCGTGGTTCCGGCAGCGTCCAAGAACTCGGCGTCGGCCGGCGGCTGGAGAAGGCCGCCGCCGGGTAGCTCCGTGGCTCCGGCGGCTCGCAGCAGACGGCTCGGGATCGGGTTCATCGTGCCGGTCGTCGTATTCGTCGCGGTGTTCTACCTCTATCCCCTGGCGCGCAATGTGGTGCTGTCCTTCCAGGACTACGACCTCAATTCCCTTTACAGCGGCAAGGCCCCGTTCATCGCCCTCGGAAACTACCGCCGGCTGCTGAGCACCCCCGCCTTTGCCACTGCCGTCGTCAACACCGTGGTTTTCGTTGCGGGCTCGCTCTTCTTCCAGTTCACGATCGGTCTGGGACTCGCGGAGTTCTTTCGCCGCTCGTTCCCGCTCAGCCCGCTGTTGCGGTCGCTCGTGCTGATCCCCTGGCTCTTGCCCCTGGTCGTCTCCGGCACATTGTTCCGGTGGCTGCTCGACACCAGCAACGGCGTCGTCAACCAGATCCTGCTCACCCTCCGTCTGGTCCAGGACCCGGTGCCATGGCTCAACACCCCCCACACCGCGATGGCCGCGGTGCTGATCTGCAACATCTGGATCGGTGTGCCGTTCAACATGGTGATCCTCCACAGCGGGCTGGAGGCCATCCCGACGGAACTGTACGAAGCGGCTTCCCTGGACGGCGCCGGCCGCTGGCAGCAGTTCCGCTATGTCACGCTGCCCCAGATCGGACCCGTGATCGCCATCGTCGTGACGCTCGGCCTGATCTACACGCTCAAGGTCTTCGACGTGATCTGGGTAATGACCAAGGGCGGCCCGGCAAACGCCACCCACACGATCACCACCTACGCCTACCAGCTGTCCTTCGGCGGGCTGTCGGAGTTCGGTCTCGGAGCAGCCGCGGGCGATCTGCTCATCATCGTGGCCGCCGTCTTCGCCCTGCTGTACCTGCGCGCGCTGCGCGCTGACCCCGGAGCCGGCGCATGACCGCCGCCCGCGCTGCTCGGAGCCGGCCCGCCACGGTCCGCGGCGGACGGAGCCGGGCGGCCGTACCCACCTGGGCGAAATCCGCGTTCGGTGTCGCCGTCGTCGCCATCATGCTGTTCCCGCTGTACTGGATGGTGAACGCGTCCTTCCAGACCAATCAGCAGCTGGCCCGGCCATCACCGCACTGGCTGCCCCTCGGCGGCACACTCAACGGCTACCGCGACGCGCTGTCCCAGCAAGGGGGCCATCTGCTGGCATCCCTGATCATCGCCGCGGGCGCCACGGTCCTGACACTGGCCCTGGCTGCGCCGGCGGCCTACGCGCTGGCGCAGCTGCGCTCCCCGGGCGGCAGGACGCTGCTGAGCGTGCTGCTGGTCGTCCAGCTCGTGCCCGGCATCGTCATGGCCAACGCGCTGTACCAAATCTTCGCCTCCGTCCAGATCCTGAACTCGGCCCTGGCGTTGATCCTGGCCGACGCCACGCTTGCCGTCCCCTTCGCCGTGCTGATCCTGCGGGCCTTCATGACCGCCGTCCCCCGATCCCTGCTGGAGGCAGCGGCGTTGGACGGTGCAGGCGCGGTACGCATCTTTTGGCGGATCGTGCTTCCCATATCCCGCAACGCGCTGATCACAGCCGGCCTGTTCGCGTTCCTCTTCGCATGGGGCGACTTCCTGTTCGCCGCCACGCTCAATCTCAACACCACCACGTGGAAGCCGATCACGCTGGGTCTGTACGACTACATCGGCGCCGGCACCAATATCACCACCTGGAACTCGGTGATGGCCACCGCCGTCATCGCTTCCCTGCCCGCCGCGCTGCTTCTGACCATTGCCCAGCGGCACATCGCTGCCGGACTCACCAATGAAGCGGTCAGGGACTGACCGCGCCGTGAACCGCCCCTCGCGCCCCTGCACCGCCACTGCCCCGTACGACAGCCCTGTAGAAAGGAGCAGCATGTCTCCGCCCGACGCCACAAGGCCCGCCCCCTCCGCCTCCCCGTCCGACGCGGCCGGGGTCGGCTCCCGGCCTCCCGCCGCCTCCCCTCCGGCGATCTTCCTTGAGTTCGGTGACGCCGAGCACGTATTGCGGGTGGAGCCCTGGGGAGCCGACAGTGTCCGGGTGCGCTCGGCCCGGCATCATGTGCGCGACGACCTGCCGGGAGCCTTGGGTGCGCACCCTGCCGCCGCGGCCGCAGAGTTGGGCGTGGGTCTCCACGGCAGCCGGGTCCTCACCGTCGGGCGGCTACAGGTAGAGCTGTCTCCCCAGGGCCACTTGCGTTTCGTGCGCACGCAGGACGGAACCGAGCTGCTGCGGGAGTCCGTCGGCCACTTCGCCTGGCCCGGTCCCCGCACGTTCACACCGGTCGGCGAGGGCCGCTATCAGCTGGAACAGCGCTTCGCCGCCTATGACGGTGAACAGTTCTTCGGGCTGGGCCAGCACTCCCACGGGCGCCTCGACCACAAGCACATGGTGATCGACCTGGTGCAGCGCAATGGGGAGGTCACCATCCCCTTCACCCTCTCCTCCCGAGGCTACGGTCTGCTGTGGAATCTGCCCGCCGTCGGACGTGTGGAGTTGGCCGCCAATCAGACCCGGTGGGTCGCCGACGCCGCGGATCAGATCGACTACTGGATCACGACCGGTCCGGCCCCCGCCGGTATCATGGCCAACTATGCCGATGCCACCGGACATGCTCCCGTGCTGCCGGAATGGGCCCTGGGCCTGTGGCAGTCCCGCCTGCGTTACCGGACACAGGAGGAACTGCTGGGCGTGGCTCGCGAATACCGACGCCGGGGTCTTCCACTGTCGGTCATCGCCGTGGACTTCTTCCACTGGCCGCATCTGGGCGACTGGCGCTTCGATGCTGCCGACTGGCCAGACCCGGCCGGCATGGTGGCGGAACTGGCGAGCATGGGCGTACGGCCGCTGGTGTCCGTGTGGCCGTCCGTCAGCGTCGTCAGCGAGAACTACCCGCACATGCGGGATGAGCAGCTGCTGCTGGGAACGGAGCACGGCCGGCCTTTCCAGCATGTCTTCCCCGACAGCCAGGTCGACGACAAGTCCCTGCCGGTGGTGTTCTACGACCCCACCGACGAGCGGGCTCGTGACTACCTCTGGAGCCGCATCAAGCGCAACTACTACGATCTCGGCTTCCGGCTGTGGTGGCTGGACGCCTGCGAACCAGAGATGTACCCCGAACAATTCGGCAACCTGCGTTACGCGGCGGGGCCTGGCCGGGCGGTGGCCAACCTGTATCCGCGCGAACATGTGCGCGGCTTTTTCGAGCACATGCGGGCCGAAGGCGAAGAGGTTCCCGTCAGCCTGGTGCGTTCCGCCTGGTCCGGCAGCCAGGCATACGGGGCGGCTCTGTGGTCGGGTGACATCCCGGCCACCTTCGAGGCACTCGCGGCGCAGGTGCGCGCCGGGCTGAGCGCGGGCCTGAGCGGCATTCCGTGGTGGACCACCGACATCGGCGGTTTCCACGGTGGCGACCCGGACGACCCCGATTACCGGGAGTTGCTCATCCGCTGGTTCCAGTTCGCCGTCTTCTGCCCGCTGCTGCGGATGCACGGCCACCGCGAACCGCGGGACGCCTTCCCGGCCGGCCGAAGCGGGGGGCCCAACGAACTGTGGTCCTACGGGCAGGACGCCTACCGGATCCTGACCCGGCAGCTGCGGCTACGCCAGGACCTTCGTGCGTATCTTCACCGTCAGATGGTCTCCGCAGCCGAGTGCGGCGCACCGGTCATCCGGCCGCTGTTCTTCGACTTTCCCGACGACCCGGCCGCGTGGACGGTCGAGGACCAGTTCCTGTGCGGCCCGGACCTGCTGCTCTCTCCGGTGACCCGACTCGGTGAGCGCCGCCGCCGGGTCTACCTGCCGGCCGGTGCCGACTGGAGAGCCGCCGCCACAGGAACTGACCATGACGGCGGCCAGACCACCACGGCCAACGCTCCACTGGAATGCATCCCCGTCTTCGTACGTCGTGGATCCACCCTGGAGGTGAGGTTTCCGGGCTGAACAAGGATCTGCCTCGATCCCTGGGTGCCAGTGCAGCTTGTTCGATTCTTTTCGCGCGGGCACTATGGGACTGTGAGTAATGACGCTCGGGTGAGTTGAGCAAGAATGTCCACTTCCGTGGGGCGGGATGGTCACTCTGGGTGGTCGAACCATGTCCCCATGGCCCTCATCAGCGTGGGCGGCATGGTCACGGGGTGGAGTGAAGAGGCCCGGAAACTGCTGGGGTACCGCCCCCCGGAGGTTGTCGGCCACCCCGTATCGAACCTCCTGATCAACGGAGAGCGCCCCGAGGCGGCCGGGCCCTGCCTGAGCGAAGCCCGGGAGTGGAGCGGCACAGCGGCTGTCCGCCACCGGGATGGCCACCGCGTCGACCTGCACCTGCACCTTCATCCGACATTCTGTGACGACGAGACGCCCCAGACGTTCGTCGTGACCGCCACTGCGGGTACGGGCGAGGCGGAGTCCGACCGACGGATGGTGGAGTGGGCGTTCACCCAGTCCTCCGTCGCGCTCTCCACCTACAGCATCACGTCACGCTCCTGGCAGTGGAACCCGGTCGCACACGGGGTCGAGCAGCCGTCGCCGAAAGGGCGCATGACGGGCAGGCCCGCCCGCGGCGAAGGGAGGCACACGGCCGCGGGGCAAGCCGGAGCTGCCGAATCCAGGCAGGGGCAGGCGACTGAAGCAGGCACCTGGCCCTACTCGGACCTGCTGGGCGCAGGCCCCTTTGACGAGGGGTTCTTGCGATGCGTCCGCCGGGTCGCCGAGGAGGCCAGGCCAAGCCGCTATGAGCACCTGCCCCCAGCTACGCCTTCTGCTCACCGGCGTGCCTGGACCATCGAGATGTGGCCCGTTCGCAGCCCCGACACCGGTCAGGTGGCCGGTGTCGGGACTGCGGCGTTCGACAGCACCGAGCAGGTGGCCGCACGGCAGCGCCTGGCCCTGCTGAACGAAGCGGGCAGCCGCATCGGAACCACCCTGAATGTCAGGCGCACGGTTCAGGAACTCGCCCAGCTGGCCGTTCCGCGGTTCGCCGACTCCGTCAGTGTGGACCTGCTCGACTCCGTGACCCGCGGGAAGGAACCGCAGCCCGGTCCGGTCGACGCCGCCGTGGTGGTGCGCCGTGTCGCGTACCAGACCGCCGACGGGGCGCCCGAAGCCGACACCGAGATCGGCGAGGCCGACACCTATCCCCCGCGCTCACCCCCCGCACGTGCCCTGACCAGCGGTCGAACGGTGCTGTGCGGAACAGACGACCCCGGCTTCACCCGGTGGGTCGCCGCCGCCGTCGGGGAATCCGCTGCCACGGCGGAGCACGGATTCCAGTCGATCATGGCTACCCCGCTGCGAGCGCGGGGCTTGACCCTCGGCGTCGTGGTCTTCGCCCGCGCCGAAGGCTCGAAACCCTACGAGCAGGATGATCTGCTCCTCGCCGAGGAGCTGGCAAGCCGGGCGGCCGGCAGTGTGGACAACGCGGGCCGCTTCTCCCGGGAACGCGCCAATGCCCTGACCCTCCAGCGCAGTCTGCTGCCCCGTCACTTCCCCAAGCAGGCGGCCGTCGAGGTGGCGCACCGCTATCTGCCGATCGGCAGGGGGGCTGAAGTGGGCGGCGACTGGTTTGACGTGGTCCCCCTGTCGGGCACTCGCGTCGCTCTGGTCGTCGGCGACGTGGTCGGCCACGGCATCCATGCCTCGGCCGCCATGGGCCGTCTGCGTACAGCGGTGCGCACGCTCGCCGGAGTCGACCTGCCTCCGGACGAGTTGCTCACCCACCTCGACGAACTGGTCACCCACCTGACCCCGGACAACGACGTCCGGAACGAGCCGGACCCGGGTCAGATCGGCGCGACCTGCCTCTACGCGGTCTACGACCCGGTCTCCCGCGTCTGCACCATGGCCAGCGCCGGCCATGTCCCTCCCGTCGTGCTGTTCCCCGACGGCACGGCCAGGGTGGTCCAGCTCACCCCGGGGCCCATTCTGGGAGTCGGCGGCCTGCCTTTCGAGCCCACCGAGCTGGAACTCCCCGAGGGCAGCCTGCTCTCCCTCTACACCGACGGTCTGATAGAAGCCCTCGGCCACGATCTCGGTGCCGGCCTTGAACGACTCTGCGGAGCCCTGGCGTCCGCCGAGCCCTCACTGGACGTCACCTGCGACATCATCCTCCGAGCCCTGCTGCCCGAGAGCCCCGCCGACGACGTGGCTCTGCTCTTGGCGCGCACCCGTGCCCTGCACACCGATCAGGTTGCCGCCTGGTCGCTGCCGTCCGATCCCGCCATCGTGGCCGATGCCCGTGCGCAGGCATCCCGTCAGCTGGCGACCTGGGGGCTCACCGACGCGGCGTCCATCACCGAGCTGGTGGTGAGCGAGCTGGTCACCAACGCCATCCGCTACGGGGCCGCCCCCATCGGGCTACGGCTGATCCGGGACCGGACCCTGATCTGCGAGGTCTCCGACGCCAGCAGCACCTCCCCCCATCTACGCCGCGCCCGCACCTACGACGAAGGGGGACGAGGACTGCACATGGTGACCCAGCTGACCGAGGACTGGGGCACCCGTCAGACACCCACCGGCAAGACCATCTGGGCCGAACAACGTCTCCCGGCCGACGGACCATGACAGAGCGCACGGTCAACCTGGCAACAGGACGCGGCGCCCAGACCCATAGTGGTGCTGCGGCCCGCGACCTGACGCATACGCTCGCACTGCTCTACCCGCCGTCCGGCGCCAACCGGGACTACCCGCCGGTGCAACTCGCCTTCGTCGGCGGGGTGGCGGAAACCGCCACCACGTACGGCTATGACCTGCTGCTCACGCCCTGTAAGTCGGGGAAGGACCCCGCGTTCCGGCGGATGGTCAGTGAACGGCGCGTGGACGGAGTGATCGTGATGGAGGTCCGCCGGGAGGACGACCGCATCCAGCACCTCACGGAATCGTCCTTCCCCTTCGTCGCCATCGGCCGGAACAGCGGAACCGACGGGGTCGGCTGGGTCGATCTCGACTTCGCCGGCCTGGCAAGCGGATGCGTTCGGCACCTGACCGAACTGGGCCACCGCAGGATCGCCTTCGTCAACAAGTCAGAGCAGATCGTCAACAGCGGGTACGGATACGCGCTGCTCGGGAGCGAGGGCTACACCGCGGCGATGCAGGAGATGGAACTGACCGCGCGTGCGTACCCCAGCGGCGACGATGTCGGCGCCGGGGAGGACGTCGTGGAACGGATCTTGCAGGACGATCCGGCCACCACGTCCCTGGTCGTCATGAACGAAGCCGCCCTGGAGGGCATCTACCGCGGGCTGACCCGTCACGGCCGCAGCGTACCG
>NZ_JBVHZH010000083.1:0-5302 GCF_055574515.1 Streptomyces sp. NPDC029466
CCGGACGAACTCCCACTCGGCATCCGACAGTTCATGGCGACGTATCACCCGACCATGATCCACCACCCGAGATCATTTGAAGACACTGCCTAGGGCACGGCGACGCACTCCCCGGCGCCATCGGGCACGGTGCTCCGCACCGGGTTGGTCAGCCGTCCGATTCCCTCCACCTCCGACTCCAGCAGATCGCCCGGCCGCAGGGCACGCGGCGGCCGCATGTAGTCGCCGCTGCCCGCCGGGGTTCCGGTGAGCACCACATCACCGGGCCGCAGGGTGAAGAAGCGGCTGAGGTAGGCGATCAGCGCCGGGACGCCGAAGACCATGTCGGCCGTCGAACCGTCCTGCACCGTCTCGCCGTTGACCCGGGTACGGATCCGCAGCCGCTGCGGGTCCGGTATCTCGTCGGCCGTGACCAGCACCGGTCCGAAGGGGCAGAAGGTGTCCAGGCCCTTGCCCCGCAGCCACTGTCCGTCGCGCTCCTGTAGGTCACGGGCGGAGATGTCGTTGGCGACGGTGTAGCCGAAGACGTACCGCAGCGCGTCCGCCTCGGACACCTGCCGGGCCTCGGTGCCGATGATGACCGCCAACTCCGTTTCCCAGTCCACCCGTTGGGTGAGTTCCGGGTCGATGACGACCGCCTCGCCGCTGCCGATGACGCTGGAGGAGAGCTTGGGGAAGAGGCAGGGCTCGGCCGGGCGTTCCCGCCCCCGCTCCGCGAGGGCGTCCCGGTAGTTCAGCCCGACTCCGTACAGCGCTCCCGGCCGGTACGGCAGGGCCGGTACGAGGTCGGCCCCGGTGGGCAGTTGGCCCCACGACCACGGCAGGGTGCCGCCGGCGATGACCTCCGCCAGGGAGATAGAAGGCGGTGCCAGCCGCCAGGGGTCCTGCGGGGCCAGCCGGCCGGCGAGCCGGTCGCGTCCCTGATGGATGAGGGTGGCCAGATACATGGGGCTCTCCAGGGCAGTACGGCGCCCCGTCGCGGGTGCGGTCGGGCGCTCGGCAGATGCGGAGGAAGCGTTCGGTGTGGGGCAGCACCCCGTGCGCGCCTATGACGCCGGGCACCGTGCGTTCGGACAAGCGGGATCCGCATCTCGGCCCCGCCCCTGGGCGGTCCGTGACATGATTTACTCCTCAACAACAAGGCATGTCCCATTAATTGGGACTCGACACCATCCAGTGAGACGCAGTGAGCTGACCGTACGGGAGACCACCCGTCGGCCGCAACGGCCGGATCTGCTGGAAAATGCGGGGAAGGCACGGCGGCCGGACGACGCCGGGGGGAAGGGCGGGCGGAGGACCCGGGACCGTTCTGCGGCTCGACGGCCGGGCGGCCACCGGCCGTTCCACGCACCGCCCTTGAGGCCGTTTTGGAGTGCGGGGCGTTTCTCCATACGATCCGGCAATGATCACAAGAAAACGGCTGGCGGCCGGGGTGTGCGGCCTGCTCGCCGCGATAGCCGTCGGGCTGCTCCCCACACCTGCCGTCGCCGGTGAACCGGCGGCGAAGTCTTCCCCCAAGGTCGAGTTGACGCTCGATGTCAGCGGCTCGATGCGGGCCCGGGACATCGACGGGCAGAGCCGGATGGCCGCCGCGAAGCAGGCGTTCAACGAGGTACTGGACGCCGTGCCGGACGATGTTCAGCTCGGCATACGCACCCTCGGTGCCAACTACCGCGGCGAGGACCGGAAGGTCGGCTGCAAGGACACCCGGCAGCTCTACCCGGTCGGACCGCTCGACCGGACCGAGGCGAAGACCGCGGTGGCCACCCTCGCGCCCACCGGCTGGACGCCCATCGGACCCGCCCTGCTGGGTGCGGCCGACGACCTCAAGGGCGGCGACGCGACCCGCCGGATCGTCCTCATCACGGACGGCGAGGACACCTGCGCCCCGCTCGACCCCTGCCAGGTGGCACGGGACATCGCGGCCAAGGGCATCCATCTCACCGTCGACACCCTCGGCCTGCTGCCGGACGCCAAGACCCGCAACCAGCTGAGCTGCATCGCGGAGGCGACCGGGGGTACCTACACCTCGGTCCAGCACACCAAGGAACTCCGGGACCGCGTACACCAGTTGGTCGACCGCGCGGCCCGGCCCGTCGTCACTCCGAAGCCGACCGAGGGTGCCCAGGAGTGTGCCGGCGCCCCGGAGCTCAAGGCCGGTCTCTACACCGACCGGGAGAAGTTCGCCGAGCACCGCTGGTACCGGGTGGCGGTCCGGCCCGGCCAGGAACTGCGCGCTTCAGTGAGCATCGCCGCCGACCGCGCGGTCAACAACGACTACGGGGTCCTGCTGCGCGCCTCGACCGTGCACGGCCGGGAGATCGTCCGCGGCGCGGAGGCCGGTGACGGCCGTACGGATGTGATCTCTTCCGGGCTGCGCTACCCCAAGGCACCGCTCGCGTCCTCGGACGATGCGGAGCCGGCGACGGAGACCGTCTGTCTCCAGGTGAGCAACTCCTTCTCGGCGCCCGCCTCGGTCAAGACCGACCCGGGTCTGCCGGTCGAGCTGACCGTCGACCTGGTGGACGGTCCCGACGAGGCCTCCGACGCGGCCTTCTTCGGCCTCGGCCACGGCTGGTGGTACCTGATCGCCCTGGTGCTCACGGGCCTGGTGGCCGGTCTGCTGTGGGGCTGGATCTCCCGTTGGCGTGTCACCGTCTGGAGGACCAACTGATGCGCACCCTACGCACCCTGATGACGGCCGTGGTGGCGAGCGCGGGGCTCCTCGGCCTGGCGGGCACCGCCGTCGCCGACAGCCCCTCCCCCAGCGCGAGCACCAGCGCCGACGCGGAGGCGGCCGCTCCGACGGAGGCCGGCACCTCCTTCCGTACCGCGACCGCCATCAAGCCGGACCAGCGGGCCACGGCCAGCGCCTCCACCGGCGACTACCTCTACTGGGTGCTGCCCGTGGACGCGGGACAGCGCGCCACCGTGAAGGCCAAGGTGACGCTCCCGCAGGCCGCCCGGCACGGCGCCGCCACCTGGCAGCTCGATGTCTACGACGGGCTGCGCCGCCGTCAGGCGTGTATGTACGGCGCGCAGACCAGGAAGGCGGCACCGGACGCCGGGTCCGTCGAACTGTCCTGCACCCTGCGCACGGTCCGCGCCTGGGCGGAACCGTGGGCGAACGATCCGCTGCCGGGCAGCTACTACGTCCGGCTGACGGTCGTCGACCTACCCAAGGACGACCTCGGTCTGCCGGTACGCGCCGAGATCGACGCCACCACGGCCGACACGGGCGGTGCCCACGCGGTGGACGGCAGCCTCGCCGCGCCCCTGGTGCCCGGCGCCGCCACCGCGACACCACAGGCCGGGGAGAGCAGCGCTCCCGGGGCCTCCGCGGCCCTCGGTGAGCCGGACGGCGGCTGGTCCTCGGGCTGGTGGTCCGACCGCTGGATCTGGACCGCGGTGGGCGGGGTGCTCGCGGCCCTCGCCGGAATCGCCGGCTACCGCTTCACCCGGGGCTCCGGCCGCCCGTCCCACCTACCGCCGGGCGCCTGACCGGACGGGGCGGCCAGGGCCCGGTGCCGTGGCCGCCCCGCACCGGCTTTCTCCCGATGCGGGAGCCGGATGCGGGGAGCCGGAGGCAGGGAGCCGGCCGCGGCCGATGAGGCACCGTCAGCGCGCAGCGGATGGGCGGTGGGTGAGGCCGCCGTCAGCGCCCATCGGCCGCGTCCGGTAAGGCCCCGTCAGCACTCAGCAGCTGCAGCAGCTGAGGCATTCACAACAGCCGAGGCATTCGCACCCGCAGCCGCTGCAGTCGCAGTTCTGGCAGCAGCCCTCGCGCTTCTTGCGCGACCACGGTCCCTCGAACTCCTCGGCACAGCAGAGCTGACAGGTGCAGCACAGCCCGATGGCGACCGCGCAGCCGGCGAAGAAGCCCCGGGGCTTCTTCGGCTGCTGCGGGAACTGCGGCATCCCACCGCCGCCACCGCCCGAGCCGCCGCCGTCGCCGCCGCCCGGACCGCCCGAACCGCCCGGGGGCCTCTGGCCACCGTGGTAAGGGTTCTGCGGCCCGTTCAGATGCTGCCCGCCCTGGGCGTACGGGCCACCGGCCGGTGCCTGGCCGTACTGCGGGGGCTGACCGTACGGGGCGGTCTGAGCGGGCCCGTTCCCGTACGGGTTGCCGCCCTGGCCGCCGTACGGGTTCGGCGCGCCGTGTCCCTGATGGGAGCAGGCGGCGGTACCGAAGGCCCGGTCCACCGACCGGCGCAGCTCGTGCACCAGGAGCACATGCACCAGGGTGGAGTCGGTGAACTCCACCTCGCGCAGGGCGAGACGGATGCCGTGCAGGGCGTCATCGCACAGCCGGCGGGCCTGCGCCGTGGTGGCGCCGGTGGCGGTGAGCGGGTTCCAGGCGCCCTCGGCGGCGTCCGCGGTGCGGTCCTCGACGGCGTCGAGGAGATGCGCCAGCCGGCCGAAGAACCGGCCGGCCTCGGCCAGCGGTGCGGCGTTGCCCGGCCGGCCCGCCAGCACGGCGGTGTGGGCGAAGGCCGCGGCGGTCGCCGTCTCGGTCGGTTCGGTGATGACCGTCAGCGGCGTGCCGGGACCGGCCAGTTCCTCGATGCCCACCTGCCGGTCGACCGCGTCGACCAGCACCGCGGTGTCGAAGCCGAGGGCGGCGCCGGTGCGCGCCCCGGCCCGGTCCCAGCCCGCGGCGACCTTGCGCGCGGCGGCGGCCACCGGCCGGCGGCGCAACAGGCCGTTCCGGTCGGCGACATGGTCACGTATCTTCGCCGAGGCGAGCACGAGGGACACCGAGGCGGCCAGCCGCGCGCCCTCCCCCTTCGCCACCGACGCGGTCCGCATCCCCCGCAGAGGGCAGGGGCCGGCGGTGCGGCGGCCGGCCTCCGCGGGGCCCGACTGAGCATCCGTCAGCACCGAGACGATCAGCCCGTCGTAGTTCGTGACGACCCGGGCGAACTGCCCGTGATCGCCGCGCAGCGCGAGACAGAGGCCGCACAGATGGGCCATCCACTCGGCTTTGAGCCCTTGGGACAGGCGATGGGTACACGGCCTGACGATTCCGAACATATGGAAGCCCCCGTAAGAAGTCGGTATGGGCCGGCCGGAGAAGAGCGCGGCCGGCAGCGGCCGAAAGAGCGTAGCGAGTGCGCCGCTGACCTGGACACTTGCCCCTGATGCGGGGCCCGGTATTGCGGCTGACGCCCCGTCATCGGGGCCGGATCGGCCCGCGTCTACGGGGAGGGCGGGTGGGGGGGGGCGGGTGAGGGGGGGGGAGAGAGGGGGAGGGAAGGAGGGAGGTGGGTGGGGGGGCAAAAGGGAAAGAGAAAGGGAAAGG
>NZ_JBVHZH010000083.1:5312-14466 GCF_055574515.1 Streptomyces sp. NPDC029466
CGTTTGTTTCTTTACCCCCCTTCGCGGGGGTCCGGCCTTCTCGGGCGGCGGGGGGGGGTTGCCTTCCCCCCCCCCCCACCCCGGGCCCCCCCCCCCCCCCCCCCCGCGCGGCCCGGGTTCACAGGCAAAACCGGGGCCGAGCCGGGAATCGGGGAAAATCCCTCGGCTCACCCTGAGATACGCACCGCGTGGCGGGATCGTTCAGCGGACTTCCGGATTCTTCGCGGTGCGGATGGATGTCAGGGTGTCCGAGCCGGCCCCGCCCCTGAACCGCCGGGCCGGGACACCCTCAGGGGCCCCTGTCGGCCGCCCCGCCCGACGCGCCCTCCTCGTCAACTCTCCGCCGGCCCGGCCGCCTGCGCGCCCGGATGGTGGCGGATCCGGGCGGCGAGGACGGCGACATCGTCCTCGGCGTGCAGTCCGTCGAGGCGGAGCAGGACCTCGTCGAGCAGCTGCTCCACGCCGGCCCCGGCGGGCAGTCGCATCCTCGCCAGCCGGGACAGGGAGGCGTCGATGTCCTCGCCGCGGCGCTCGATGAGCCCGTCGGTGAACATCAGCAGGGTTTCCGCGGGGGTGAGGGCACGGGTGACGAGTTCGTAGCCGCCCACGCCGGTGCCCAGGGGCGGGCCGACGGGGACGTCGACCAGACCGGCGGCGCCCTCGGGGCCGATGACCGCCGGGGGGAGGTGGCCCGCGCTGGCGAACCCGGCGATACCGCGCGCCGGATCGACCCTGGCCAGCAGGCAGGTCGCCGGCCGGCGGGACTCCTCCTCGGCCACGGCGGCGTCGAGTTGCCGCAGTACCCGATGGGGTGGCAGATCGGTCGAGGCGACATAACGGAGGTGGGAGCGGTAGGCGTTCATATCGACCGCCGCGTCGAGCCCGTGCCCCATGACATCCCCCATGACGAGCAGGGTGCGCCCGTAGTGGAGCCGTACCGTCTCGAACCAGTCCCCGCCGACCAGGGCGCTGCTGCCGGACGGCAGATAGCGGGTGGCCAGCTCCAGGTTGGGGTGCGGCCGGCCCGGCTCCGCGAGGAGCGCCCGCTGAAGGTCCATCGCGGTGCGCTGCACGGCGGCATGGCGGCGGGCGTGGGCGAGCCGGGTGGCGGTGAGGCGAGCCAGGTGGTGCACGGTGGCGGTCTCCTGCGCGGAAAAGCCGCCGCCCGCGCGCAGGGCGAGCAGCACGCCGTAGCGATGGCCGTACGCCAGGAGCGGCGCGATGACGGCCTGGACGGCGCGGCCGCCCGGCAGGACCGCCGCCGCGGTGACCGGGCGCTCTTCGTTCAGCGCCCGCGCCGAGGGCGCCTCCTCGGCCCGCCCCTCGTCCGGGCACCGCGCCTCCAGCACCTTGACCAGGCCGGCGGTCGCGACGCGGGTGAGCGCCTCCGGGGACGGGGGCCGGGCGCCGGTGCCCTGATCGGTGAGCAGGTCCACGGCCGCGGCGTCGCAGAGGTGCCGGCACAGGAAGCGGGCCAGCTCGGCACAGGTGGTCTGCTCGTCCAGGGTCGTGCCGATCCGCTCGGCGGCCTCTTCCGCCGTGTGCAGACGGGCCAGGACGCCGGCGTGCTCGGCGTCCGGGTCCGTCTCCGCGCCATCCCGGTTCGACAAGGCCACCTCCAGGGCACTGCGGCCCGCCGCGGCGGGGCGCTCTCCTGCACCCATACCATCAGCAACCCGGCATCCGGGCCCGGCGCGGCGGCCGCGCCGGTCCTCTCTGCGGCCGGGAGCCACGGCCGGCCGGGCCCCCGGCGACCGTCAGCTGAGGACGCCCGCGCCCAGCAGCCCGAAGAGCAGCGCCCCGACGAGGATCCGGTAGAGGACAAAGGAGTTGAAGGAGTGCTTGGCCACGAACTTCAGCAGCCAGGCGATCGAGGCGTAGGCGACGCCGAAGGAGACGACGGTGCCGATGGCCAGCGGGGCGACGGCCGCGCCGGTGCCGATGGCGTCCTTCAGCTCGTAGATCCCGGCGCCGGTGAGGGCCGGGATGCCGAGGAAGAAGGACAGCCGGGTGGCCGCGACCCGCTCCAGGTCGAGCATCAGGGCGGTGGACATGGTCGCGCCGGAGCGGGAGAAGCCGGGGAAGAGGAGCGCGAGGATCTGTGAGCAGCCGACCAGCATGGCGTCCTTGAGCGAGGTGTCGTCCTCACCGCGCTTGTGACGGCCCATCCGGTCCGCCGCCCACATCACCCCGCTGCCGATGATCAGCGAGCCGGCCACCACCCAGAGCGAGGCGAGCGGGCCTTCGATCAGCGGCTTGGCGGCCAGGCCGACGGCGACGATCGGCAGGGTGGCGTAGATCACCCACCAGGCGAACTTGTAGTCGTGGTGGTAGCGCTCCTCACGATTGCGCAGTCCGCGGAACCAGGCGCCCATGATGCGCACGATGTCCTTGAAGAAGTAGGCGAGTGCCGCGGCGATCGCGCCGACCTGGATGACCGCGGAGAACGCGACGACGGTCTTGTCGCCGACGGGGATACCCATCAGCCCTTCAGCGATCTTGAGGTGGCCGGTGGAGGAGACCGGAAGGAATTCCGTCACCCCCTCGACGGCTCCGAGGACGACGGCTTGGCCGATGCTGATCGCGCTCATGGGATCCATTCCGGGTGAAGGTGATCGGGGGCGTGGGGGCGCCGCGGCACACAGGTCGGTGGGGTGACTGTACTGGCGCGCTCACGGTCCGGCCGCAGCGTGACGCTCCGCGGGCCGCCGCGACGGGGCGGCGAGAGTCCGTACGGCGGGCACGGCCGGGGAGAGAAGGATCACGACTGCGGCATCGAGTGGCGGCGGGCCACCGGGATCCGATACGGATGAAGCAGCTGTGGCCAACGGTGAACAGGCCGCGGACGGCCGGGCATTGGGCCGTGTCGCCGTCTCTCCGGTGCCGGGCCGGCGGGTGCGTCCCCCACGTCCGGCGTCTACAGTTCACCGTCGGTCTACAGCACTGTAGACGACCAGGGGGAGGTAGGGCACACCCGCAGGCCTCCCCGACCCGCAGCCCACCCGAGGAGCCGGTATGCCGCTCACCGTGATCGCCCTGGCCATCGCCCCCACCGGCGCGGCAAGAGAGCCACGGCGGCCGACGGACTGCTGGGAGGCCGTGTCGTGATCCCCGCTCCCCGGCCCTCCGACCGGCAGGGCACCGGTCGGGTCGCCCCCGCCGAACCGCCCACCACCCCGGCGTGCCCCTCCGCCGGCGCCGCGGGCGAACCGGCGCCGCCCGCCCCGGCCAAGCCGCCCGCACCGGCCGAACAGCGCGACGCGTTCTTCGACAACGCCAAATATCTGGCCATCGTGCTGGTGGCGCTCGGCCATGCCTGGGAGCCGTACTACCACGGCAGCCGGAGCGCGGCGTCGCTGTATCTCTTCGTCTACGCCTTCCACATGCCGGCCTTCACCGTCATCTCCGGCTATTTCTCGCGCAGTTTCGACCTGCGCCGCGACCGGCTCCAGCGGCTGGTCACCGGCGTCGCCGTCCCGTTCGTCGTCTTCCAGACGGCCTTCGCGCTCTTCCGGTACTGGGCCGGTGACATCCCGAGTTTCACGGTCAGCCTGCTGGATCCGTGGTTCCTCACCTGGTTCCTGGCGGCCCTGTTCATCTGGCGACTCACCGCTCCGTTGTGGCGGATCGTGCGCTGGCCGGTGCCCCTGGCCCTCGTGATCGCCATCGCGGCTTCCGCGTCCCCGGACGTCGGCACCGAACTGGACCTCCAGCGGGTGCTGCAATTCCTGCCGTTCTTCGTGCTCGGCATGTGCCTGAAGGCGGAGCACTTCAGCCTGGTGCGCCGCTGGCCGGTGCGGATCGCCGCGGTACCCGTCCTGGCGGTGGCCCTGGTCTTCGCGTACTGGGCCGTGCCCCGGATGAACGACGCCTGGTTCTACCACACCGACAGCGCCGAGAACCTGGGCGCTCCGTGGTGGATCGGTGCGCTGATGCAGCTCGCCATGTTCGGCTGCTCGCTGGTGCTGACGGCGTGCTTCCTGGCCTGGGTGCCGGGCCGCCGGATGTGGTGCACCGCGCTGGGCGCCGGCACGCTCTACGGCTATCTGCTGCACGGCTTCCTCGCCAAGGCCTCCCGCTGGTGGGACTGGTACGACGCCGGCTGGGTCCGCACCCCGTGGGGCGCCATCGCCGTCACCTTCCTCGCCGGAGCGGTCGTGACACTGCTGTGCACACCGCCCGTGCAGCGGGTCTTCCGCTGCGTGATGGAGCCGAAGATGACCTGGGCGTTCAGAAGGGAGGACCGGAACGGTGCGGCGGCGCCCACTGTCGGGAAGCAGGCGGCGGAGAAGCAACCGTCGCAACCGTCGCCCTAGGGGAGACACCCCGGGGGATCTCCGGTGCCTCGTCCGCTCCAGGGCCACGATCGTCCCGGCGGATAGCATCAGTACTGTTGGCGTGGCTCATACCTGCGGTGATGGCTCCCTCGTGGGCCGGTCGAGTACGTGACAGCACCTGATCGGAAGTCCTGCGAGAGGGCCGGCAGTCCTGTGAGCCCCGGCCACCCGAACCCTCCAGAGGCGCCGATCATGGATCCAGCTGCCGCGGCACCGCCACCCCGTACGGGCATCAGCCTGCGCCAGTTGCTGATGTCGCTGGGCGAGCCCCTGGTGGAACTCCAGGCCGCGCCCGACGGACTGGACGTCGAGATCCGCAGCGTCGCCCTGCTCGACCCCGAGGACCCGCCGATGGCCCACCCCGGCGAGCTGATCCTCGCCATAGGGGCCCGGGGCCGCGCGGCGTTCCCCGCGCTGCGGGCCGGCGGGCGCGACGGAGCCGCTGCCGTGGCGGTCAAGCTGGATGCTCCCGGGCAGGCCGCGGCGCTCAGTGCGACCGCCGTCGAGGCGGGCATCGCGCTGCTGTCCGTACGGAGCGAAGCGCGCTGGGAGCAGGTGGACGCGCTGGCCCGCGCGGCGCTGGAGAGTGCGCCGCAGGGGCGCCCCGGCGAGGGGGCCGAGGAAGGCGACCTGTTCGCGCTCGCGCAGACCACCGCCATCCTCACCGGCGGCATCGTCAGCATCGAGGACACCGCCAACCGTGTGCTGGCCTACTCCCGCTCCGCCGACGACGACGAGGTCGATGACCTGCGGCGGCGGTCCATCCTGGGGTGGCACGGCCCGGAGGCGTATCTGTCGAGGCTGCGCGAGTGGGGCGTCTTCCAGCGGCTGCGTACCTCCGACGAAGTGATCAACATCGATGCCCACCCCGAGCTGGGCATCCGCCGACGGCTCGCGGTGGCCATCCGGTCCGGGGAACGGCAGCTGGGCGTCATCTGGGTTCAGGAGGGCTCCACGCCGCTGACCGAGCGCGCGGACCAGGCACTGCTGGGCGCGGCCCGGGTCGCCGCACTGCATCTGGTGCGCCGCCGCCGCGAGCTCTCCGCCGATCTGACGCTGACCCGCACGCTGGCGGCCGGACTGCTGGAGGGCAGCACCGGGCCGCAGCCGCTGGCGAGCCATCTGGCGCTGGACGCGGCCCGCCCGGCCGCCGTTCTGGGCTTCTCGTACGGGACGGCCGAGGCGACCCCGCCGGAGCTGACCCGTGGCGAGGTCAGCAACCTGATCTCGGTGCACACCGCCGCCCGGCACAGCAGCGCCGTGGTCACCCAGGTCGATGCGCGGCTCTATGTGCTGCTGCCGCAACTGCCGCGCAGCATCGACACCGGCACGCTGCGCGGCTGGGGCCAGGAGATCACCGACGCCGCCGGGCGCCACCTGGGCCTGTCGCTGCGCGGCTCCGTCGGCTGCATCGTGCCGGGGCTCGGGGAGATTCCCGAGTCGCGCCGGGAGGCGGACCGGATCCTGGACGCCATGCTGAGCGTCGGGGTCGCCACCACGGTCGCCGCGCTGCCGGACATCCAGGCGGAGGTACTCGTCAGCGAGGTGCTGGCGCTGCTGTCGGCGCACCCCGAGATGCGCGACCCCCGGCTGACCGCCCTGGTCACCCACGACAGCCGCAACCAGGGGCAGTTGGCCGAGACCGTGCTCGCCTATCTGAACGCCTTCGGCGACGTACGGGCCGCCGCCACCGAGCTGCATGTGCACCCCAACACGCTGCGCTACCGGATCCGCCGGGCCGAGGATCTGACCGGTCTCGACCTCAGCCGCCCGGATCAGCGGCTGCTGGCCATGCTCCAGCTGCGGCTGCCGCCCGCCGGCTGAAGCGGGCGGCAGCCGGCGGGCGGACTCCGGTGGCACGACGCCCCGCCCGGGGACGCCGGTCGGGCAGCAGAGCCGCGGGGTCCGGTACCCGGGCCCGGCAGAGCCGCCAGGTCCGCTGTCCCGGCACTCGCATCCTCCGCACCGCCGATCATCAACAGTTCTCCTAAACTGGGCGATATTGCTCCATTCAGCTGACGGGCTGGCGATGATGAGTGCGGAGAATGCCCTGACGGGTGGCTCGGACCGCGCGTGCGATATCGCAAAGGCGGCCACCGCCGAACTGGACGGCCACGGCCGGGTCGTGGCCTGGACCCGGGCGGCGGAGCGGCTGCTCGGTTATCCGGCCGCGGAGATCCTGCACCACCCCGCCACGGAGCTGCTGGCGATACCGGGCGACGAGGTGCGGGTGGCCGCGGTGGCGCGGTGGTGCCGTGCGGGGGACGGCTGGGGCGGCTCGGTCGCGGCGCGCCACCGGGACGGCCGGGAGGTGCAGCTGGCGGTGCAGGTCACGCCCGTGCTCGACGGCGCAGGGCCCGAGCGGTGGTCCGTCCTCGCCATGGAGGAGTGGCGGGTGCCGGGCGGCGGGGTGAACCAGCTGATGCTCGAACCGTTCCTGGCGCACGCGCCGGTCGGTATGGCGGTGCTCGACACCGATCTGCGGTACGTCTGGGTGAACGACGTGCTGGAGCGCCTGATCCCCCTGGACCAGCGGCTCGGGAAGCGGGTGCACGAGGTACTGCCGAGGCTGGAGGCCGCGGCGTTCGAGGAGCGGATGCAGCGGGTCCTGCGGACCGGGTCGCCGGTGATGGACTACGAATTCCGCAGCCCCACCTATGCGGACCCCCACCAGGAGCGTGCCTACTCGGCGTCCTTCTTCGGGCTGGCGGACCCCCAGGGCCGGCGGATCGGCCTGTGGTACATGGTCATCGATGTCACCGAGCGCTGGCGGGCGCAGGAGCGTCTGGCCCTGCTGAACGACGCCAGCGTCCGGATCGGCAGCACGCTCGATGTCACCCGGACCGCACAGGAACTGGCGGATGTGGCGGTGCCGGCGCTCGCCGACTTCGTCGCCGTCGATCTGCTGGATTCGGTGCTCCGGGGCGAGGAGCCGGTGCCCGGCCCGGTCGACAGCACGCCCACCCTGCGCCGCTGCGGTCAGCAGTCGGTCCACGAGGGCTGTCCGGAGGCCGTTCTGGCCGTGGGCGAAGCCGTCCAGCGGTCCCCCTCGTCACCGATCGGCCGCTGTCTGCTCAAGGGCGCGTCCCTGGTGGAGCCGGTCCTGGACCTCACCACCAGCGCCTGGGTCACCGAGGACCCGGTGCGGGCCGCCGTCATCCGCGAATTCGGGTTCCGTTCGGTGATGGTGGCTCCGGTGCAGGCCCGTGGCATCACCCTGGGCGCGGCGACCTTCTTCCGTTCCCGCCGTCTGGGACCGTTCGTGGCGGACGACGTACAGCTGGCCGAGGAGCTGGTCGCGCGGGCCGCGGTGTGTGTCGACAACGCGCGCCGCTTCACCCGCGAGCGGGCCGCGGCCCGGGTGATGCAGCAGAACCTCCTGCCGCACGAGCTGACCGGCGGGTCCGCGCTGGAGGTGGCGTCGTGGTACTTCCCGGCGGACGCGCCGAGCGGGGTCGGCGGCGACTGGTTCGATGTGATTCCGCTGTCCGGGGCGCGGGTCGCCCTGGTCGTCGGGGATGTCGTCGGCCACGGCATCAATGCCGCGGCCACCATGGGCCGGCTGCGTACCGCCGTCCGCACCCTGGCGAATCTGGATCTGCCGCCCGATGAACTGCTGGCCCGTCTGGACGACCTGGTCATCGGCCTGGTCAAGACACACCGCGCCGACCCGGCGGCGGACGCCGGGAACCCGAGCGTGGCCTCGACGTTCATGGGCGCCACCTGTCTGTACGCCGTCTACGACCCGGTCAGCAGGCGGTGCAGCATGGCGCGGGCCGGGCATCTGCCGCCCCTGATCGTCGGCCCCGACGGCGCCGTGGACTGCCCGGACCTGCCCGCCGGGCCGCCGCTCGGACTCGGATCGCTGCCCTTTGAAGCCGTCGAGCTGGAGCCGGCCGAGGGCAGCCTGATCGCGCTCTACACCAACGGGCTGATCGAAACCCGCGACCAGGACATCGAGGTGGGGCTGTCCCGGCTGAGCAATGCCCTCGCGGTGCCCGGGGAGACGCTGAAGGAGCTCGGCGGGAACGTGATCAAGTCGCTGCTGACCGGCCCGCCGTCGGACGACGCCGCGCTGCTCCTCGCCCGGACCCACGCCCTGGACGCGCAACAGGTCGCCTCCTGGGAGCTGACCTGCGATCCGGCCGTCGTCGGCACCGCCCGTGGCCTCGCCGACCGGCAGCTGACCGCGTGGGGCATGGACGCGCTGCTGTTCACCACCGAGCTGATCGTCAGTGAACTGGTCACCAACGCCATCCGCCACGCCACCGCGCCGATCACCCTGCGCCTGATCCGGCAGGACGTGCTGATCTGCGAGGTCTCCGACGCCAGCAGTACGTCGCCGCGGCTGCGCCACGCCCGGACCACCGACGAGGGCGGCCGCGGACTGTTCATCGTCGCGCAGCTCACCCGGCGGTGGGGCACCCGCTACACCCCCACCGGCAAGATCATCTGGACCGAGCAGAGCCTGTCGCCCGACGCGGGCGGGGCCGACGAGGAGGACTGAGGCGGGCTCGCGGGCGGACACCTCCAGGGCGCCCCGGAACACCCCGGGGCGCCGCGCTCACCCCGCCCCGAGAGCGCTCCGCACGCTGTCGCGCTCGCCCCCGCCGGGCACATGACCGCAGTCGTCCCCGGCGGGGACGGGCCAGCCGACGAGTCCGCGTCCGGGCAGCTCGACATAGTCGCAGTCGGTGCCGGCCACCACGCGGCGCGGCGCCGCGCCGGCCCGTTCGGCGGTCAGCTGGTAGGTCACAAAGGCCACGCTCGTTCTGGTGATGTCGTGGGTTCACCCGAAGGGGAGCAGCCCAAAGGGC
>NZ_JBVHZH010000084.1:0-13991 GCF_055574515.1 Streptomyces sp. NPDC029466
ACAACACGCGATGACGATGTCACGGTCGGTGATAAGGCCCGTGAGCTTGTTGTTGTCGCCGCAGATGGGCAGGCAGCCGACGTCCAGATCCCGCATCATCTTCGCCGCGTCGTGCAAGGACTCGTGTGCACCCACACAGTGCGCTCCGCCGGACATGATGTCTCGGGCTCGCAACTTGGTGGCCATGATTCCTCCTGTCGCAGGAGTGTGCTTGCATGCCTCGCCTTCGATCACATCACGGATGACCCCGAGATGCTCACCGGGACGGCCGTAACCGGCCGCGGCGGGACGGGGGGGCCGCCTCCTGGGACGACTACCGGACCCGGCGCCGTCTCCGGGCGTAGTGTCGGTCCGTGACGACGTCGAATCCTTTCTTCGAGCCGAGTGATCTGCCGTACGCACTGCCGCCCTTCGCGCGGATCCGGAACGATCACTTCCTGCCCGCGTTCACCCGCGGCATGGCCGACCAGCGGGACGAGGTGGCGGCGATCGGCGCCGGTGCCGAGCCGGCGACCTTCGAGAACACCGTGGAGGCGCTGGAGCGCAGCGGTGCGGTGCTGGACCGGGTGCGCCGGGTGTTCTTCAACAAGGTGGCGGCGGACACCGACGAGGAGATCCAGGCACTCGAGGTCGAGATCGCGCCCCAACTGGCCGCCCATGCCGACCTGCTGCTGCTCGACCCCGCTCTGTTCGACCGGCTGGACGCGCTGTACGAGCAGCGCGGGGAACTCGGGCTGGACGAGGAGCAACTGCGGCTGCTGGAACGCCACCACACCCACCGGGTACGGGCCGGTGCCCGGCTCGCCCCCGAGCAGCAGCGGCGGCTGCGCGAGCTGAATGCCGAAATCGCCGCGCTGAGCACCGAGTTCATGCAGAATCTGCGGGCGGCCACCGCGGCCGCCGCGCTGGTGCTGGACCGGGCCGAGGAGCTCGCCGGCCTGCCCGCGGACCGGATCGCGGCCGCCGCCGAGCAGGCGCGGGCGCTCGGGCACCCCGGCAAGTTCGCGCTCACCCTGAAGAACTTCTCCTGCCAGACCGAACTCGCCGCGCTGGAGGATCCCGCGCTGCGCGAGCGGCTGCTCGCCGCCTCCCTCGGGCGCGGTATCGACAGCAACGGCCCGGTCGCCGTCGCCCTGGCCGGGCTGCGCGCCGAGCGCGCCGCGCTGCTCGGCTACCCCCATCACGCCGCCTGGGAGGTCGCGGACCGGACCGCCGGCACCACGGCGGCCGTCGAGGAGCTGTTCGGCCGGCTGGTCGCCCCGGCCGTCGCCAACGCCGAGCGGGAGGGCGCGGCGCTGGCCGAGGCGGCCGGGGTGGCGGAGATCGGCGCGGCGGACTGGCAGTACTACTCGGAACGGGTGCGCAAGGAGCGGTTCGACCTCGACGCGGCGGCGCTGCGGCCCTACCTGGAGCTGGACACCGTGCTGCACGACGGTGTCTTCCACGCCGCCGGGCTGGTCTACGGGATCACCTTCACCCGGCGCCCCGATCTGGTCTCGTACCACCCGGACGCCCGTATCTACGAGGTGCACGACGCCGACGGCAGCCCGCTCGGCCTGTACATCGGTGACTTCCACGCCCGCGAGTCCAAACGGGGCGGCGCCTGGATGGACTCGCTGGTGGCGCAGTCGAAGCTGCTCGGGCAGCGGCCGGTGGTGGTCAACAACCTGAATGTCGCCAAGCCTCCGGCGGGCGAGCCGGTGCTGCTGAGCTGGAGTGAGGTCAACACGCTGTTCCACGAGTTCGGGCATGCGCTGCACGGCCTGTTCTCCGATGTCCGCTATCCGCTGCTCTCCGGCACCCAAGTCCCCCGTGATTTCGTCGAGTTCCCGTCTCAGGTGAACGAGATGTGGGCGGACTGGCCCGAGGTGCTGGCACATTACGCCCGGCACCACGTCACGGGTGAGCCGATGCCGGCCGAACTCCCCGCCCGGCTGCGTGAGGCGGAGAACTTCGGGGCGGGCTTCCGGATGGTGGAGCACCAGGCCGCCGCGGTGCTGGACTGGGCCTGGCACACCCTTTCCGCGGACGGCGAGATGCCGGGCGAGGACGAGGCGGAGGCGTTCGAGGCGGCCGCGCTGGAGCGCTACGGGCTGGCGATGGCCGCGATCCCGCCGCGCTACCGCACCGGCTACTTCGCCCATATCTTCAGCGACGGTTACGCGGCGGGGTACTACGGCTACCGCTGGGCCGAGGTGCTCGACGCCGACACCGTGCGCTGGTTCCGGGAGAACGGGCGGACGATCCGGGCGAGCGGTGAGATCTTCCGCCGGGAACTCCTCGGCAGGGGCGGCAGTGTCGACCCGCTCGCGGCGTTCCGCGCGGTGGTCGGCCGCGACGCGGAGATCGGTCCGCTGCTGGACCGTCACGGGCTGACGGCCTGACGGACGGGCCGGCGGACGGGCCGGCAGGCTGGACCCCGGAGGTCCGGGCGCCCGGCTGATCATGGGTGGCGGCCGCTCCGTACCGGCTGAGCGGCCGTCGTGCCGCCGCGCCGCTCAGCCGGCGACGAAGCGCGGGTGCGGCTCCCCGCGGAGCCGGCCGGGCGGCAGCTTGCGGCCGTAGGCGACCAGCAGCAGGTCCTGGGCCGAGCCGTAGAGCGGTGTGCCGGTGCCGAAGGACCAGTCGAGGTCGTCGGCGCGGAGCTGGATGCCGCGGAGGTCGGCGCCGAAGAACCTGGCCGACCCGGGGGTGATCTTCTCCAGGAGGAGGCGCACCCGGTCTTCGGGGACGCGCCGGTCGTGGCCCAGGGCGACCGTGATGTCCAGGCCGTGCACCACGTCGTGCCCCAGGGCCGCCGCGAAGCCGCCGACCGGCGGCGTCCAGGGATGGTGCGCATGCTCCCGGAGGAAGCCGGCGAGCTCGCTCGTCGAAGCGGCGGCCGCGTCCCTGCGGGCGCACCGGTCGGTCATCCGGTGGAGATTGCCTCCCGCGCGGACGAGTTCGGCGAGCGTCTTGGGGAGCGAGTAGCGGAACCCCATCGACATATGCGCCACGACCTCCCGCACCCGCCACCCCGCGCACAGCGTCGGTGCGTCCCACTGCCCGGCCGGCAAACCGTCCAGCAGGGCTGCCAGTTCCCGGCGTTCGGCCGCGATCGCCGCCTTGGTGTCCATCGGAGTTCTCCTCTCGAACCGCCCCTGGTGTCAAGGATCTTGGCAGCGCCGCCATAAGTCCAAGAGCGGGTGGTTCTGCTCTCTAGAATCACCAGTTATGGAACTTCGACAGCTCCAGTACTTCGTCGCCGTGGTGGAGGAGGCCAACTTCACCCGGGCCGCCGCCCGTCTGCATCTGGCGCAGCCGGGGGTGAGCGCCCAGATCCGGCAGCTGGAACGGGAGTTGGGGCAGCCGCTGCTCGACCGCTCCGGCCGGTCGGTGACCGTGACGGAGGTGGGTGCGGCCGTCCTCACCCATGCGCGGGCCGCGCTCGCCGCCGCCGAAGGGATACGGCAGACCGTGGACCAGTTCAGCGGGCTGCTCCGCGGCCGCGTCAGAATCGGCCTGCTCTCGGGCGCCGCCAGTAGCCGGTTCGACATGCCCTCCCTCCTCGCCGATTTCCACGACGCCCACCCCCAGGTCGAGATCTCGCTCACCGAGGACACCTCGGAGCGGATGCTCGGCGCACTCCAGAACGGTGCGCTCGATATCGCCGTGATCGGCCTCATGGACGAGGCGCCGCCGCCGGGTACGGCCTGCCAGATCGTGGTGGACGAGCCCCTCGTCGCCGCCGTCGCACCGGGCGACGCCCTCCTGACGGCGGACACCGGGCGGACGGGCATCCCGCTGACCGCGCTCCGCGACCGTGCCCTGATCAGCCTGCCGCGCGGTACCGGACTGCGCGGGGTGCTCGAACGAGCCTGTACGGAGGCGGGGTTCCGGCCCCGGATCGCCTTCGAGGCGGCCGCCCCGCACGTCCTGGCCCGGCTGGCGGCGCGTGGCCTCGGGGTGGCCGTCGTCCCGGCCCTGCCGGCGGACGAGGCGGCCGCCGCGGGTCTGCGCACGCTGGAGATCACCGCGCCGCGGCCGCGCGGCCGGGTCGCCCTGGCCTGGCGGGCGGCAGGCCCCGCCGGCCCCGCCGCCCGTGCCCTGCTGGAACTGTTGCGCGCCGCGCTCCCCGCGGTGGGAAGCGGTGGCGGCACCGCGGCCGCCGGGCCTGCCGGGGAGGCCGCGGGTGCCGGGAACGCCCGGCAGGCCGCCGGTGCCTCCCCCGGTCACCAGGCCGTGGGCGCGTAATCCTTCAGGAAGCAGCCGAACAGGTCCTCACCGCGCTCGCCGCGGACGATCGGGTCGTACACCCGGGCCGCGCCGTCGACCAGGTCGAGCGGGGCGTGGAAGCCCTCGTCGGCCAGCCGCATCTTGTCGGGGTGCGGACGCTCGTCGGTGATCCAGCCGGTGTCCACGGCGGTCATGAGGATGCCGTCGGTCTCCAGCATCTCCCGCGCGCTGGTGCGGGTGAGCATGTTCAGCGCCGCCTTGGCCATATTGGTGTGCGGGTGGCCGGCGCCCTTGTAGCCGCGGCTGAACTGGCCCTCCATGGCGGAGACGTTCACCACGTACTTGCGCCGCGCCGGGGCCGCCGCCATCGCCGGGCGCAGCTTGCTCACCAGCAGGAAGGGGGCGGTCATATTGCACAGCTGGACTTCCAGCAGCTCGACCGGGTCGACCTCGTCCACCTTCTGGATCCAACTGTTGCTGGCGTGCAGATCCGGTACCAGCCCACCCGCGTCGATCGCGGTGCCCGCCTCGATCCGGGCGGGCGTGGCGGAGCCGGTGGTCAGGGCGAGGGCGGTGAGGTCGGCGGCGGTCAGCGCGCCGGACGTGCCCGCGGCGGCGGGGAGGGCCGCGGGGGCGCCGCTGCCGAAGTGCCCGAGGACGACGGAGGCGGGCAGCTCCCCGGCGGGCAGCGGGGCCGACTCTGCGGCGATCAGCTGTCCGTACGCCTCGGGTGACCGGCGGACCGTCTGCGCGGCGTTGTTGATCAGAATGTCCAGCGGGCCTTCGGCCCTCACCGTCTCGGCGAGCGCGATGACCTGGGCCGGGTCCCGCAGATCGATCCCGACGATCTTCAGCCGGTGCAGCCAGTCCGCGCTGTCCGGCATCGCCTTGAAGCGGCGGATGGCGTCGCTCGGGAAGCGGGTGGTGATGGTGGTGTGGGCGCCGTCGCGCAGGAGACGCAGCGCGATATACATGCCGATCTTGGCCCGGCCGCCGGTGAGCAGCGCGCGCCGGCCGGTGAGGTCGGTGCCGGCGTCGCGGCGGGCCCGGTTCTCCTTGGCGCAGGGCGGGCAGAGCTGGTGGTAGAAGGCGTCGACCTCGACATAGCGGCTCTTGCAGGTGTAGCAGGACCGGGGCCGCTCCAGGATGCCGGCCAGCTCCGTGCTCACGGAGCTGGCGAGGGCCAGGCCCTGGGTCTCGTCGTCGATCCGGTCGGGGGCACCGGTGGCGGTGGCCGCGGTCACCGCCCTGTCGTTGGCGCTCTTGGCCGCCCGGCGTTCCTGCCGCCGCCGCTGCTTCACCTTGCGGTAGATGCCGGCGGTGGCGCGCCGTATGGTGATCGCGTCCGGGTGGTCGACGGGCAGCGCGTCGAGCTCCTCCAGCACGCTCAGGCAGACCGCCATCCGCTCCGAGTCGATACCCGTGCCATCGGCCCGGCCTGTTTCGGTCACCGTCATCGCCGCTGCCGCTTTCCTGGGATCGTGTGTTCTATTCAAGCTTCGGCGGAACTGTACTGAGCCGGGGCTGTTGCGAACAAACCCGATGGGGGGCGCTCGTACTGGTGAGCGTGGCGCGGGGCGGTGGAGCGGCGCCCCACCGGTCAGGGCCGAGGGCCCGGCGCTCCGCGTGCGCCGGGCCCTCGTTGTGCCGTATTCCCCCGGCCGTCACCGCACCGGGTCGTGCCCCAGCTCGATGTCGAACTCACCGTCTCCGGCGGCCGCCACCTGCAGCGGGGTGGCCACCGGCGGGTAGCCGCTGGCGATCAGGGTGTAGTCACCGCTGTCGAGGTCGGTGAAGACATACTCCCCGTCGTGCCCGCTGGTGGCGGTGCCCACCACATTTCCCGCCGGGTCCAGCAGGGTCACCCGGGCGTCGTCGACCGGGCTGCCGTGCACCGTGCGTACGGTGCCGCGGACCTGGGCGCCGGGCGTCAGCCGGACCTCGTACCAGTTGCGGTCGCCGGTGGTGACCTCCACCGGGAGGGCGGACGGGCGGTGGCGGGCGGCACTGACGGCCAGGGTGTAGCTGCCGGGGGCCAGTTCACCGAACGCGAAGCTCCCGTCCTGGCCGGCCACTCCTGACGCCACGACCTCGCCGGTGACATCGGTGGCCACCACGAGCGCGCCGGGCACCGGCTCCTCGCCCTTCTCGTCGCGGACCTCGCCCTCAAGACCGACCGCGCCGCCGAGGGTCAGGTCGTACGAGACCGGCTCGCCGCCCACCACTACGGTCACGGCCTGCGGCTGCCGGGTCCCCGCGGAGCCGATCAGCACATAGCTGCCGGCGCCCGTCGTGGGCAGGGCGTAGCCGCCGTCGGCCGCGGTCGAGGCACGGCCGAGCTGCCGGCCGTCGACGCTGATCAGAGTGACCGCGGCCCGGTCCACCGGCCGGCCTTCGCTGTCCCGTACGGTTCCCCGGATCTCCGGCCCGGTCGTGCCGATGCCACGGTCCGCGGCGGGTGCGGATGCCGCGGCCACGGCCGGTACGGCGTCGGCGCGCGGGGCACCGACGGGCTCGGACGGCCCGGACGGCGGCGGGGTGACCACCGCGTCCTCGGCACCGTCCGCCGCCCCGTCGACGGCGTCCGCCGCACCACCGGCGGATCCGGCCGCCGCATCGGCTTCGGCGTCGGCCTCCGCACGGGCCTGGAGCCCGGAGATCTGCCGCAGCGGGACCTCCTTGATGAACCACATCAGCAGGAAGGCCAGCGCGACGACGATCGCCCCCATGAGGAAGACCGTGTGCATCGAGTCCGCGAAGCCGCGCTTGAACGGCTCGGCCAGCCGCGGGTCGAGGTGCTGGATGAACGACGAGTCGCTGAGCACGCCCGAGGAGTCCGCGTTGCCGGGGTGCTTGAGCATGTCGAGCACGGGCTTGTTGGCGGGGTCGTGCAGCACCGCGGGGTCATGCAGCGCGGCCTGGAAACGCTCGGTGGACGCCGCGTCCTTGAACGCCGCGGAGATCTTGTCACCGACCGTGCTGAACAGTACCGACAGGAAGACCGCGGTTCCGGCGGTGGCGCCCATCTGACGGAAGAACGTGGACGAGGCGGTCGCCACCCCCATGTCCCGCGGCGGCACCGCGTTCTGCACCGCCAGCACCAGCGTCTGCATACAGCCGCCCAGGCCGAGGCCGAAGACCAGCATGTAGATCATGGTCTCCCACAGCGGGGTGTCCCACTGGACCCGGAAGTGGAAGAGCAGCATCGCCGCGATCATCAGCGCGGTCCCGATGATCGGGAAGACCTTGTAGCGGCCGGTCTTGGCGGTGATCTGGCCCGACGCGATCGAGGCGATGAACATGCCCGCCATCAGCGGCAGCATTTCCAGACCCGAGCTGGTGGGGCTGGCGCCCTTCACGATCTGGAGGTACTGCGGGATCATGAGCATCCCGCCGAACATCCCCATCCCGATCAGCACGGACAGCACACTGGTCTTGCTGAAGGTGCCGTTGCGGAAGAGCCGCATCGGGATCAGCGCGTCATCGCCGATCCACCGCTCGACGAAGATCCAGGCGATGATGCCGACGCCACCGATCGCATAGCACGCGAGCGACCGGGAGGAGTCCCAGCCCCACTCCCGGCCCTGCTCCGCGACGAGCAGCAGCGGCACCACACCGACGGAGAGGGTGAGCGCTCCCCACCAGTCGATGCGGTGGTCGCGCCGGGTGTGCGGAATGTTGAGGACCTTGGCGACCACGAACAGCGCGATGATCCCGATCGGGACGTTGACCAGGAAGACCCAGCGCCAGCCGGTGATGCCCAGCAGCTGGTCCTGCCCGGCGAGGGCCCCGCCGATCAGCGGCCCGGCCACACTGGAGGTGGCGAAGGTGCCCAGCATGTAGCCCTGGTAGCGGGCGCGTTCACGAGGCGGGACGATGTCCCCGATGATCGCCAGCGCCAGCGACATCAGACCACCGGCGCCCAGGCCCTGCACCGCCCGGAACGCGGCGAGTTCGGTCATCGAAGTGGAGAAGGTGCACAGCACCGAACCGACGACGAAGATGGTGATCGCGGCCAGGTAGTACGGCTTGCGGCCGTAGAGGTCGGACAACTTGCCGTAGAGCGGCGTGGCGATCGTCGAGGTGATCAGATAGGCGGTGGTCGCCCAGGCTTGCTGGCTGAGGCCGTGCAGATCGTCGGAGATGGTCCGGATCGAGGTGCTGACGATGGTCTGGTCGAGCGCGGCGAGGAACATCCCCAGCATCAAACCGCTGAGGATGGTGAGGATCTGACGGTGACTCAGGACTCCTGGTCCGGGTATCTCCCCGGTTCCCGCCCCGGGCGGGGAGGTGGCGGTGCTCATGTACGTAGGTCTCCCTGCTCCACGGTGGCGCCCTGGTCTCCCCCGGGACCCAGCCGTGTGTGTTGTCGTTCTGCCATGTCCTCGTTGAGACGGCCGAGCAGCCGGATCAGGTCGGCCCGGTCCTGGGGCGACCAGGGTTCGAGGAGCGCGGCCAGTTCCGCGTCGCGCTGGGCGCGGTAGTGCGCGAACGCGGCACGCCCGGCCTCGGTCGCGGCCAGCAGCGACCCACGGCGGTCCTCCGGGTCCGGGCGACGGGTCACCAGGCCGCGCTCCACCAGCGAGCGCACCTGCCGGCTGACGGTCGACAGGTCGAGGAACGCATCGGCGGCCAGATCGGTCGCCCGCTGATCCCCGCCGACCACCAGCCTGGCCAGCAGCACCCGGTCGGCGGCACCACCGTCGCCCTTTGCCCGCTGCTTCCAGGCCGCGATCAGCCGCGAGAAGCGGACGATCTCCGTTCCCAGCCCGGCGGCCGCCTCCTCCAGCCCCGACGAGGCCGTGACCTCCGGGGCAGCCCGGTCGCAGTCATGGACCGTGCCCTTACTCATCGTCGTGATCCTTCGCGGTGCGGTCATCGGACGTGGTGCGGTCATCGGACCGTGGATACCTTGCTTGTATCCAGCAAGCATAGCGGCTGGAATCATCCGCTCCGCACCGCCCAACCCCGGGGTACGGGCGCGGAGATGGGGGCGCGGAGGCAACGGCCCGGCCGTATATGCTCCGCCACGCCCCCTCTACGAGCGGCGCACGTAAACCCGGCGGCGCACGGAAACCGAAAGCCCGCCGCCGCCATCCGACCGGCCGGAGACCGCTGTGCACCTGCCCCCTGAACTTCTCGCGCTGCTGCGCCGGCCGAGCGTCTGCTTTCTGGCCACCTCGATGCCCGACGGATCCCCTCAGCTGACCCAGACCTGGGTCGACACCGACGGCACCCATGTGCTGATCAACAGCGTCCGGAGCCATGTCAAGACCCGGAACATCGGGCGCGACCCCCGCGTGGCCGTCGCGGTCTCCGACCCGGATCACCCCGCGCGCTACTTCCAGGTGCGCGGCCGGGTGGTCGAGACCACGACCGAGGGCGCGGTCGAGCACATCGAACAGCTCGCCCAGAAGTACCTCGGCGGGCCCTACCCCTGGTACGGCGGCCGCGACGAGGAACGCGTGCTCTTCGTCATCGAACCGCAGAGCATCAGCGGCACGGGGTGAGGCACGGCTCCGGAACAGCCGGGGACCGCGACGCCCGCCTGGGTACGCCACGGGTCCGGCGGCGAGCCCCCCTCGTCTGACAGACCCCTGCTCAGCCCCGTGTGCCGCTCTCGTCCCCGCTCAGCAGGCGCACCACCTGGGCCGGGCAGGACTGCACCGCGCCCACCCGCTTTCTGGTGCACCGCCGACGCTACGACGCCTTCGTGACCGCGTTCGCCACGGCGGCGCAGGCCCTGCGGACCGGCCCGCCCGGCGATCCGGTCGCCGACTTCAGCCCGCTCGACAGCGCAGCCCAACTCGCCTCCGTACAAGCCTTGTTGAGCCGTCTTCCGGACCATGCCGAGGTGGTGACGGGAGGGACGGGACCGGCGCGACCGGGGTGGTTCCACTCCCCCACGGTCGTGGCCGGGGTACGCCAGGACGACGAGATCGCGCAGGAGGAGATCTTCGGCCCGGTCGTCACGGTGCAGCCCTTCACGGACGCGGCCGAGGCCCTCCGGCCGGCGAACGGGGTCCGGTTCGGGCTTGCCGCGAGCGTGTGGACCCACGACCACGCGCGCGCCATGCGGGCCACCCGCGCCCTGCACACCGGGATCGTCTGGGCTGTGAGCCGGCGGGCCCGGGGCTCCGGGCGGCCGGCTCAGATGTCCGCCGGTCCGGGCTCCGTACCCTCGCGGACGGCGGCCGGGGCCTCGTCCTGAGCACCTGTCAGGTCCCGGGCCAGCGCCACGCGGGACAGCAGCACCGCGCCCCACAGGACCAGCGCGACGCCCACCGCCTCGGGCAGCAGCCACCAGCCGGCCCGTACCCGTTCGTCAAAGAGGGTGACGCCCAGCGACAGGCTCAGCAGCGCGTCGCCGAGCGTGAGGACCGGCTGCGAGGCGGTCAGCGGGCCCGACTGCATGGCGTTCTCCAGCAGGAAGATGGCCAGTACGCCGGTCAGGGCGAAGCCATAGGTCTGCCAGGTGCTGAAGAATGCGGCGGGGCCGCCGGTCTGCCAGGCATGCGTGGCGTCCTTCAGCATGGCCGCCGTGAGGGCGTATCCGACCGCGGTCGCCCCGGCGAAGCAGGCGGCCCGTACGCCGCCCGCCCCGCGCCGGAGCGCGGCACCGACCGCCATGACGATCACCGCGGCGCAGACCGCCAGCGCGGGCACCCAGCGGTCGAAGGGGGCATGGGTGGTGCCGAGGGTGGGCGCGGCGGCGGCGAGGGCGGAGCCGAGGCCGACGACGAGCAGCGCCACCCCGACCCAGCCGGAGCGGGGGATGTGTCCCCCGAGGAGGACCCGTCCGATGAGCAGGGCGAGGGGCAGTTCGAGGACGAAGAGCGGCTGCACCACGGACAGCGCTCCCTGGGACAGTGCCAGCGCCTGGAAACAGGCCGCGGCGACGACCGCGAGCATCCCGCCGAGCCAGACGGCCCGGTGCAGCAGGTCGACCAGCAGCCCCAGGCGCAGTCCGGCGGAGAGCGGGACCGTGCGGGCGGCCCGGCGCTGGAGGACCGTGGCCAGCGCGTTGCTGGCCGCCGCGAGCAGTGCGAACAGTACGGCCGGCCACGTGGTCACGGCCCACCTCCTCGTCGGCCACCCGGGCACCGGGGAGGGGCCCGCGCCGTGATGGCCGGGCGGCGGCGGGGCGGCGCTGTACCGGTCTTCGACGCTATCCGGCGGCCGACGGGACGGCCCGGCGACACGGGCGCCGGAGGGCCGTATTCGCTGAGCCGGACGGATGCCCGACCGCTCCCGCTCCCGTCCCCCGCCATGTCCTGGAGACCGCCATGCTCTGGAGACCGCCATGCCCCAGGGCGTACAAGGTGCGGTGTCAGGACTGTGCGACCGGTGCGCCGATCACTGCGCGGATGGTCGACAGGAAGGTCAACAGGAAGGTCAACATCGGCTCGATGGGCGACTTCCGGTTTCCGACTCCCCGGCTCCCCCGCTCCCCCCGCTCCCCACCGCCGGCGTACCGCGGCTGGCCCACGCACGGGACGCAACGGCGCGTGCCGACCACCACACCCCCGGTATAAAACAGCACAAAAAAGGCATATTCCTGCTAGCCGACATGGACAGCTGGTCAGGAATGCCTATGCCCTCCCTCGCCCCCCGATGGCCCCGATATGTCGAGTTCGCTCCGAGCGTCCTGGTCGCCGGAGGGCTCGCCTGGGACGCGTTCTCGCCGGCCGACTACTGGGGCGACCCGATGCTGACGGCCGCCAGCGTGACGGCCGGTGCGCTGCTCTCCCTGCGGCACACCCTCGCCATCGGCGCCGCCATCGTCGGCGGCGTCTTCGCGCTGACCGTGAAGGACGGCACCGCAGGCGACATCGTGGGATACCTGGAGCTCATCAACACCCTCTTCGCCGCGCTCATGGGGGTCGGCGTCAACCGGGTGATCGCCCGCCACGGACGCCATCTGGATGTGGTGCGTTCGGTGGCGGAGGCCGCCCAGCGTGCCGTGCTGCCCGCGCCGCCGGAACGCATCGGCCCGCTGGCCGTCGCCGCCCGCTACCAGGCCGCCCAGAGCGAGGCCCGGATCGGCGGCGACGCCTATGCCGTCCAGCGGACTCCGTTCGGCGTCCGGCTGCTGATCGCCGATGTGCGCGGCAAGGGGCTGGGCGCGGTGAGCGCGGTGTCGGTGCTGCTGGGCGCGTTCCGCGAGGCCGCCGAGGAGGAGCCGGACCTCGCGACGCTGGCCGACCGGATGGAGCGCGCCCTGCTGCGGGAGAGCGAGCACACCTCCGAGGAGGACCGGCTGGAGGGCTTCATCACGGCCCTGCTCTGCGAAGTCCTCCCGGGGGCCGCGGGCCTGCGGATGCTGAACTGCGGCCACCCCGCGCCCTACCTCTGCCACGACGACGAGGTACGCGTCCTGGAGGCCGGTGATCCGGGGCTGCCGCTGGGCATGGGCACGCTGGGAGTGGAACGCACCCTCCCGGCCGACCGGCCGTTCCCGGCGGGCAGCACCCTGTTGCTGATCACCGATGGCGTGACGGAGGCCCGCGACGCCACCGGCCGCTTCTACGATCCCGCGACGCAGCTGGCGGGCCACGGCCCGTTCCGGGGGCCACAGGACGTGATCGACCGCTTGGTGCGGGACGTCGAGCACTGGACCGGCGGCCCGCGCGACGACGATATGGCGGTGCTCGCGGTCACCCGGCAGATGGAGGGCGGGATGCGGGCCCCGCACAGGGGGAGCAGCCCCGCCCGGTGACGTGGCGGCGGGGCGCGGCGGCGGGGCCACGGCCGGTGCCCCGTTCGCGGACGCAACTGATCCGTGGCGGCCGACGACCGGCATGACTCCCCGTCATCACTCCACGACTGCCGCCACATCGCGGCTTTTCCCCATCCCTTTGGGAATTTCGTCGTGTGCTGCCGAAAATTCTGGACAAGAGATGAGATGATCAGTCAGAGCATCAGCATCCGCACCGAGCGACCCTTCGCTCCCGCGCAGATCGGAGTTGATGTGTCCGACAACAGATCAACCCTGCTGAGTCAGCGCGCCGCCGTCATTTTCCTCCTCGGCGCCCTCACCGCTATCGCCGCCGGGGTGCTCACCTTCTTCAACGGCGGCACCCCGGCCTCCGCCACCCTCGTCGGCGGCGCCGCCTTCGGTGCCGCCGTCACCTTCTTCCATACGGTCATCGACTGAGCTTCCCCACGGACCTCCGGGTCTGCCCCTTGGCTCCGCCCGGCCGGACGCCCAGGCACCGGGCCCACACCTGCAAGTTGTTCCTTCAAATAGCTTGAGGTTTCCAGGCCCGGCCCGGCCTCCGCGCCTCAGGCGGAATCCGTGGCACCGCATGCGGTGCGCCGCCGCACCTCAAGTGCCAAACTTGAGTCACCGCGCCCGGCCGCCGGCCGGGGCCCTTGTCGCCGAGGGGAACATCATGACCTGGGCATCTTGGACCACTGTGGGGATCCACGCCCTACCTGGCGCGGTTCACACCGCGGAGATCGGCGTGATCAACGGTGACCTGACCATTCACACGACCTGGTCGGAGAACCTGGCCCACGTAGCCGTGCAGTACACCGGGGCGTCGGACTGGTACACCATGGCCGGCAGCCCCGTCCCGTGCGATTCCGAAGAGGCCAGCCGCACCTTTCACCAGGCCGTCGTCGAAGCCGTACGCGGCGGAGAGCGCGCCGACGCCTCCCTGGAGGAGCTGTTTCACCACTAGGCAGTGTCTTCAAATGATCTCGGGTGGTGGATCATGGTCGGGTGATACGTCGCCATGAACTGTCGGATGCCGAGTGGGAGTTCGTCCGGC
>NZ_JBVHZH010000085.1:0-12541 GCF_055574515.1 Streptomyces sp. NPDC029466
GGGGACGAGGCGACCGCGGAGCGGCGGGAGGGTCTGGAGTTCTGGGCCGAGGCGCTGCGGGACAAGTCCTACGACCTGCCGCTGCCCGGTCTGGCCCGGCCCGGTGCCCGGCGGCGGCACCACGGCGGCCAGTTGCGCCAGTCGATCGGTGCGGATCTGGCGGAGCGGCTGCGGGCCCACGCCCGGGACCGTGGTCTGACCCCGTTCGCCACGCTCCTCGGGCTCTTCGCCGAGCTGCTGCGCCGGCACAGCGGCCGCGCGCAGATGGTGATCGGCACCGCGGTCGGCAACCGTCCGCGCGGTTTCGCGGACGCCGTGGGCATGTTCGTCAACACCATCCCGCTCCCGCTCCGTCTGGACCCGGCCGCACCGGCCGAGGAGTCCATGGACGAGGTGACCGACACCCTCATCCGTGCGCTGCCGCACCAGGAGGTGCCGATCCAGGAGCTGACCCGCGCGCTCGGGCTGCACACCTCGGGGGCGGACAACCCGTTGTTCGATGTCATGTTCAGCGCGCACGACGCCGAACTGCCCGACATCGAGGTGCCCGGCCTGGACATCACTCTGTTCGAGGGCTTCAACACCGGCACCACCCGGTTCGACCTGGACGTGGTGCTGCTGCCGGACGACCGCCGCGGCGTCGGTCCCCGGCACGGCGCACCGGGCATGACGCTGGTCTGGGACTACGACGCCGACCTGTTCGGCGAGGACGTGGCGAAGCTGCTGGCCGGGCGGTTCCTCGACCTGCTGCGGGCGTATCTCGACGCGCCCGGCACCGCCCTCGCTGACCTGGCGCCGCCGCTGCCGCCGGCCCTGCCGGCCGCCGCTGTGCAGGCGCCGGCGCACGACCCGCTCGACCCCGCCACCGCCCACGACCCTTCGCTGCCCGCGCTGCTCGTCGGCGCCCGCCGGCTCACCTACGGCGACCTGGCGGACCGGGTCGCCTCGCTCGCCCAGCGGATGCTGGCGGCGGGGGTGACCGCCGGTCAGCCGGTGGCCGCCGTGCTGCCCCGCGGTGCCGACTCGGTCGTGACGCTGCTGGCCTGTCTGCGCACCGGGGCGGTGTACTGCCCGCTCTCGCCGTCCGATCCGCCGGCCCGGCTGACGCTGCTGCTGGAGCGGCTGAGCCCGGCGCTGGTGCTGACCTCGGCGGACGCCCCCGTCGCCGTCCCCGACGGGCTGCCGTCGGCCACCGTCGACAGCGAGGACCTGCCGTCGGCGCGGGCGGCAAAGACCGTGCCCGGCGCCGCCTACCTCATTCACACCTCCGGGTCGACCGGCGTACCCAAGCCCGTGGCCGTCGGCCGCGCCGCGCTGGAGAACCATCTGACCGGAGCGGCCGACCGGTTCGGCCTGGGTGCGGGTGACCGGGTGCTGCTGTTCGCCCAGCCGTCGTTCGACGTGGCCCTCGAAGAGGTGCTGCCGTCGCTGTACGCCGGGGCGTGCCTGGTCGCCCCCGAGCGCGAGGTCCCGACCGGCACCGAGCTGGCCGAACTGCTGGTCGCCGCCCGGGTGACCGTGGCCAATCTGCCCACCAGCTACTTCCTGGCCACCCGTCAGGAGATGCGCCCCGCGCTGCGGGACGGTCACTGGACGCCGCGGCTGCTGGTGCTCGGCGGTGAACGTCTGCCGGCGGATGCGCTGCGCGCGTTCCTGGCCGACACCGACAGCACCGTGCTCAACGTCTACGGCGTCACCGAAGCCGCGATCAGCTCCACCGTCCACGAGATCACCCGGGACGGCCTCACCGAGGGGGCGGAGATCCCGCTCGGCACCGAGCTCCCCGGCGAGCGGGTCCATGTCCTGGACGCCCACCACCAGCCGCTGCCGGACGGCGCGGTCGGTGAACTGGCCATCGCCGGGGCCGGGTTGGCCGAGGGCTATGTGGGCAACCCCGAGGCCACCGATGCCCGGTTCCGCCGCGTCGAGGCGCTCGGCGGTGAGCGGGTCTACCTGACCGGTGACCGCGGCTACCGGGGCCTCGACGGGCTGCTGTACTTCCTGGGACGCCTGGACCACCAGATCAAACTGCGGGGCTACCGCATCGAACTGGAAGAGGTGGAGGCGGCCGCCTCGGCCGCGCTCGGCGGACGGTCCTGCGCCGTCGTCCTGGACCGCGAGGCCCCCGGCGGGCCCCGGCTGGTCGGCTTCCTGGAGAGCGCGGACGACGACGGGCCGTGGGACGAGCAGGCGTTGCACACGGAGCTGAGCCGACGGCTGCCGAGCGCCCTGGTCCCCGGGCGCTGGGCCCGGCTCGACGTCATGCCGCGGCTGGCCGGCGGCAAGCCGGACCGGACCGCGCTGACCCGCAGCGCCGCCGCGCTGGAACCGGCCGCCCCCGCCGAGGAGTCCGGCGCCGGGCAACCGGTGGAGCCGGCCGATCCGATGACGGCGCTGCTCGTCGAGGGCTGGCGCGAGGCCCTGGGCCACGAGCGGTTCGACCTGTCCTCGGACTTCTTCCGGTCCGGTGGCCACTCGCTGCTCGCCGCGCAGCTGGCCTCCTGGCTGGAGCCGCGGCTGGGGCAGCGCCCGCCGCTGCGGCTGCTGTTCCAGAACCCGGTGCTGACCGACCAGGCCGCCGCGCTCGCCGCCGTCGGCACCGCTGCCACCGGCCGCACCATGCCTTCTCCCGCCGCCTCGACCACCGTGACGGAGTCCCGATGACCCAGCCGATGACCGCCCGGACGGCGGCCCCGACGACCGCCGGCGCGCTGAGCATCGCCCACGGCACGCGCCCCGCCACCGACGGCGGGACCGAGGTCCTCGCCCGCTTCGAGGAGTGGGTCCGCCGCTCCCCCGACGCGCCCGCGGTGATCGACGGGACGCACAGCTGGACGTACCGGCAGATCGGCGCCGCCGCCGACGAGGCCGCCGCGGCGCTGCGCGCCCGGGTACGGCCCGGAGACCTGGTCGGCGTCTGCCTCGACCGCTCGGCCGCCCTCGTGGTGACCGCCGTCGCGCTCGCCAGGCTCGGCGCCGTGTATCTGCCGCTGGGGCCCCGCCCCGGGGAGCGCCGCACCGACGCCGTCACCGAGGATCTGAACGTCGGCGCTCTGATCGGCGATCCCGCGCTGCTGCCGCCCCGGCACCGCACGGGCGACCGGCTGGATCTGGCGCTGCCCGGCGAGGGGGCCAATGCCACCACCACCGTCGTGGCGGCCTTCGCCGCGCCCGGTGCCGGCGCGCACTCCGCGCCCGCCGGGGCGTTCTACGCCGTGCTGACCTCCGGCTCCACCGGCCGCCCCAAGGCGGTGGCCGTCGGTGAGCCCGCGCTCGCCGGGCTGCTGGACTGGTACCGCGCCACGACCGGTCTCGGCCCCGGGGACCGGCAGTCGCTGCTGATCGGCGTCGCCTTCGACCCCCATCTGCTGGAGCTGTGGGCCGGGCTGACGTCCGGAGCGGCGCTGGTGCCCGCGCCGGACGAGGTCCGCTGGGACTCCGTGGTGCTCGCCGACTGGTGGCGCACCGCCGGGGTGTCGGTGGCGATCGGGGCGACCCCGATGGTCGAGCCGCTGCTGGACCGGCCCTGGCCGCAGGATCTGAGGCTGCGTCATCTGATCGTCGGCGGTGACCGGATGCGCCGCCGTCCCGGCGCGGAGGTGACCGCCACCGTCCACAACGCCTACGGCCCGGCCGAGGCGACCGTGGTCGCCACCACCTACGCCATGCACGGCACGGACAGCGCGGCGGGCAGGGTCTCCGCACCGCCGATCGGCCGCCCCGTACCGGGCGTGACCGTGATCGTCGCCGACCCGGAGGGCCGGCCCGTCGAGCGCGGTACGGAGGGCGAACTCCTCATCGGCGGCAGCGGGCTGGCGCTCGGCTATCTGGACCCCGAGCTGACCGCGCGCCGCTTCGTTGCCGTGCCCGAGGGCCTCGATCTGCCGGGTGTGGAGCGGGTGTACCGCACCGGTGACCGGGTGCGGATGGCGGCCGACGGGCAGCTGGAGTTCCTCGGCCGGCTCGACGACCAGGTCAAGATCAGCGGGGTGCGGATCGAACCGGCCGAGGTGGAGGCCGCGTTCGAGCAGGACCCGGCGGTCCTGAGCGCCGTCGTCACCGCGCCGCGCACCGCCGACGGCCGGGCCCGCCTGGTGGCGTACGTACGGGCGGCGGCCGGTGCCGGGCTCACGGCGGAGGCGCTGCTGCCGGCCCTGCGGACCTGGCTGCCCGAGCAGGCCGTCCCCTCGGACGTACGGATCGTGGACTCCTTCCCCCTGGACGCCAACGGCAAGGTGGACCGGGCCGAACTCACCCGGCGGGCGGCCGAGTCCGGCCTGCCCCGCTCCGGCGGCACCGCTCCGGACGGGACCGCCCCGGACGGCGACGGGGCAGCCGACGCCACCCCCGGCGAGCGGCTCGTGCTGGCCGCTGCCCGCGACCTCCTCGGCCGGCCCGGGATCTCCCTGGCGGACAACTTCACCGAGGCCGGCGGCACCTCCGTGCTCGCCGCCCGGCTGCTGACCGTCATCGAGAAGGACAGCGGCATCCGGCTGCGCGCCCCCGAGCTGCTCCGCCAGCCGGATCTGCGCGCCGTGGCCCGGCTCGTCGACGAGCGTGCCGCCCGGCAGCCGGCGGGTGCCTGAGATGACCGCCCGCACCCCCGCGTCTCCGTCCTTGCCCGACACCCGGAAGGAAGGCCCCGTGCCCACCGAAGGCACCCCGTCCCCCGCACACCGCGCGTCCGCCGAGCGCGCCGCGGCCGACCGGCCCGCGCCCTCGGCCGGTCTGCCGGCCCTCGTGGCCTGGCACGCCGCCCGGACCCCCGACGCCCTGGCCGTGGCGGACGGCGACAGCACGCTCACCTATGCGCAGCTGGTCTCGGCGGGCCGCGCGCTCGCCGCGCATCTGCGGGCGCACGGCGTCGGCCCGGGTGACTCCGTCGCCCTGCTGATGCCCCGCTGCGCCCGGACGGTCGTCGCCCAGCTCGCGCTGTGGTGGGCGGGCGCCGTGTGTGTGCCGCTCGATCCGGCCCATCCGCGCGCCCGTTCCGAGGCGCTGGCCGCCGAAGCGGGTGCCACGCTGACCGTCGGCGACAGCAAGCTCCTGGAATCCGCGGCACTCACCGGGGCGACCCTCGCGCTGCCCGGTGACCCGCTGGTGGACGACGACCCCGCCCCGGCGGCCGAACCGGGCCCGGACGCCACGGCGTTCATCATGTTCACCTCGGGCTCCACCGGCCGCCCCAAGGGCGTGGCCGTGCCGCACCATGCGATCGCCGAGCTGGTCTCCGACCCGGCGTATCTCACCCTCACCCCCCGCGACCGGGTGCTCTTCCACTCTCCGATGACCTTCGACGCCTCGACCTTCGAGGTGTGGGGAGCCCTGGCCAACGGCGCCGCGGTGGTGGTGTGCACCGACGAACGGCCGTCGTTCGAGGACCTGGCCCGGCACGTGGAGCGCCACGGCGTCACCGTCGCCTTCTTCACCACCGCGCTCTTCCACCAGCTGGCCGGCCGCCGCTCCCGGATCTTCGCGCTGCTGCGCACGGTGATCGTCGGCGGCGAAGCCCTGTCCGCGCACCATGCCCGGGCGGTCCTGCGGGCCTTCCCCTGGCTGGAGCTGGTCAACGGCTACGGGCCGACGGAGGCGACGACCTTCACCACCACCCACCGTGTCACCGACGCCGACTGCGACGGTCAGGTGCCCATCGGCCGACCGGTCGCCGGGGCCGCCGTGCATCTGCTCGACGCCACCGGCCGGCCGGTCCGGGACGGTGTGCAGGGCGAACTGTGGATCGGCGGCAGCCGGCTGGCGCACGGCTACACCGGGCAGCCGGAGCTGACCGCCGAGCGGTTCGTCCAGCACCCTGAACTGGGGCGCCTCTACCGCAGCGGCGACCTCGTCTCCCGGCGTCCGGACGGGCTCCTCGACTACCACGGGCGCACCGACGACCAGGTGAAGATCCGCGGCTTCCGGATCGAACCGGCCGAGATCGAACACGCCCTGCGCGAGCGGCCCGAGGTGGCCGACGCGGCCGTGACCGTGCACCGCCCCTCCCCCGATGACGCCCGGCTGGCGGCCTTCGTCGTGGCCGCGGCCGGGCCGGTCCCCCGCCCCGAGACGCTGCGCGAGCGGCTCGCGACCGTCCTGCCCGCCCATCTGGTGCCCGACGAGGTGCGGCTCGTCGACACGCTGCCGCTCACGCCCTCCGGCAAGGTCGACCGCCGCGCCCTGACGGACCTCGTCACGACGGACGCGCCCGGCACCGCCCCGGCCGGTCCGCTCGGCCCGCTCGAAGCGGCGGTCGCCGAGGTCTGGAGCCGGTCGCTGGGCCGTGAAGTCACCCGTGCGGATGCCGACTTCCTCGCGCTGGGCGGCCACTCGCTGCTGGCGCTGGCCGTCACCGACGATCTGCGCGAGGAGCTCGGTGTCGAGCTGACCCTCGCCGACTTCTTCGCCGCCCCCACGGTGGCGGGACACGCCGCGCTGGTCGAGCGGGCCCTGCTCGCCGCGCACAGCGATCTGCGCCCCGACGCCCCGGAGGACACCGATGCCCACTGACACCCCCGCCGCGGCGGCGCTCCAGGAGGAACTGCTGCGCCGGGCGCGCTCCCGCGCCGCCCGCCCCGCTCCCGCCCCCGAGACCGTCCGCCACGGGCCCGTGCCGCTCTCCCACGCCCAGCGCCGGATGTGGCTGATGGACCGGCTGGGCCAGGGCGGCGCCTCGTACAGCGTGCCGTTCGCCACCCGGCTGCGCGGTCCGCTCGACCTGGACGCGCTGACATCCGCGCTGACGGCCCTGGTGCGCCGCCACGAGATTCTGCGGACCCGGTACGGGCACCAGGACGGCGAGCCCTACCAGGAGGTGCTGCCCGCACCCGAGGCCATGACGCTGCGCGTCGTGGAGACGGCCGCCGACGGCGCCGGCGCGCTGCTGGCCGAGGAGGCGCACCGCCCGTTCGACCTCGCCGCCGGCCCGGTGCCGCGTGCCCTGGTCCTGCGGCACGGCCCGCAGGACCACACCGTCCTGCTGACGTTCCATCACATCGCCCTGGACGGCGCCTCATTGGAGACCGTCGCCGGGGAACTGGCCGAGCTCTACACGGCCGCTACCGGGGGTCCCGCCGCCGAGCAGCCCGCTCCCCCGCAGTACGCGGACTTCGCCCGGCGGGAGCAGGCCGCCACCGACCGCCTCGAACAGGGGCTGCGCCACTGGGAGGCCCGCCTCGACGGCATCTCCCCGCTGCGGCTGCCCCGCCCCGCGCACCCGCCCGCCGACGGTGGCTCCCGGTCCGCCGGAACGCACACCGCCCCGCTCGACCCGCGGGTGCCGGCGGCCCTGCGCGAACTGGGCCGGCAGCGCCGGGCCACCCAGTTCACCGTGGCCCTGGCCGCGGGCTTCGCCGCCCTGCACCGCTTCACCGGACAGGACGACCTGGTGATCGGCGTCGCCGGCAGCCACCGGCAGGGCGCGGAGATGCGCGGCCTGGTCGGCCTGTGCGTCAACACCCTCCCGGTCCGGGTGAACGCGGGCGGCGACCCGTCCTTCACCGTGCTCGTGGAGCGCGTACGGGAGGCGCTGCTCGATGCCCAGCAGAGCCGTGAGGTGCCCTTCGATCTCATCCTGGAACGGCTCGGGGCGGCCGCCCGCGACACGGACGGGACGGCCCTGATACGGGTCAGCGCGGACGTCCTGGGCGAACCCACCACCCTGCGGCTGCCGGGCACGGTGAGCGAGTATGTCGAGGTCGGCGCCGGTGAGGCCAAGTTCGACCTCTCCTTCGCGCTGGTGGACACCGAGGCCCCGGCCGGCCTCGTCCAGTACGGCCGGGCCGCGCTGGACGAGGAAGCCGCGGCCGCTCTCGGTACGCACTACGGCGCGCTGCTCACCGCCGTCGCCGACGACCCGGAGCTGCGGCTGTCCCGGTTGCCGGGGGCGGTACCGGCGCCGCGGGACGGGGCCGACGCCCACCCGGCCGAGGCGCTGCTGCGCGCGCACCCCGGGGTGGCCGAGGCCGCGGTGCTCGCACCGGCCGGCAGCCCCCTGCTGGCCTATGCCGTGCTGCGCGGGATCGGCGGACCCACACCGGCCGAACTCCGCTCCCGTCTGCGGGCGGAGCTGGCGCCGGACCTGGTGCCCGCCGCCGTGACACTGCTGGACGCGCTGCCGCGGACCGCCGACGGCGCGCCCGACCCGGCCCGGCTGCCCGGCCTGCCGTCCGCGCCCGCGCCGGAGGGCGCCCACGCCGAGGCCGTGACCGAAGGCTTCACCGCGCTGCTGGGCCGTCAGCCCCGGCCGGACGACGACTTCTTCCTCCTCGGCGGTCACTCGCTGGTCGCCGTGCAGCTCGCCGAGCGGCTGCGCGGGGCGCTGAAACTGCCGCTGACCGGCCTGGACATCATGCAGGCCCGCACCCCGCGCGCGGTCACCGCGCTGCTGGACGCCCGGGCAGCGGAACGGGCCGCCGTGCCCACGGTCACCGCAGCCCGTCCGCGGCGCTCGCGCGCGGGCACGGTCCTGGTCACCGGCGGCACCGGCGGGGTCGGCGCCTTCGTCCTGCGTGAACTGGCCGCGCAGGGCCGCCCGGTGCTGGCCCTGGCCCGCCCCGAATCCGCGCATCTGGTCGCCGGTGACGGCGTGGACGTGATCGAGGGCGACCTCACCGACGTGGCCGGGCTGCGCAAGGCCGTCGAGAGCGCCGATGCGGTCATCCACGCGGCCTGTACGTTCACCCGCCCCGAGGTCGATGTGACGGCGATGGCGGCGATGGTCGGCGCCTGGTCGCGCGGCCCGTTCGTCTTCGTCAGCAGCGTGGACGCCTATGGGCACCCCGCCGGCGAGTGGGTGGCGGAGGAGTCCGCCCCGGGGCGGCCGCTGAGCCCGTACGGGCAGGCGAAGCTCGACTGTGAAGCGCTGCTGCTGCGGGCCGCCGGTTCGCAGGGCCGGGGCGGGGCGAGTGCCGTCCGCTCCCCCCTCGTCTGGGGGCCGCACCAGCGGCTGCGGGACCAGCTGCGCTGGGGCGCGACGGGTCTGCTCTACCAGGCCGCACGGGAGGGCCGGCCGCTGGTGCTGCCCCGGCCGGGTACCGGTGGCCATGCCTGGTACGGCGCGGCCTGGGTGCACGCCGCGGCCCTGGCCCGGTCCGTGGTCTCCTGCCTGGATGCTCCTGTGCACGGCGTCGCCAACGCCGTGAGCGGCCATGTCACCTGGCGGGATCTCGCCGCCACGCTCACCGAGCTGCTCGGCAGTGACAGCGAGATCCGCGAAGCGGACGAGGTCCATCCGGACCTCGACCACCGCTGGCACTACCACTCCGACCGGCTGTCCCCGTCCCTGCGTCTCCAGCCGGGCGAGGACTGGCGCTCCGTACTGGCCGAGATGGCCGGCCCGTCCGAGCGGTGACCCGATCGGTGTGATGACGCTGCGCCCGGTGGCCCCCCGGCCGCCGGGCGCCGCTGTCGTCACGCCTTGCCGGGGACCGGTTGCTCGGGGAAATCACCGCTCCCCCGGCCTGCCCCGCGCGGTTTCCCGCGCCCGGCTTGCGACCATGGGCGGGCTGCCGGGCTGACGCCCTCCGTCGCCGCAAAGGAGCCCCCCATGAACGCCAGCACGGACCTGCTCGTCGATGCCTTCGGACGTATCCGGGAGAGTGTCGAGGACGCGGTCACCGGGCTCGACCCCGATGAGCTCGGTACCCGCCCGGATGACGGCGCCAACTCGATCGGCTGGCTGGTCTGGCATCTCACCCGGATCCAGGACGACCACCTCGCCGGTGTGGCCGGCACCGAGCAGATCTGGACCGCGGACGGCTGGTACGACCGCTTCGGCCTGCCGTTCTCCCCCGACGACACCGGCTACGGCCACTCCGCGAAGGAGGTGGCGGCCGTACGGGATCTGACCGATGAGCTGCTGATGGGCTATCACGGCGCGGTCCACGACAACACCGTGCAGTATTTGGCCGGGGTCGACGACAAGGACATGAAGCGCGTCGTCGACCGCGCCTGGACACCGCCGGTCACCCTGGGCGTCCGGCTCGTCAGCGTCGTCGCCGACGACCTCCAGCATGCCGGGCAGGCGGCCTATGTGCGGGGCCTGCTCGGCCGTTGAGACCGGACCCGGCGGGCTCACCGTCTGCGGGGCAGGCGGTGCAGCTCCACAGCGGTGAGCCGGCCGGCCGTGATCTCCGCCGTCATATAGGTGCAGTACGGCTGCCGGCGGCGGTCGGTCGGCGAACCCGGGTTGAGCAGGCGCAGCCGGTCGCCGGCCGTGGAGTCCCAGGGGATATGGCTGTGTCCGAAAACCAGCACATCGAGTTCGGGGAACCGTTCGGCACACCGGCGCTCCCGGCCCTGCGCGGGGCCGGTCTCGTGCACCACGCCGAGGCGCACCCCCGCCAGTTCCGCGTACGCCACCTCGGGCAGCCGCGCCCGTAGTTCCGGGCCGTCGTTGTTGCCGTACACCCCGATCAGCCGCCGGGCGCGGCCCGCCAAGAGGTCGAGGGTGGCGGTGTCGACCCAGTCACCGGCGTGCACGACGACATCGGCGTCCGGCACCTCGTCGAGCAGCTGGGGCGGCAGCACCTTGGCGCGCTTGGGCAGATGGGTGTCGGACAGGAGCAGGAGTCGCACGGTAACTCTCCTCGGGCCGTGCTCACGGACGCGGGCCGGGCGGTCAGCGTTCCTGGGCGGTGGGCCGCACGGTGAGCTCGTTGACGGCCGAGTAGACGCTGTTGTCCTTCGGTCGACGCCGCTGCCCGCCCCGGCGGCGCTCCACTGTGCCCGTCGCGGCGTGCTCGGTCTCTCCGGTGCCCATCGCGTCCCGCTCCTCCCGCTCGGATTCCTCGGCCGGGGTGGCCGCCTGCACGGTCCGGGAATCCGTACCCCGTCGGGCCGCGGAATTCCCGTCCCCCTCTGGTATCCGTATTTCTCATCTGCCCCACGGGGAAAGCCGGATGGCCGGGAAATGCGGGCCGGTATTTCCCCGGACGCGGTGCGCACGGCCGGACACCGGGTATTAACCGGAGAACCCCCTTGCTCCCGGGAGCTGCTCATGAGGCATACGCATCCCCTGCCCGGCGACATCGGACTCACCCGAATATCCGGCATCACCGGCCGGTTGATCCGCTTCGGACAATGGATCAACGGAGACGGCTTCGCCGACTATCAGCACGCCTTTCTCGTCCTGCCCGATGGCCGGCTGCTGGAAGCCGAGCCGGGCGGGGCCCGCATCAAGTCCCTCACCACCTACGACGGCATCCCGGTGTGCTACGTCTGCCCGGAAGGGCTCACCGAACAACAGCGCGCCGCGATCTGCGCGGCGGCCACCGCCTACGTCGGGGTGCCCTACAGCTTCCTCGACTATCTGGCGATCGCCGCGCACCGCTTTCACCTTCCCGTCCCGGGGCTGCGCCGCTATGTGGCCGCCACGGGGCACATGATCTGCTCCCAACTCGTCGACCAGAGCTATCAGGACGGCGGGGTCCATCTGTTCGCGGACGGCCGCTGGCCGGGCTATGTGACACCCATGGCCCTGTACCACCTGCTGGCCGACTGACCTGCGCGCGGGCGCACCCGACGGCACCGGAATTCCTCCCGGTAACGTGGCTCATATCATTGAGCCATCGGTGCGAGAGGTGACGGGACCATGCGGCAGCAACCCGTTCTTGTCTATGACGGCGACTGCGCCTTCTGTACGTCCTCGGTGCGGTTCGCGGAACGGCGGCTGCGTCCGCGCTGTGCGGCCACCCCCTGGCAGTTCACCGATCTCACCGAGCTCGGCATCAGCCGGCGTCGCGCCGAACACGAAGTGCTGTGGGTGACGCCGACCGGTGCCGTGCACGGCGGGGCGCAGGCGGTCGCCAAGCTGCTGCTGAGCGCGCCCCGCGGGTGGCCGGTGGTGGGCGCCGTGCTCACCCTCCCGCCCTTCCGCTGGGCCGCCCATGGGGTGTACCGGCTGATCGCACGCAACCGGCACCGGATGCCGGGCGGGACGGCGGCCTGTGCGCTGCCGTCCTCCCCCGCCGCCCGGAAGCAGCTGTAGCGGGAGCGCCGTCAGGTGCCGGGCTTGCGGCCGTAGACGTAGACGTCGTCACCGTTCTTGAGCAGCGACCAGTACTTCTTGGCGTCGTTGCTGCGCATATTGACGCAGCCGTGCGAGCCGGGTGCCGACCAGACGCTGCCGCTGATGGAGTGGAACGCCTGCCCGCCGTCGAAGAACTGGCTGTACGGCATCGGCACGTTGTAGAGGGTCGACACATGGTGCAGATGGCGCCAGTAGATCTTCTTGGCGCCGGTGCGGGTCTCGTAGCCGTCGCGGCCCGTACGGACCGGGACCGGGCCGAAGACCAGCTTCCCGCCGTCCTGGATCCAGCTGAGCTGGCGGGTGAGGTCGACGCAGGCTATCCGCCCCTTGTTGGCCGGGCAGTGACCCGCCTTGTTGGGGGTGCGCCCGGCCGCGTTCTGCTGTGCCACGACGCGCATCACGCCCCAGGTGACGGGTCCGGCGTAGCCGATGTTCGGGGTGATGCCGTGGCTGGTCTGGAAGGCCCGGATCGCCCGGCAGTCGGCGGCCGACTGGCGGCCGTCCACCCGCAGTCCG
>NZ_JBVHZH010000086.1:0-12530 GCF_055574515.1 Streptomyces sp. NPDC029466
CGCACGCCGGGGGACGGATGGCGGGCGAAGGGTATGGGGGGGGAAGAGGGGGGGGGGGGGGGGGAGAAAACCGACCCCCCCCCCCCCCCCCCCGCCCGTGGTCGTTGGCGGACTCAGTGGCCTGGTGCCCCCCAGTCCGGTCCGCCCTGCGGGTGCTGCGGCGCCTGGGGGTGCGGCGGACGGTGGTGCGCCTGCGGGGCGTAGGGGGCCGCCGGAGCGGGTGCGCCGAACGGCTCGTGCGCTTCCGCCGGTTCGTCGCCCTCGATCTCGTCCCAGTCGATCTCCATCGTCTTCCGGCGGGTGAAGACGTTGAAGAAGAGGTTCAGCAGGACGGCGGTCAGGCTTCCCAGCGTGATACCGCTGTTGAGGACCGCGCGGACGTCCTCCGGCATCCGCGTGAAGAACGGCTCGACGGCGTTCGGCAGGAGCGCGGCGGCGAGGCTGACCGCGAGGATCAGGGCGTTGCGCTCCTCGCGCAGATCCACCTTGCCGAGGATCTGGATGCCGACCGCGGCGACCATGCCGAACATCGCGACCGCGGCACCACCGAGCACCGGATGCGGAATGGCGGCCACCACACTGCCCGCCTTCGGCAGCAAGCCCATGACAATCATGAAGCCGCCGGCCGCGACCACCACGAACCGGCTCATGACCTTCGACATCCGCACCAGGCCGATGTTCTCGGCAAAAGCCACGTAGGGGAAGGAGTTGAGAATTCCGCCGAGGACGGTGGCGACACCGTCCGCGCGCAGCGCATTGGCGACGGTGGCGTTGTCGATCTTCTTACCGGTGATCTCCCCGATGGCGTAGACGTCTCCGGTGGTCTCCACCATGGTGATCAGCATGACGACGACCATGGCGATGATGGGGAACAGCTCGAACTTCGGCATTCCGTAGTGAAAGGGCGTGCTGACGCCGAACCAGGCGGCATTCTTCACGCCGCTGAAATCCACATCGCCGAGGAGCCAGGCGACGCCGGTGCCGGCGACCAGGCCGAGCAGTACGGCGAGGCTGCTCAGGTACGACTTCCCGAACCGGACCACGAGCAGGATGAAGAGCAGGGTGCCCAGCGCGTAGGCGAGGTTCTTGGGATCGCCGTATCCGGGGTGGCCGATCAACTGCGCGCCGCCGGCCGCGTCCTTCAGCCCCTGCGGGATCAGGGTGAGGCCGATGACGGTGAGGATCGTGCCGATGACGATCGGCGGGAAGTACTTCACCAGCTTGCTGAAGAAGGGCGCGAAGAGGAAGGTCGCCATTCCCGCGGTGATCACCGCGCCGTAGACGACGAGCAGACCGGCCGTGCCGCCGCCCGCGCCCAGCCCGATGGCGATCATCGGCGAGACCGCGGTGAAGGTGACGCCCTGGACCAGCGGCAGCCTGGCACCGATCTTCCACACGCCGAGAGCCTGGATGATCGAGGCGACACCGCAGGTCAGCAGGTCCGCGTTGATCAGATAGACGAGCTCCTCGCGGGACAGCCCCAGGGCGTTTCCGAGAATGATCGGGACGACCACCGCTCCCGCGTAGAACGCGAGGACGTGCTGGAAACCGAAGAGGGTGAGCTTGCCGACGGGGAGTACCTCGTCGACGGGGTGAGCCCGCTGCTGGGAGAACTGCTCGGGGTCTTGTCGGGAGACTCGTGCCATCTCTGCCTTGCCTTCGGGAGGTAGGTGAATAAGAAGGGACCGGCCCGTCGTGTCCCGGAGGACGGACGGGCCGGCTGGGTCTTACAAAGCCGACGTTCAGCGGTGTTACCGACACCACGTAGCCCTGCACCGCGCTGTGCGTCCCGGGTTCCGCAGGACTTCTTCCGACCAGCGCGGCAAATTCCGGCATTTCCATGGAATTTGCAGGTGGGACCAATCGGACCGCTCACCCTAGTTGACCTGTGCCCTTTCTCGCGAGTAACCGGCCGTATTCGCTCGCATAAAGGGTGACCATGACCCGAAATACCGTTTTGGGAAGGGGACTTTGTCTGCCGCGGGCGCTCCCGTGCCGACAGGCGGAGCCCGGCCGGCGGCCGTAGCATTTTGGTATGGCTGAGCGGCAGCATGCGCCCACCGCGCCGGAACTCGTCATCGAGTCCGACGGCAGCACCCAGGTGATGAGCCCCAGCCGCGTTTACCACGTCGGGCGGGACCCGGCCTGCGAACTCGTGCTGCACGATGCCCGGGTCTCCTGGCATCACGCGGTGCTGCGGACCAAGTCGGGCCACTGGACGGTGGAGGACGAGGACAGCACCAACGGCACGTTCGCCGACGGACGCCGGGTGCACGAGACCGGGGTCGGCCCTGGCAGCGTGATCCGGTTCGGCAACCCCGCGGACGGTCCGTGTGCGGTGCTCTCCATGGCGTCACCACCGCCTCCGCCGCCCGCCCCGTCGGCGCCCTCGGCACCGTCGCCACCGCCGACCCGCGTCGAGCGGCCCTCCGCCGTCTCGCACCCCGCCGGCACGCATACCTTCCGCCGGCCCAGCTCCGTACGCCCGCTGCCCGCCGCCCGCACCACCCGGATCGGCCGCGCCCCCGAAAACGACCTGGTCGTCGACGACCTCTCGGTCTCCCGCCGGCACGCGGAGCTGCGGGCCGGTGCCGAGGGCTTCGAGATCGTCGACCTGGGCAGCCACAACGGCACCTACCTCAACGGCCAGCCGGTGGACCGGGCGCCGATGATCCCCGGCGATATCGTCGGCATCGGCCACTCGGCGTTCGCCCTGGTCGGCGACGAACTCCAGGAGTTCATCGACACCGGTGAGGTGTCGCTGGACGTACAGGATCTGGCCGTCCGCGTCGACAACGGCCGAAAGACGCTGATGGAGCAGGTGTCCTTCCCGGTGGGCGAGAAGACGCTGCTCGCCGTGGTCGGACCCAGCGGCGCCGGCAAGTCGACCCTGCTCAACGCGCTGACCGGGCTGCGCCCCGCCGACGACGGCACGGTGCTCTACGACGGCCGTGACCTCTACCGCGACTACGCCGAGCTGCGCCAGCGCATCGGGCTCGTACCGCAGGACGACATCCTGCATCTCCAGCTGACCGTGCGCCGGGCCCTGAGCTACGCCGCGGAGCTGCGCTTCCCCGAGGACACCGCGAAGGCCGAACGGCAGGCGCGGGTCGACGAGGTGATCCATGAACTGGGCCTCGACCAGCGGGCGCAACAGCCGATCCACAGCCTCTCGGGCGGCCAGCGCAAGCGCGTCAGCGTGGCCCTGGAGCTGCTGACCAAGCCGTCGCTGCTCTTCCTCGACGAGCCGACCTCCGGTCTCGACCCCGGGATGGACCGCTCCGTGATGCATATGCTGCGCGGACTGGCGGACGACGGCCGTACGGTCATCGTCGTCACCCACAGCGTGCTGAGCCTGGACGTCTGTGACCGGCTGCTGGTCCTGGCGCCGGGCGGCACCATCGCCTACTACGGGCCGCCGGAGGAGGCGCTGGCCTACTTCGGGTACCAGCAGTGGCCGGAGGCGTTCGAGGCCTTCGAGAACGACAAGCAGCGTGACTGGGCAGGGCAGTTCCGCGCCTCGCCGGAGCACCGGCGCTATGTCTCCGCGGACTCCCATCAGCCCACGCGCACCCCCGAGGCCCCGGCGGGACCGGTGACCGCGCCGAAGGCGCAGAGCTGGGGCAAACAGCTGCACACGCTGGTCCGGCGCTATGCGGCGGCGCTGACCGCCGACCGGACCTTCCTGATCATCATGGTCGCGCTGCCGTTCGTGATGGGAGCGATGGCGCACGCCCTGGCCGGGTCCGCGCTCACCCAGGACTCGGCGGTCAACGCGCTGCTGATCCTGTGCGTCGGAGCGGTGCTGACCGGCGCCGCCAACGCGGTGCGGGAACTGGTCAAGGAGCGGACCATCTATCAGCGGGAGAGAGCCGTCGGCCTGTCCCGCTCGGCGTATCTGATGTCCAAGGTGCTGGTGCTGGGCGCGATCACCATCGTCCAGGCCGTGGTGCTGACCCTGGTGGCGCTGATCGGCGTCAAGCTGAACGCACCGGGCGGCAAAGGGGTGTTGATGCCGCCGCTGATCGAAATCACCCTCGCGGTGGCGCTGTTGGCGTTCACCGCCATGATGCTCGGCCTGTTCGTTTCCGCGCTGGTGCGGAAGGAAGAGGTCACCATGCCGCTGCTGGTGCTGCTCGCGATCATCCAGGTCGTGTTCTGCGGTGCGCTGCTCAAACTGAACGGTGTGCTGGTGCTGGAGCAGCTGGCGTGGCTGGTGCCCTCGCGGTGGGCGCTGGGGGCCATGGCGGGCACCATCGATCTGCACCACATCATGCCGCAGGGGACCGCGGACCCGCTGTTCCAGCACAAGCCGGGGACCTGGCTGCTGAACATGGGCATGATGATCGTGCTCTCCCTGCTCCTGGGATTCGTGGTCACCAAGCTGCTGCGGCGGCACGAGCCCGAGATCATGCGCAAGTAGTGCCGAGGAGCCGCCTGTGACCTCGCCGGAATTCCTCCCCAGCCATGTCGTCCCGCCGGAAGGCATGGCGAGCTGGTCGGCCCCGGACACCACCCGGCCGTCCGCACCGCTCGATCCGCTGCTGCCGGTCCAGATCATCGACCGCCGCGGCGACTGGGCGCTGGCGCTGTGCTCCAACGGCTGGTCGACCTGGGTCGACGGCCGGCTGCTGCTGGCCCTCCCCCGCGAACCGCCGGCCGCCGCGCAGGGCGCCGCCCGGACCGCGGACCCCCGCCCGCTGCTGGGCGCAGCGGAGGGCGAACTGATCCGGTACCGGAAGCTGGTCGAGGAGCTGGCCGCCGGGCAGCTGGACGGCGAGTCGTTCGCCCGGCGCACCCGCGGCACCCGGCTGGGGATCGTCGTGGACGGCGATGCGGTCTGGCTCTACGACGCCCGGCACGAGCGGTGGTGCTACTGCGACGGGGTGTCGCTGGAGACGTACGCGGTGACGGCGGGGCCGTCCTCCCGGTCCGGGGAGCGGCCGGGATCCGGGACGGGCCCCGAGACGCGGGACGAGCCGGGCCCGGTGGCCGATCCACCGGCCCCTTCGGCCTCCTCGGCCACCGGCGGACCCGGGCCGGCGCCGGACCCCGGGGCCTCGGGCCCACCGGAGGGGCCGCCTCAGGACCCCGCCGCGACCCGGGCCCTGCACCCCGGTGAGCGGCCGCCCCCGCCGCCGAACCCCGTGGGTGAGATCCGGTGAACGGTGCGGCACCCGACCGGCCTCAGGGCCACTCCACCGCTCCCGACTCCTCCGGGCTGCGCGGGCGGCAGATCGCCGAGTATCTGCTCCAGGACGAGATCGGCCGGGGCGGGATGGCGGTGGTCTACCGCGCGGAGGACCTGCGGCTCGGCCGTACGGTGGCGTTGAAGCTGCTGGCGCCCGAGCTCGCCCGGAACGACACCTTCCGGCAGCGCTTCGCCCATGAGTCGCGGGTCGCCGCGGCGATCGACCACCCGCATATCGTGCCGGTCTTCGAGGCCGGGGAGACCGAGGGCGTGCTCTACATCGCGATGCGCTACGTCCAGGGCCGGGATCTGCGGGCGCTGCTCGACCGCGACGGGCCGCTGTCGCTGGAGACCGCCTGCCGGATCGCCCTCCAGGTGGCGTCCGCGCTGGACGCCGCCCATGCGCACGACCTCGTGCACCGGGACGTCAAACCGGGCAACATCCTGATCGCCGAGGGCACCGACAGCGACCGCCCCGAGCACGCCTATCTCACCGACTTCGGACTGACGAAGAAGTCCCTGTCACTGACCGGGTTCACCAGTGTCGGCCAGTTCGTCGGCACGCTGGACTATGTGGCGCCCGAGCAGATCTCCGGCCGCCCGGTGGACGGCCGCTGCGATGTCTACAGCCTGGCCTGTGTGCTGTTCGAGATGCTGACGGGGGCGCCGCCGTTCCGCCGCGACGACGACATGGCGCTGCTGTGGGCGCATCAGTACGATCCGCCGCCGGCCATGACGGAGCTGCGGCCCGATCTGCCGGAGACCGTCGACGCGGTGTTCGCGCAGTCGCTGGCCAAGGCGCCGGAGAACCGCTACGAGACCTGCCGGGGCTTCGTGGCGGCGCTGCGCGCGGCCGGGCGGGCCACGGTCCCCCCGACCCCGGCCGGCACCCCGCAGGCGCACCCCATGACGCAGGTCGACGCCCAGGTGGACCAGGGCGGCCGGCGCAGCGCGGCGCCTCCGCCACCGCCGCGCTGGGCGACGCCGATGTTCCCGGGGCGGACGGGACCCTAAGGGCCGTCCGGCTTCCCTCCCCCGCGCGGTTCCCGGCCCCCGTCCGGCTCCGGTCCCCCGCGTGGCTCCCGTACCTCACCCGGATGCCGTACGCCCCGCGCCAGCAGGCTGCCGAGGAAGCCGGTGACCAGCCCCCAGAGGAGGCCCACGCCGACCAGCCGGAGCAGCTGCGGTTCCAGGGTGACCTCGCCGCCCAGGTCGCCGCCGAGGTCGCCGACGCCGATCACGGAGAGCCCGTAGTGGGCGGAGATCCGGGTGAGCAGTCCGACGACGAACAGGGTGAGCGCCAGCGCCACGGCCATCTCGACGGCGTGCCGCCAGGCCGGCAGCCGGGCCGGGGAGCGGACCGCCGCGGTGAAGGCGGCGGCGAGCAGCACCACGGCCGCCACCGCCACCAGCAGCCAGGCCCTGCGGTCCTGTTCGGCGAGCGAGCCGAGGTCGAGGGTCCGCTGGCCATGGGTGCGGAGCACCTGGTCGAGGGCGTGCGGCAGGGGCAGTCCCAGGGCCTTGTCGACATGCCCCACCCAGGCGCCGCCGGTGCCGATGCCCAGCGCCATCCAGGCCACGTTCGGCAGCCCGAGGAAGATGACCGCGAGGGTCTCGGCCGGGCGGTCCTTCGCGATGAGCTCGACGATGCCGACGACCAGCCCGATCACGGCGTAGGCGAGCAGCGTCAGCACCATCGCGTGGGCGGGTGGCCGTACGGAGCCCTGGTAGTGCAGCAGCCGGGGCGAGAGCGGGGCGCGCCGGGAGACGAGGAAGGTCAGCGCCAGCAGCGCCAGCACCCACATCAGCCCGACGCCGAGCGTCGCGGGCACATCGGCGCGGAAGCCGACGGTGGGGGTGGCCCCCAGCTCGGATCCGATCTGCTCGGCGAGGTCGTTGCCCACCGAGATCCGGAAGCTGTGCCGGGCGGCGAGCGCGAGCAGCAGCAGAAGTACCAGCCAGCACACCGCCGTTCGGGCGATCCGGGCGAGCAGCTCGCGGGTGCCGGCCACCGCCCGGTGGCGCAGCGGCAGCAGGAAGGCGAAGGCCAGCACCAGCGCTCCGGCGAGGGTGACCGACAGCGGGACCACGTCCAGGGCGGCGTTGGCCTCGGCGATGACCCCGGCGTCGCCGGACAGCCCCACCGAGCCGCCGGCCGCGACGAGCACGGTGGCCGCGACCACGGAGGGGAAGGCCCCGCCGGGGAGGTCGGTGGCGCCCGCCGCCCACAGGCCGATGGCGGCGACCACGAGCATGGTGACGAGGGCCGCCACGGCCGCGCCGAGCGCTTGCCCCCAGGCCCGGAGGGCGGGTGGTGCGCCATGGGACCGCACCGGGCCCGGGGAAGCGGCTGACGCGGTGCCTCGCATCTGGCTCGACCTCTCTTCTGCCGGGCACGGGTCCGCGGTACCCACGGTCCGCCTGGGGTGACGCATGCGCCGACGGGCGACGGAAGGTGCTTCCCGGTGCCCGGGAACACGCAATTCCGCGCATTTGCCGCAGGGACGACATGCACCCACCACCGTAAGCACCGACGTGCCGCCCCGCTTGCGGACGGCGCGACTCCCGGACACACAATGTCCTTGACCTAGACAAACCGGGCAAAATTCGCATAGCCGGATGGCCCACACGCGTCGGAAGAGGCACCCGTGACATCTCCACCGCCGCCTGACAGCCACCCGACAGGGCCGCCGTCGGGCCCGCTCTCCGGTACGCCGTCCAGCCCCGGGCACGAGCCGACACAGGTGGGCTCATGGCCCGGGCAGGCACCGCCGGAGGAGCCCACCCAGCCCGGCTACCGCCCGCCGCCGGGCGGCCCCGGCAAGGGCGGCGGAGGCGGCGGGGGTGGCGGCGGAGGCGGCCGCGGCGGGGGTGCCGGCGCCGGCGGGCCCTGGTGGCGGTCCGCGCCACGGGTCGCGATCATCGCGACCGCCCTGGTCGTGGCGGTGGTCCTGATCGTCATCTTCACCCGTCCGGGGGGCGGCACCAGTGAGGTGTTCGCCGAACCGGCCGCCTCGACCGGACAGGACCCGGTCACCAAGTCGTCGGCGGAGGAGTCCTCCCCGACCCCGTCGGCCACGCCGAACAAGCCGTCCGGCGGCGGCAACAGCGAGTTCTCGGGTGCCACGCCCGGTCTCTACGGCGGGACCGAGCACAGCGCGAGCTGCGATGTCGAGAAGCAGATCAGCTATCTGACGAGCGCCCCCGCGAAGAACCAGGCGTTCGCCGGTGTCCTGGGCAAGAAGCCGGGGGACATCCCGTCCTATCTGCGCTCGCTGACGCCCGTTCAGCTGATGTATGACACCCGGGTCACCAACCACGGCTTCAAGAACGGCAAGGCCACCAGCTTCCAGTCGGTGCTCCAGTCCGGCACCGCGGTGATGGTCGACTCGTACGGGGTGCCACGGGTGCGCTGCAAGTGCGGCAATCCGCTGACGCCGCCGACCGCGCTCAAGGGTGACGTGAAGACGGCCGGCACCAAGTGGCCCGGATACCAGTCCTCGAACTCGGTCGTCGTCACGCCCGCGAAGTCCCAAATCAAGGAATTCACCCTGCGCGACCCGAAGACGGGCAAGTGGTTCAAGCGCCCCCAGGGCACCACCGGCGCCGAGGACCGCTCGACGTCCCCGCCGACCGAGACCCCCAGCGGCCCCACCTCCTCCCAGCCCCCGCCGGGCCAGTCCCCGCCGCCCACGCCCGGGTCCACCGAACAGCCCACCGGGGGCACCGGCACCTCGCCGCCGGAGACCGGCGGCGGGACGACCACCGGCGGCACGACCGACACATCGACCGGTGGCAGCACGACCGGCTCACCGAACGGTGGCGGCACCACCGGGAGCACCACCAACGGCACCACCGACGGCACCACCGGGAGCACCACCGACGGGACCACCGGGAGCACCACCGACGGCACCACCGGGAGCACCACCAACGGGACCACTACCGGCGAAACCACCACCGGCGGGAACACCGGCGGTCAGTCGGCCCAGGGCGGGGCCACGGGCGGCGGGTCCCCCTGACACCGGGCGACAGGGAGTAGATACGAGACGGCGGGCGGCCGGAAGGCTGCCCGCCGTCGCGGTTTCCCGCCCCGATATCGAACTGTGTCCTATTCCTCCGGTGCACGAGACAACCACTTCAGCGAACAACCCCTCTGCTTATGCGGCGGGGGCATTGGCGTCCCTTGACGGTCATCCCCTCACGGGCCCGGGCTCCGCCACTGTCAGTTGTTCTGCTTTGAAGGGATCCCCGTGCTCGCCGGACCACGTCGCCACTCCGCCCGGTTGATACCCGCTCTGACCGCGGCTGCCGCGCTGCTGACCGCGTGCGGCGGCGGCGCCGATGCGTCGAAGGCCGACCAGCCGGCCACCAAGGTGACCGTCACCCCGGCCGCCGGAAAGACCCCGGCCAAGCTCGGCTCCCAGATATCCGTCCGGGCCGACGGGGGCAAGCTCACCTCGGTCGAGGTCGAGAACGACAAGGGCGGCAAGGTCGCCGGAGAGCTCTCCGGCAACGGCGCCGCGTGGAAGTCGGACGGCAAGGTCATGCCGGACACCACGTACACCGTGCGGACGAAGGCCAAGTCCGACGGGGGCAAGGAGTCCTCGGCCACCTCGAAGTTCACCACGGAGCAGGCCGGCAAGGTCAACAAGCTCACCAACACCCCGTCCGGCGGGGCAACCGTGGGTACCGGAATGCCGGTCTCGATCCTCTTCGACAACCCGATAGCCAAGGACCGGCAGGCCGAGATCGAGCGGGCGCTGAAGGTCACCACCCAGCCGAAGGTCGAGGGCTCCTGGGGCTGGGTCAAGGACTACTCCGGCAAGGACCGGATCGACTGGCGGCCCAAGGACTACTGGCCGTCCGGCACCAAGGTCTCCGTGAAGGGCGCGCTGTCCGGCATCAACTCCGGTGACGGCGGCTGGTTCGCCCGGGACTACAACTTCGGCTTCACCATCGGCGCCGACCACAAGGCCGTCATCGACGTCCCCTCGCACACCATGACGATGTACGAGAACGGCAAGAGCGTCGGCACCATCCGCGGCTCCGCAGGCTCCCCGCAGGACCCGACCCGCGGCGGCGTGCACACCGTACGCAGCAAGAACGCGGCCGAGACGATGGACTCCGCCACCATCGGCCACGGCAGCGAGTGGATGCTGGACTCCAAGTGGGTCACCCACCTCACCGCGTCCGGGACGTTCCTGCACTCCGCCCCGTGGAACAAGTCGATCGGCGTGGAGAACAACAGCCACGGCTGCTTCGGCATGACCACCTCGGACGCCAAGCGGGCCTATGACTTCCTGACGATCGGCTCCACGGTCGAGGTGAAGGGCACCACCAACACCAACAAGACCGATGTCGGCAACGGCCTGGAGGTCTGGCAGGAGAGCTGGCAGCAGTGGCAGCAGCGCAGCGCGCTGCGCTGACCCGGCCCGCGCTCCCGCGGTAGCCAAACGGACGCCGTCGCCTGACTGTTCAGGCGGCGGCGTCCGTCGTTGGGGGTCCGGTCAGCGGATCTCGCTCGTCGTACGGCGGTGGGTGGAGCGCCGGTCCTCGATCTCGGCCCAGCGATCGCCGTAGACGTTCTGGACGACGCCCGGCTGCCGCAGGAAGTCGTGCGGGAAGCCCAGCGGCACCTCGCTGGTCCGGTCGAGCCGGTCCAGCGCGTCGGCGTCCAGGGTGACGTCGAGGGCGCCGAGATTGTCGGCCAGCTGGCTCTCCTTGGTGGCGGCGATGATCGGAATGATGTTGCCGGGCCGGCTGCGCAGCCATGCCAGGGCCACCTGCGCGGGGCTCCAGCCGCCCTGCTCGGCGACCTCCAGCACCGCGGTGAGGGTCTCCTCCTCCTGGTGGTGGGGGGTGGCGCCGTCGTCCGTGGTGGCCAGCCGGCCGGTCTCCCCGCGGCGGTACTTGCCGGTGAGCTTGCCGGCCGCGAGCGGCGCCCAGGCCAGCACGGCCAGATCGAAGGCGCGGGCCTGCGGCAGCAGTTCCCGCTCCGGCGTCCGCTCCAGCAGGTTGTAGCGCAGCTGCGAGCCCGCGAACGCGGTCCAGCCACGCAGCTCGGCAAGGGTGTTGGCCTGCGCGATCTCCCAGGCGGGCCAGTCGGACACGCCGATGTAGAGCACCTTGCCCGAGCGCACCACGTCATCGAGCGCCCGCATGACCTCCTCCACGGGCGTGAAGTTGTCCCGGGCGTGCACCCACAGCACATCGAGGTGGTCGGTGCGCAGCCGGTCCAGGCTCGCCTCCACCGACCGCACCAGGTTCTTGCGGTGGTTGCCCGCCGCGTTCACATCGCCCTGGTGGGTCATGCAGGTGTACTTGCTCGCCAGGACGAAGCGGTCCCGGCGGCCCTCCAGCAGCGACCCGAGGGTCCGCTCGGAGGCGCCGCCGGTGTAGATGTTCGCGGTGTCGATGAAGTTGCCGCCCGCGTCCGTGTAGGCGTCCAGGATCCGGCCGCTGGTGTCCTCGGCGGCACCCCGGCCCCGGTCGTCGCCCATGGTCATGGCGCCCAGGCTCAGCTCACTCACCCGCAGACCGGTCCTGCCGAACAGTGTGTAGCGCACGAGGTTCCCTTCGTTCAGCGACAGCGGTAGGTCGGGTGCCCACGCTAGGAGCTGGAGCGCACTCCAGGGCAAGCCACGGCACCGCGGTCGGGGGCGCGTTGCCTTCCCGGCGGTGGCCCACGTCACCTACGGGAAGTCCGGTCGCGGTGTCCGATCCGGGCGGCAGCGCCTAGGGTGGCCGGTGCAACTGGTTCGCCCTGCCCGCCAGGCAGGCGCGTCGCAAGAGGGAACCCGGTGGAATTCCGGGACTGCCCCGCAGCGGTGAGTGGGAACGACCGCCGTCATACGCACTGGGCCCGGCCGGGTCTGGGAAGCGACGGCCAGTAGATGTCCGCCTTCGGCGGATGTGCCCGCGAGTCCGAAGACCTGCCAGTGCCCCCGCGCGACCGGTGCGCGGGGTGATCTCGGTGACCTCGAGGGCGGGTCGGCGGACACATCGGGCGGGCACGGCCGGCGGCAGAGCGCCGGGTCCCGCCGGGTTCGCCGTCCCTTCGCGCCCTCGACCCTCCCGTGGTCCATGGAGACAGACTCGCGAAGGAGAGTTCCGTGACCAGCAGGTCCGCAGCCGCGGCAGCACGAGCGACCGTGCACGGCTACCCCCGTCAGGGGCCGAACCGTGAACTGAAGAAGGCCATCGAGGGCTACTGGAAGGGCCGGGGGGGGGGGGGGGGGGCACCCCCCCCCCCCCCCACGCCCCCCCCCCCCCCCCCCCCCGGAAACCCCCCCCCCCCCCCCCCCCCCCCCCCCCCCCCCCCCCCCCCCCCCCCCCCCCC
>NZ_JBVHZH010000087.1:0-12221 GCF_055574515.1 Streptomyces sp. NPDC029466
ACCCGCTACGACAAGACCGTCGAGTCCTACCAAGCCGCCGTCACCCTCGCATCGCTCCTGATGTGGGCGTGACATTTGAAGACAACTCCTAGGGGGTGTCCGCCCCAGGGGGTCTCCTTCACACCTGGCGGGGCTCTGCGGACCCGCCCTGGACCCCGGGTGGCAAGTAGCCCAGCGCCGAGGAGAGTTCCCGGCAGACCTGCGCCACCACCGGGCCGTAGGTCGGCACCAGCGGCGCCATACGTTCGGCCACGCCGGCCACGCTGATGCAGGCGACCGGCATCCCGGTGTGGTCGTAGACGGCGGCGCCGCAGCAGCAGCTCGACTCGTCGAAGTCCCGCAGGTCCTGGGACCAGCCGCGTTCCCGGGTGCGCTCGACCTCGGCATGCACGTCCGAGACGGTGGCCGCGGACACCGGGGACGTCGGGTCGCGGACCAGCTCGATCAGGGTGTCCTCCAGCTTCTGCTGCGGCAGCGCGGCCAGATAGGCGCGGCCCAGCGAGCTGGAGTGCAGGGGACGGGAGGCGCCCAGCTCGGCGGTCACCACGGCCGGCCGGGTGCCGCGCTCGCGGTGGACGAACACCATGGCCAGGCCGTTGGGCACGCCGAGGCTGACGGTCTCCTGGGTGAGCTCGGCGAGCTTGCGCAGCGCGGGCGCCGCGGTATCGCGCAGATTGGTCGAGGTCACCGCCGCGGACGCCAGCCGGACCGCCGTCGGCCCCAACTGCCATTGCCCCGCGGCCGGGGTGTGGGTCAGCCAGCCCTGCTCCTCCAGGCGGTCGACGAGACGGTACGCCGTGCTCCGGGTCAGCCCCAGCGCCTGGGCGATCTCCGGAGTCGAGACACCGCGGTGCCCCGCCACATGGGTCAGGATCGCCAGCCCCCGGTCCAGCGCGCCCGCGGCCCGCTCGCCCGGCCCCCCGCCTGCGGAGTTCCGGCCGGTGCCCGGCGCCACTGACTCGCTCATCGTCGCCCTCGGCCCTTCCGGTAACGCGCTGCGGATCCGACTGGTCGAGTGACACTACCGACCCGATTCCGGTGCTGCCACTGGGACTTGACGGTGCCGTGAAGTCGTCGCCGCGCCCCGGATCCCCGCAATGAACGAGATCATGTCCTAATGAATGGGAATCCCGCAAGGTATGACAGCGGGGGCGCGGGGCCGGGGCCGCCGGATCAGGCCGCTCGCCGGGGTGGGGCCGAGCGGAACCGCGCGGCCCCGCTCCGGCGTCAGTCCACCGCCGCGGCCATCCGCCGTACGGCCTCGGTGAGCAGACCGGGCGAGGTCGCCAGGTTGAGCCGGACGTGGCCGGCGCCCCCGGTGCCGAAGCTCGGACCGGGACTGAGGGCCACCCGGCCGCGGGTGAGGAAGGCCGCCGCGGGGTCGTCGCCGAGGCCCAGCGGGCGGCAGTCGAGCCAGGCGAGATAGGTCCCGGCGGCGGGGCGGTAGCGGACCTGGGGGAGCCGGTCGGCCAGCAGGTCAGCGAGCAGCCGCCGGTTGTCGTCGATTCCGGTGCGCACCGCGTCGAGCCAGTCGCGGCCGTCCCGCAGGGCGGCGGTGTGGGCGATGATGCCGATGTGGCTGGGGCCGTGGCTGACCTCTTCCGGGAGGCGGGCCAGATCGTCGGCCGCGGCGGGCCCGGCCACAGCGAGCGCGGCCTTGAGACCGGCCAGATTCCACGCCTTCGAGGCCGACATCAGCGCAAGGCCGCTCTCCGCCCCGGGCAGGCTCAGATAGGGCACGAAGGCGGCGTCGTGTGCCACCACGGGCGCGTGGATCTCGTCGGCGACGACCCGGATGCCGTACCGGTCCGCCAGCGCCGCGACAGCGGTCAGCTCCTCGGCGCCGTGCACGGTGCCGGTGGGATTGTGCGGGCTGCACAGCAGGTACGCGGCCCGGCCGCCGCCCGCCGTGGCATGCCGGAAGGCCTCCTCCAGCGCGGCGAAGTCGATCCGCAGATCGCCGCCCAGCGGTGCCTCCACCACACGCCGGTCCATATGCGTCACGAACTGGTAGAACGGCGGGTAGACAGGGCAGTTGACGACCACCGGGTCGCCCGGCCCGGTGATCAGCTTGAGCATTTCGACGATGCCCAGCATCACGTCCGGCACGATCGCCGTGCGCTCCACGGCGATCCCGTCCCAGCCCCACCGTGTGCGGGCGAAGTCGGCGAGCGCCCCGGCGTACGCGGTGCCCGCCGGATAGCCGGTGTCGCCGAGCGCGACCGCGTCCGTGATCGCCCGGGCGACCGGCGCGGCCAGCGGGACGTCCATCTCCGCCACCCACAGCGGCAGCACATCCTCCGGGTAGGTGCGCCACTTCATGCTCGTACGCCGGCGCAGTGCGTCGAGGGAGAGCCGGTGCAGCGGGTTGGCGTTGTCGTCGGGGGTGTCACGCGGCGCGCTGTCCATGGGGCCAAAATAAGCAGGTTCCCCGCAGAAGGGCAGGGGCGCGGACGCATCGGGCGACCCCGTGTGCGCCGGACGGCGTGGCGTGCTCATCGGTCGGTGCCGGTGTGGGGGAGCGGTCAGGTGGCGGTGAGGACCAGAGCGGCCTGGTCGTCGGGGGTGGACGGGCCCGCGAAGGCCGTCACCGCGGCATTGACGGACTCGATGAGACCGGCGGCGCCGGCGGACGTGGTGCGCCGAGGGTGGAGGGCCGCGGCCAGGCGGTGCTCGTCGAAGAACTCGCCGGCGGCGGAACGGGCCTCGGTGATGCCGTCGGTGACCAGGACCAGGCTGTCGCCCGGGAAGAGGTCGACCCGGCACACACAACCGTCGAAGGCGGGGGCCACACCCAGCAGCAGGCCCGACTGGGTGACCTGTTCGACCGTGCCGTCGGCGCGCAGGACGAGCGGGGGGACATGGCCGGCGCGGATCAGGTCCAGCGTGAGGTGTGATGCGGTGTGCCGCAGTTCGCCGTAGACGAGCGAGACGAAGAAGTCCTCGTCGACGGGGCCTTCGGTCAGTGCGTCGTTGATGGCGGCTACCACGGCCACCGGGTCGTGCAGCAGCCGCGCGGCGGCGCGGGCGGTGTGGCGGACCATGCCGGTGGTGGTGGCGGCCAGGGCGCCGCGCCCGCACACATCGCCGATCATGAGTGCCCAGCGGTTGTCGGGCAGCGGGAAGACATCGTAGAAGTCGCCGCCGACGTCGAGCCCTTCACCGGCGGGGTGGTAGGACGCCGCCAGATCGGCGCCGGGAATCCTGGGCAGCTCGGGAGGCAGCAGACCGGCCTGTAGGTCGCGGGCCAGCCGGACGCGGTCGGTGAACTGGTGGGCGTTGTCGGCGCTGGACGCGGCCCGGCGGGCCAGCTCCTCGGCGAGGGCGAGGGCATGGCCGTCCAGGGGCGGGCCGGTGGCCAGGAGTGTCAGGACCCCGAAGGTGCGGCCGCGGGCACCCAGCGGTACGGAGACGTAATCGGTGATGCCGGGCAGCGCGGGGCGGCCGCCGCGGGCGACATCGGCGTGGTCCGTTTCCGTCGCGCCGGAGGCCAGGACCCGGCGCACCGCCCGGTCGACCTCCTCATGCAGGCCGGAGGCGGCGAGCAGCTCCTCGTCGGCCGGGGTGGCGGCGGCCACGGCGATCCGCCGGGTGCGGCCGTCCTCCAGCACATGGACCGTGCACAGCGGCGCCAGGGCCGGCACGGTCAGCCGGGCCAGGCATTGCAGACAGTCGTCATAGTGCAGCTCACGGGTGATGGCCGTACTGGCCTCCAACACGAAGGCCAGGTCGTCCCGGACCGCCTTCTCCCGCTCCTTGGCGGCGCGCCCCGCCTCCAGGGCCTGGTGACGCTCGATGGCCAGCGCGGCAATACGGGCGAACGCGCCGCTGAGGGCCACGTCCTTGTCCGCAGGGGCCTTGGGGGCGCGGTGGTATATCGCGAAGGTGCCCAGCAGCCGGTCGTCCGTCCCCATGATCGGGGTGGACCAGCACGCCGCGACCTCGGCCCGCGCGGCCAGGTCGCGGTAGTCCTTCCACCGGCTGTCGGTGGCGATATCGGTGACGATCACCGGCTCGCGGAGATAGGCGGAAGTCCCGCAGGAGCCGACGTCCGGACCGATGGCGACGCCGTCGATGGCCTCGTTGTAGAAGGCGGGCAGGCTCGGTCCGGTGCCGTGCAGCAGATGGGTGCCGTCGGGGTCGGCGAGCAGCACCGAAACGATCAGTTCCGGGGACAGTTCCTCGATCGCCCGCGCCATGCCGGTGAGGATCTCGCTCAGTGGGGCGTCGCTCGCGATCTGCTCCAGCAGGAGGCGCTGCTCGGCCGCGAGGAGCTGCGCGTGGTGGAAGGCGGTGGTCTCCACCGCGATCACGACCACTCCGTCGACCCGGCCGAGTGCGTCCCGGCGCGGCTCGTAGGTGAAGTCGAAGAACCCCTCCCGCTCCGCCCCTGGCGGACCGAGCACCAGCCGCCCCGCGCGGGCCCGGTACGCGGTGCCGGTTCGGTACACCGCGTCGAGCCGGTCCAGGACGCCCTGCGGAGCCAGCTCGGGGATCAGCTCGCCGATCGGCACATCGGCACGTCCGCGGTCTCCTCCGAAGGCCTCGAAGAACGCCGGATTCGCCGCCTCCAGCAGATGGGCCGGGCCGCTCAGCGCAGCGAAGATCACCGGAGCCTGATCGAAGAGGTCCTCGTACTCCTCGCTCCGGCGCGGCAGCGACCCGGGACGCGCGGCGACCGCGTCGAGGCGGTCCGACTGAAGGGACATGACAGGCACTCTCCCTGCACGCACCGATACCCCGTCCGTACCGGTACACGGTCCGTCCTCCTCCACTCTGGCACACCACTCGACGGAGTCCAGGCCGCGCCGGGAACGGTCGCGGAGCGGATCCGGCTGGTCACATGGTGCGCAGCGGGACGGCGACAGGGGGACGGGGACAAGGACGAGGCGTCGTCACGGCCCGACGGGGACCGGGCGACCCGGCGACACGGCGAGCGCCGAAGCGGATCATGCCCGGCTTCGGGCGTTCCTCCCGTATCGTCCTGGCGGTCGATGTGCCTCAGGCGCCGAGCGGGCGGCCCCGGTTCCGCACGGGCCGGGCCGTCCCGCGATCACCTCAAGGGACCGCAGTGATCGAACTCGCCCCGGACCAACTTCCGCCGCTCGCCCGCTGGTTCGCCACCGGGGCGCCGGGGACGGCGGCGCTGGCCGACCATGTGTCGGCCTCCGGTACCGGCCGCTGGTGGGCCGACCGCGCCCACGCGCCCCGCACGCTGGCCGTCGCCTGCGCCGGACATGTGCTGCTCCGCGGCGACCCGGGCGCCCTGGCACCGGATGCCCTCGCCGTCTTCGACGCGCACTACGTGCAGGCTCCCAGCCGCTTCCTGCCCGCCCTGGGCAGCGCCTTCGACCGGATCGTGCCGTGGGAGCGGATGCTGTACCTGCATCAGGTGCCGGTGGCGGTGCCGCGCCCGCCGCGTGGGGTGACGGTGCGCCGGCTGGTGCCGGCGGACGCCCCGGCGCTGGCCGCCCTCGCTCCCGACACGGCATGGCTCCATGCCAGCTGGGGCGGCCCGGCCGGTCTCGCCGCCTCCGGACTCGGCTGGGCGGCCTTCGGGACGGACGAGGTCCTCGCCGTCGCCTGTACGTACTTCCACGGCACCACATACGAGGACATCGCCTGCTACACCGCGCCCGCACACCGCCGCCGGCGCCTCGCCCTGGCCTGTGTGACCGCCCTGTGCCAGGACATCGCGGGCCGCGGCCACGCCCCCAGCTGGACCTGTTCCCGCGACAACCGCCCCAGCCGGCTCCTCGCCTGGACCGCCGGCTTCCGCCTGGCGCACGAGTACGTGCACCACCTCACCGGAAGACCGGCGCGGCGCCAGGACGGTGGCCCGTCCGGCCCGCCGGCCGCCGCCGCGGCCCTCGGAGACACGCCGGCGCCACAACACTGAACACCGCGGTCGCGGGGCCCGGACTCCGTACGCTGACCTGGCCGTCTCGTCGATGGCGGGATGCTTTCGCGGTACGACAGGAGCACACGATGGCCGCCTCCGTCCCTGCCGGTGCCTCCTCCGGGGCCACGGCGCGGCAGCGCCTGCACGCCTGGATGCTGGAGGGCCTGTCCGATATGGCCAAGCATCAGAAAGGGGCGCACGCCGGGCCGGTGAGCTCCCACCCGGGGCAGCGGTGGTGGCGGGTGATGTGCCTGACCGGTGTGGACTACTTCTCCACCCTCGGCTATCAGCCGGGCATCGCCGCCCTGGCGGCCGGGCTGCTGTCGCCGGTCGCCACCATCGTCCTGGTGCTCGTGACGCTCGCCGGGGCGCTGCCGGTCTACCGGCGGGTGGCGAAGGAGAGCCCGCACGGCCAGGGCTCGATCGCCATGCTGGAGCGGCTGTTGTCCTTCTGGCAGGGCAAGCTGTTCGTGCTGACCCTGCTGGGCTTCGCCGCCACCGACTTCCTCATCACCATCACCCTGTCGGCGGCCGACGCGGCGACCCACCTGGTGGAGAACCCGCACCTCACCAGCGCCCTGCACAACGGCCAGATGGTCATCACCCTCCTTCTGATCGCCCTGCTCGGCGCGGTGTTCCTCAAGGGCTTCCTGGAGGCGATCGGGGTGGCGGTCGTCCTGGTGGGCCTCTACCTCACGCTGAACGTGGCCGTGGTCGTCGCCGGACTGTGGCATGTGGCGACCGCGCCGCAGGTCGTCACCGACTGGTCCCAGGCCCTGACCACCGAACACGGCAGCCCCCTGGCGATGGTCGGCGTGGCCCTGCTGGTCTTCCCGAAGCTGGCGCTGGGTCTGTCCGGCTTCGAGACCGGCGTGGCGGTCATGCCGCACATCGAAGGCGACCCCGGTGACACCGAGGAGCGCCCCACCGGACGGATCCGCGGCGCGAAGAAGCTGCTCACCACCTCTGCCGTGATCATGAGCGTCTTCCTCATCGTCACCAGCTTCATCACCACCGTGCTCATCCCGGAGCAGGCGTTCCAGCCCGGCGGCTCGGCCAATGGCCGCGCCCTGGCCTATCTGGCCCACGAATATCTGGGCTCGGCGTTCGGCACGGTCTACGACATCTCCACCATCGCCATCCTCTGGTTCGCCGGCGCCTCGGCCATGGCCGGTCTGCTGAACCTGATGCCGCAGTACCTGCCGCGCTATGGCATGGCGCCCCACTGGGCGCGCGCGGTGCGCCCGATGGTGCTGGTCTTCACCCTGATCGCCTTCCTGGTCACCTGGATCTTCAACGCCGACGTGGACGCCCAGGGCGGCGCCTACGCCACCGGCGTCCTGGTCCTGATCAGCTCCGCCGCGATCGCCGTGACCATCGCCGCACGGCGGGCCCGGGAGCGCGGCTGGACGATCGGCTTCGCCGTGATCTCCCTGGTGTTCCTCTACACCACCATCGCGAACATCATCGAGCGCCCCGACGGCGTCAAGATCGGTGCCTGCTTCATCGCCGGCATCATCCTGGTGTCGTTCCTCTCCCGCCTCGCCCGCGCCTTCGAACTCCGCGTCACCAGCGTCGTGCTCGACGCCATGGCCGAGCGGTTCATCCGCGACATCGCCCACCGCAAGATCCGCTTCATCGCCAACGAGCCCGACCAGCGGGATCTGGCCGAGTACCGCGACAAGCTGGAACAGATCCGCACCGACAACGACCTCCAAGCCGACGACGACTTCATCTTCGTCGAGGTCACCGTCGGCGACCCCTCGGAGTTCGAGAGCGAACTACGGGTACGCGGCGAGGTCCTGCACGGCCGTTATCGCGTGCTCTGTCTGGAGAGTTCCACCGTCTCCAACGCGCTGGCCGCCCTGCTGCTGCACGCCCGCGACATGACCGGACAGCGGCCGCACATCTACTTCGAGTGGACCGAAGGAAATCCCTTCGCCCAGTTCCTCCGGTTCTTCCTCTTCGGCCAGGGCGAAGTCGCCCCCGTCACCCGCGAAGTCCTCCGCGAGGCCGAACCCGACCGCACCCGCCGCCCCCGCGTCCATGTGGGCTGAGCTGCGCCGACGCCCCCTCATCGCCCGCCCTGCCCGCCACCGCCCCGTCCGTGCAGCAGTACGCAATCGCCGCACAGGGCGCCCCCGCCGCCCGGTGCGGCGCGGTAGATGAGGCAGCAACTTCGGCGGGTGAAGCGCCCGTTGTGCGGGCTGTGGGCGTGGGTGTTCCGTAGGTGCGGATGCTGGAGGAAGGTCAGGGCCGCTGCGCGGGCGGGGTGTGCCAGGGAGGGGGCGGCCGCGGTGATGCCGGTGGCGGCGCCGTTCACGGCGGAGGCCACATTGCCCCACAGGATGTGCCGGGAGACCGAGAAGGGGGCGAACGCGGCCACCAGGTCTCGGACCGGCCCGGCCAGCAGGTCGTCGGCGAGGGTGCTGACCGGGCGGGTTTCACTGTCGGCGCCACACCTGTGCCGCACGTCCTCGGACACGGCCGGGGTCACCGCCTCCCGGGGCAGCGAGAGCCGGAACGCGCCGCCGAGGGCGGACCCCCACCGCAGGTCGCCCAGGGTGAGCGGCCGCGACGGCAGGCCGTGCAGAGCGGCGAGGCCGAGGGCCGGTGAGATGACCCGTGCCACCAGGCCCAGATGGGCAACTGAGGCGGCCACCCGTTGCTCGACGGCTTCGGGCGGTCTGCCGTAGTTGGCGGCGAGGGAGGCCCGCACGGCGGCGACCCGCTCGCGCAGGACCTCGTTCCCCTCCTCGGCCAGCTCGCTCAACTTCCGCCAGGGAAGGGTGAGTTCGGAGCCCTCGGCATGGGTCTCGAAGGCGCAGAAGGGGCCGAGTGCCGCCAGACGTGGCAGGGGCGCGGCAGCGGGTTCCGTCATGGGTGCGCTCCGATGCGTCGAGAAGGGGTGGGCGTCAGCACCCGGAGGGGGACGAGCGGGCGGGCGTTCATGTGCGCTGCCGGTAGAGGTCGGTGAGAAGCGCGACGGCGGCATGCGTGGCCGGATGGGGGTCATGGCGTCGCCAGATGAGATGGACCTCGACGGGGGCGGCGTCGCGGAGGCGCCGGAAGACGATGCCGTCGCGCCGGTACTGGTTGGCGGTGCTCTCCGGTGTGATGCCGACGCTGCGGCCGGTGGCGATCGCCGTGAGCCAGTCGTCGATGTCCTGGGTGTACTCGACGACCGGACGTGCGTCGGGGGGCCACAGGTCGGCTGTGGTGGTGCCGGTGCGGCGGTCGAGGAGGAGGGTGCGGGAACGGATGTCGGCCAGCGGGATGGCGCGGCGGGTGGCCCAGGGGTCGTCGGCGGCCATCGCGCAGTAGCGGCGCTCCTGGCCGACGACGGCGCTGGCGAAGCGCGCGTCGTCGAAGGCCGTACGGACCACGGCGAGGTCGCACAGCCCCTCCGCCAGACCACCCGTGGCGGAGTTGGTGCGGACCAGATACAGCTCGATATCGGGATGGCGGGCCGCCCAGCGGCGCTGGTACTCGGCGGTGTGCCGGCCCATGGCCGACCAGGCGTGGCCGATGCGCAGCCGGCTGTGGCCGGTGGTGGCTTCGCGGATGAGGTTGTCGGCCTCGGCCAGTACCTTCCGGGCGCGGGCCAGCACCTGGACGCCCGCGGTGGTGGGAATGACGCTCCTGCTGGTGCGGTGCAACAGCCGTACGCCGAGGAAGTCTTCGAGCGAACCGAGCGTCCGGGACACCGCCGCCTGTGAGATCCCGAGATCGATGGCGGCGTCGGTGAAGCCACCGGCATCGACGATCGCCACCAGGCAGCGCAGATGTCGCAGTTCCATCCTCAGATCCATAACCAGAGCGTATTGATGCGTACGAGGATGCATTTTAGGTATCACCGCCGGTGGGCCGAGGCTGCCGGGTATGAGACGAAGCACGCAGGGCCTGCCGCATCCGGAAGCCGTCCGTGGGGGACCGGCGGCGCGCTCGGGCAGACTGGCGGGCGTGGCGATGATGTGCGGCAGCGGACTCGCCAACCAGACCGGCGCGGCGACGGGCGCGCTGGCCTTTCCGGCGATCGGACCGGCCGGGGTGGTGGCCGTGCGGCAGTGGGTGGCCGGGCTCGTCCTCCTGGCGGTGGGCAGGCCCCGGCTGTGTTCGTTCACCTGGCGGCAGTGGTGGCCGGTGCTGTGCCTGGCGATGGTGTTCGCCACGATGAACCTGACCCTCTACACCGCCATCGACCGCATCGGCCTGGGCCTGGCGGTGACCCTGGAGTTCCTCGGCCCGCTGGCCGTGGCGCTGGCCGCCTCTCGCCGGCTGGTGGATCTGCTGTGCGGCCTCGTCGCCGGGGCGGCGGTCGTCATCCTGACCCGCCCCGAGCCGACCACCGACTACGCGGGCATCGCCTTCGGTCTGGTCGCGGCCGTGTGCTGGGCGTGCTACATCCTGCTCAACCGCCTCGTCGGCGCCCGTCTGCCCGGCGTCGAGGGCTCGGCCGCGGCCGCCGGTGTGTCCGCTCTGCTCTACCTCCCCGTCGGGATCACCGTGCTCGCCCACCACCCGCCGAGCCCGCGCGTCCTGGGATACGCGGCCGTCGCGGGCGTCCTCTCCTCGGCCGTACCGTTCCTCGCGGACCTGCTGGCCCTGCGCCGGGTTCCCGCGCGGTTCTTCGGGATCTTCATGAGCGTCAACCCCGTCCTTGCGGCACTGGTCGGCCTGGTCGTCCTGGGACAGGCGCTGCGCGGGATCGAGTGGCTGGCCGTCTCCGCGATAGTGCTGGCCAACGCCGTCAGCATCCTGGCCGCGGGTCGCGGCCTGGCGCCCTCGTCGCCGGGGCGCGGCAGCACCGCGCTCCCCGCGCGGGCGAGGCGCCAGGCCCCCGCGGCGGACTCCGGCACGCCGCACGGCCCGCAGGCCGGGGCGCCGCCGGTGCGGTGTGACGCCCGCTGAGCCGCGTCACCGGTACACCGGGGATCGCCGCAGCTCAGGGGGAGGGGGACGAAGCCGGGGCCGGGGGAGGGGGCCTTCCTGGTTCCGGGACGCCGTGGCGCGTGACGGCCGCCCACTCGCTGCGCAACCTCGTCCGCTCACCCGCCGCGCAACCCCGTCCGCCCGCCCGCCGCGAAACCTCGGCCGACCGGTTCTAACCTGGGGGAATGGGCGGTGACTTGCTCACACTGTTCCTCTGCGGCGACGTCATGCTGGGCCGTGGTGTCGACCAGATCCTGCCGCATCCCGGTGACCCGGCGCTGCGGGAGGGGTACCTCCGGGACGCCCGCGCCTACGTCGAGCTGGCGGCGGCGAGAAACGGCCCCGTTCCGTGTCCAGCCGGCTTCGCCTGGCCATGGGGGGACGCGCTGGAGGTGCTCGACGACGCGGCGCCCGCCGCCCGGGTGATCAATCTGGAAACCAGCGTCACGCGGTACGCCGGATTTGCACCCGAGAAGGAAATCCACTACCGGATGAACCCGGCGAACCTGCCCTGTCTGGCCGCCGCCCGCCCCGACGTCTGCGTACTGGCCAACAACCACGTCCTGGACTTCGGCCGCCAGGGGCTGGCGGACACCCTCGGTGCGCTCGCGGGCGCGGGCCTTCGGACGGCGGGGGCGGGAGCGGACCCCGACGCCGCGCGCCGCCCGGCGATCGTCCCTCTCGCGGACGGCCGCCGGATCCTGGTCTTCTCCTTCGGGATGCCGTCCAGCGGTATCCCGCGGGCATGGGCGGCAGCCGGCGACGACTCCGGGGTCGACTTCGTGGCCCGGCCCTCACCGGCCGCCGCGGGCGAGATCATCGGGCGGGTACGGCAGGTGAAGCGGCCGGGGGACCTCGCGGTCGCCTCCGTCCACTGGGGCCCCAACTGGGGCTACCACGTGACCCGTAGTGAGGCCGCCTTCGCCCGCGGACTCCTGGAGGGCGGAGTGGATCTCGTCCACGGCCACTCCTCGCACCACCCCCGCGCCCTGGAGGCATACCGCGGAAAGCTCGTGATCTACGGGTGCGGCGACTTCATCGATGACTACGAGGGCATCACCGGCTACGAGGAGTACCGGGACGACCTGCGGCTGCCCTTCCTCGTCACGCTGGACCCGGACACCGGCAGGCTCCACGACGTGCGGATCGTCCCCCTACAAGCCCGGCGCATGCGGCTGCGGCACGCCTCGCGCCAGGATTCCCGGTGGCTGCAAGGGCTCCTCGACCGGATCAGCTCCGGCTTCCGGCCCTGTGCCGCCGACGAGCCGGAGGGCACGCTCACCCTCCGTCCGGCCTAGGAGTTGTCTTCAAATGTCACGCCCACATCAGGAGCGATGCGAGGGTGACGGCGGCTTGGTAGGACTCGACGGTCTTGTCGTAGCGGGTG
>NZ_JBVHZH010000088.1:0-11806 GCF_055574515.1 Streptomyces sp. NPDC029466
TGACGCCCAATGTGAACAGCAGCTTCTTGCGCAGGTCGGGCGTCTTGAACGCTCGGGCGAACGCGGTGAGCACGGTGCCTCCTGCGCCTCCCGCCACTTACAGGGCCGGGAGGCGACGGTCTTGAGGATCGACGAATATCTAGGGGCTGTACTGCGCGGAGCTCGCCCGCTCGGCGGGGCCCGAGGCAGGCCCCGTGGCCGACTTGGTTGCCCAGGGCGCGGTGCGCGCGCAAACGAAGTCGCCGTCTCCCTCTCGCCGAGGTCTACGGAAACTGGGCTTCTGTACCCACCCATCGGGACCGCTTGAACGCGGCCAGGGTGCTACCTGGCGGTCGAGGTTGGTGTCGGCGTCCGAACCGGACCGGTAGTTGAGGTGCAGGTCGGCATCGGAACTGGCTTGAGGGGTGATGTACGGGTGGGCATCGAAGGCGCGGCGGTCGAGAGGTGATACGGCATCGGCACCGACCGGGCGGTTGACGTACAAGTCGGCTTCGGCCCCGTGGCAGTGGGCACGGGGCGGGGCGTCGACGGCATCGGGACCGACTCCGCTGGAGTACCGGGGCGGCGCTGAGGGCCGGTGGGGCCGTCCTGAGCGAAGGAGCTCGGCAGGACCATCAGTCCGACTCCGAGTCCGGCAACGGTCAGCACGGATCCGGTGGCCGTCCAGGCCGCTCGAGCCCGCCGACGTGCGCGAACGCCGGCGTGCAGTCGGTCTCGGTGCCGGTCCTCATAGAGCGTGTCCTCCTGGCCGTCGCGCATCATCCGCGCCAGTTCCTGCTCGAAGTGATCCATAGCTCCCTCTTCACTCCACCGGCTCTGCCTCAGCCAGAAGCTGACGCAACCGTGCAACGCCGCGGGTCGTCAGTGAACGGGCGGTACCCACCGGACAGCCCAGCGCCTCCGCGACATCCCGCTCGGGCAGGTCCTGGTAGTAGCGCAGCACCACCGCAGCCCGCTGCCGCGCCGGCAGCAGTGCCAACACGGCCTCCAACCGGGTCTGCTCGTCCACGGCAGCGGTCTCATCTGCCACCTCGGGCGGATCGGGCAGCTGGTCCACAGGGTGCTCGCCCCACCAGCGACGCCGTGCCGAGCGAGCCGCAGCACGGGCCAAGACCCTCCGCACATACGCCTCGGGCGCCTGCTCGGCCACCTTCGGCCAGGCAAACCACAGTTTGACAAGCGCTTCCTGCAGCAGATCCTCGGCCCGGTGCCGGTCTCCACCAGTGAACAGCCGCGCCAGGTGCAGCAACGCCGACCACCGAGCCGCCACGAACCGGTCGAACTCATCGGCCCGCAACTGCCCCATCAGCGTCCCCCTCACCTCAACACGCCCCTACACCCTCAATAAAGGCACTGGCCCCTGTGCCGCTATGCACCCCCAGCAAGTGACATGGATCACTAGGAGGGCCCTCGCCACCTGTCGGTGGAGAACCCCTCAACGGTCACCAGTCGTCGTACCTGTCGGGACCTTTCGCCCTGTCTGCCGCCTGTGCAAGCCTCGGCGAACACGAGCACAACGGCGGCGAGCCGGAACGCCGCCGGCTGGTGTTGGTTTCACGAAGCCCGACTGGCTGAAGCGGTAGCGGTGTCGTAAAGAAGTCCTCGCCACCACCCTCCTCGACCGCCTGCCGCATCCTGCGACGTCATCAGCAGCATTGGCCCAGCTACAGGTTGAAGAACCGGCTCGGCGCCATCGAGCGCGAGACGGCAGTGGCCTGACAGGGCAAACCGTCAACGGATGACCGTGATGTCCGGCAGAGGCCGGTCCCAGTCACCGATTTCCGCAACGAGGATCCTGCGGGCCAGCCGCCGGGCCTGGACCCAGCCGTCATCGCGGCGTAGAGCACCCTCGGCCCAGCGATGACGCCCATCCTGGGGCGCTCTACGGCTGGTACACGTGTGGCGTCGTGGTGCTCAGGACGGCGAACCCGAGGCGTTGCAGGATCGGGCGGCTCTGGCGGGAGGCATCGACTTGCAGATAGCGATAGCCGAGTTCGGCGGCGATGTGGGCTCGGTGGGCGACCAGGGCCCGGTAGATGCCCCGCCCTCGCCACGCGGCCACGGTGCCCCCGCCCCAAAGGCTGGCGAAGTCGGTGCCCGGGTGCAGTTCCATCCGCGCGGCGCACACCGGCAGGTCGCCGGCCATCGCGACGACCATGCTGAAGGTTTCCGGCTGTCCGGCCAACTGGGAGAGCATGCGGTGGCGAAGCCGGACGGCGCTCGTGCCGAACGCCTGCTCGTGGACGTCAGCCGCGAGATCCACACCGGATGGGCCGGTGACCGACTGCAAATGGACGCCGTCAGGTAGTTCGACGCCGATGGAAAGGTCTTTGATCTCGGCGACCATCAAGGTCTCCTCAGGCTCGGGGGACAGACCCGCAGCCCGCAGCCGCCCGGCAAGATCACTGGGCTGGTCGTGCCCGTACAGTTTCCATTCGAACTCGCGCCCCAGCGCGGCGAAGTGCTGGACTTGTGCCGCGATCGCCGCTTCCGCCGTAGCCTCATTCAGATCAGACCAGACGACACCGTTCCAGTCGTCGTTGCCAGCGCCGACGTGCCGCACCACGTCGCCGATCCGCTCGACCCGCGCCCCAGGCGCGACGGGTCGCACGTCCTGTCGCATCTGCCGGTCGAACAGGGCAAGTACCGCTTCATGATCCATCCGACCACTCCATCACCAAGCAGGCAAAGGCGGCAACGGGATTCCCCCGCCCCCTGCCCCTCATGTGGAGGTCGTTCGCACAGCGAACGAGCGAGACCGTCGAGTCCTACCTCTACCTCGCCGCCGCGTGGGTCACGGTGCGTTGCCTGATCCGGCAGGCCCGCTACCGCTACCGCAACCGCTACCGCTACGGCTGGGACGCCCGATCAGAAGCCGCCGCCTTCAATGACACCTGTCCTCGGTCGCTCTAAATGTTTCCCGTTCGGTTGGTTGACCACCTGTTAGCGTGCGCGGATGGAAGATCTGGCAACGGGGCACCATCGTCCGGCTGCCGCAGGGAAGGCCGATCTCGGCTACCTGTTCCTGCCGCGGGCGTGGGGATTCGGGTATGCCGCCGAAGCGTGCGCGGCGGCACTCGACTGGCTCGTCGGCGCGCTGCCCGGTGAGCCGGTGGTGCTCACCACCCAGACCGCCAACGTCAGTTCGATGCGTCTCGCGGCGAAGCTGGGGTTCATGGAGGTAGAGCGGTTCGAGGCCTGGGGCGCCGAGCAGTGGCTCGGCATGTGGTCTCCAGTCACGCCGTCCAGTTGAGCAACCGCCGGGGAGTACCCGCCCCTTCCACGCGCGAGCGGCCTGCAACCTCGACCTTGCCACCGCGCATGCCGGGCGCCACATCTGGTGTTGCTGGCCGACCATGAGGTTGGTGACGCCGCACGTTGATGTTGACCTTCGAGTTGGTTGAAGCTCAATGATGGCGAGGTGCCAAATTCTGAGCTGATGCCGATCGGGGTCTTCGCCCAACGCAGTGGCCTGACCTCCAGCGCGTTGCGGTTCTACGCCGACTCCGGGCTGCTGCCCCCTTCCGAAGTCGACCCGGTCTCGGGCTACCGCTACTACGGCGCTGACCAGGTGGCGCGGGCAACCGCGCTGCGTCAGCTCCGCGAGATCGCTATGCCTCTCGCTGCCGTCGAGGCGGTCCTCGACGCCGGAACTGACGAAGCATCTCGGCTGCTCGATGAGCATGTCGCGAAGATGGTCAGGGATACGGCAGCGGCACTGCAGAAGGCTGCTGTCATCAAGTCCGCGCTCGGCGGCAACGTGCCCGGTCTGCTGATTGCCACGCTGAAGGGGCCGGTACTGGCGGATGCGGTTGAGCAAGTCCTGACCGCGACCGCACACGAGGCGGGGGTGCCGGCGCTCGCCGGCCTGCACATCGAGGCGCGTCATGAGGCGGTCGCCTTGACTGCAACTGACCGGTACCGACTCTCTACCCGGACCCTGGTGCCGTTGGAGCCACTGGGACAGACGTGGACCGGCACGGTCAACGGCGACGATCTGCGGGCGGCCGTCGCCGAGATCCGCCGCAGTGCGCTGATCCGCCTCGAAGCGGTGCCACACGGGCTCTGGCTCCGCATGGCCGACCGAGAGGACCGGCATTGTCGGTTGCTGACCGATGATTTCCCCGACTATCGGCTGATGCTCGCGTCGCTGGGCGAGGTCACCACCCGTGCCACGATCGCGAAGGACCTGCTCCTGCGCGCCTTGGAAGAACACCCTGGCGAACGCATCGCACTGCACATCGCCGATCACGGATTGCACGTCCGGTCTGCGGATGACGGACGCCCCGGCATCCCGCTCCCAGCCACCACGACGGGCGAGGCTCTCCAGATTTGGTTCGAGATGACCACGTTGTATCCCGCCGTGAGCACTGCGATCGGCCCCGAGGTGATGCTCGACCTGAGGGGAAACGACCGGCCCGTCACGATCCGCTCCGCCGACCGCGGCGATCTCACCACCCTGGCCATGCCCGTCACATTCGACCACTCAGTCTGAGAACGACAACGAGGAGCTCCATGACCACCGCACCCGCCAGCCTCGACCCGACCATGGAAGCCATCGGCCAAGCCGTCACCGAAGGCCGAACGGGCGACATCGCTTCCGCCCGCCAGAAGCTCCAGAGCCTGTGGTCGGCGGTCGGCGTCACCGGCGACCCGCTGCACCGTTGCTCCCTCGCCCACTACCTGGCGGATCTCTACGAAGATCCCGCCCAGGCCCTCGCCTGGGACGTTCGGGCCCTGGACGCCGCCGACGCCGTGACCGAGCAGCGCGTCCAAGAACACCACGCCAGCCTCCACATCGCCGGGTTCTACCCCTCCCTCCACCTCAACCTGGCCGACAACTACCGCCGACTCGGGTCCTTCGACGCGGCCACCGAGCACATCAACGCGGCCATGGAGCATGCCCCCCACCTCTCTCAGGACGCATATGGTGCCTTCCTGCGCACTGCCCTTGAGGAGGTGGCAACGGCCATCTCCCAGCGCGACATCACCAGGCGGCCTTCAGCGCCTGGTCCCACTGCATGACGCAGAGGAACGCGCCCCTCACCCTCAAGAAGTTCTCGACCTTTCCACCCGGCCGGTCGGTCTGATGATCGGCTGCCGGGGAGGCCGGTACGTACCGCGGGGGCGATGGCCTACGGCTACTACCGCACCGACGACAGCGGATACCACGACATCGAAGGCCGGATCACCTACATCGGGCGCGGCGACGGTGTCGTTAGGCTTTGCAGACGGGCCCTAAGCTTGAACCTCCACCCGGTTTCCAGGAGGCGCTGGGTGTCGTGAACGGCTGCGAGCAGGTCCGGCTGTCGTGGACCAAGAGCGGGCCGGCTTGGTGATGACGGCCGTCGTCGAGGCCCCGCACTGGGGGCCCGACAGCGGGTGACATCAGGCGGGCCGGCTGACGTCGTCGAAGTCGGTGGAGGCCGACAGCTCGGCCCATGCCAGCATGTCGCGCTCGAAGGCGTCACGTCCGGACTGGACGAGCCGAAGCGCGTCGGTGCCGAGCAGCAGGCGCGTCGGCGGCTGGTCGGCCGCCACGATTCGCAGCACCGCGGCCGCGGCCTTGTCCGGGTCGCCCGGCTGGTGCCCGCTGCCGTGGATGCGCCGGGCGCGCAGCGGCTCGAACAGCTCGTCGTAATCGGCGATCACACGGGGCGCGCGGATCATCGAGCGTCCGGCCCAGTCGGTCCGGAAACTGCCCGGCTCGACGGCGGTGACATGGATGCCGAAATCGGCGACCTCCTTGCCGAGCGTTTCGAGGATGCCCTCCACCGCGAACTTGCTGCCGTGGTAGAAGCTGAGGCCCGGCATGGTGATCAGCCCGCCCATCGAGGTGACGGCGATGATGTGGCCCGAACGGCGCTCCCGCAGGTGCGGCAGCACGGCCTTGATCACCGCCACGGTTCCGTAGACGTTCACCTCGAACTGACGGCGAAGGTCATCCATCGACGACTCCTCGAAGAGGCCGTCATGGCCGTACCCGGCGTTGGCGACGAGTACGTCGACCGGGCCCAGTTCGCGCTCGGTCACGTCCACGACCGTGTCCACCGCGTCATACTCGGTCACATCCAGGATGCGGGCGTGCGCGTCGCCGGCGAGCGCCTCAAAGGCCCGTGCGTCGGCGGGCGTGCGCACCGTGCCCACCACCCGGTGGCCCGCGGCCAGCGCCGCGCGCGCAAGTGCGCGGCCCAGGCCGGTGCTGACGCCGGTGATCAGGAATGTCTTGGTGTCCGACACAGGAGTTCCCTTCGTGCGATGCGAACAGAGGCGACCGGGGCGGTCAGGCCCCGGTCGGTCTCGACACGTTCCACTTCAGCACCGGAATCGGCTGCTGATCGGCTTCCGAGGGGTCCGCTTCGCCCCGGGGACAGCCGGACCGGGGGCCTGCCAGTCCCCCTTTCGCGGGCCATCGGGGGGATCTCGGGCCCTATCGTGAACGGCATGGACCGCAACACAGCTCTCGGTGAGTTCCTCCGCTCTCGGCGGGCGCGAATCACCCCGCGTCAGGCGGGCCTGGCCGACGACGGCGGCTTTCGACGAGTGCCAGGACTGCGCCGCGAAGAGATCGCGCAACTGGCGGGCGTGAGCGTCGACTACTACGTACGCCTGGAACGCGGACGCCGACTGAACGTCTCCGAGACCGTGCTGGACGCCATCTCCCGCGCGCTACGCCTCGATCCCGTCGAACGCACCCATCTGTTCCAGCTCGCCAAGCCCGCCGCGGGCAGGCCCCGCCGCACGGCGACGCGTCCGCAGCCGGTCCGCCCGGGGCTGCGCGACCTGCTCCGGATCCTCGAACACACCCCCGCCCTGGTGCTGGGGCGGCGACTGGACGTCCTTGCGTCCAACGAGATGGCACGTGCACTGCTCACCGACTTCGACGCACTGCCGCACCGCGAGCGGAACCTGGTGCGGTTCATGTTCTGCGACGAGACCGCCCGCTCGCTGTATACCCACTGGGACACCCACGCTCAGGACATTGTCGCCTCGCTCCGTCGCGACGCCGGACGCCATCCCCACGATCCGCTGCTGGCCGAACTCGTCGGCGAACTCTCCCTCAAGGATGAGGACTTCGCCCGCTGGTGGGCCGACCAGAACGTGTATCGGCACACGCATGGCAGCAAACACTTCCGCCACCCGATCGTCGGCCCGCTCACCCTCAATTACGAGTCCCTCACCCTGCCCGCCGACCCGGACCAGCGGCTGAGTGTCTACACCGCCGAGGCAGGCTCCAGCTCCGAAGAGGCGCTTCGGCTGCTTGCCGCGTGGATACGGCAGCCCGAGACCTCGCATGGGCAGCACGCAGATCATTAGACGCCGGCCGGTCCGCGAGGAGCGGTCGGCCATAGTGGCTGCGCCCCATGAGCCGGCATGGGCGTGATGGAACACCAGCCGACCTTGCGCCCCACCGCCCGGCCGGTGTCCCAAAAGAAAAACCTCGTCGAGGGAAGAACCGGGATTGAGAGCAATGCGACCGGCCCATTCGTGCCGCGCAGCAACTCTCAACACGTAGTCAGAGGTTAAAACTCAAGCTAAGAACCCGAGTGCGGGCCCAAGGCGCTGTGCTGTACAAGCGCAGCAGGAACGTCTGCGACACCTGCCACCTTGCGGGTCAACTCGACCAGCTGCGAGCGGAGTTCCTGCGCTGGCTCGCCGAGCACGATCGAGCTGAGCACCAGTTGCAGCATCAGGCAGTCGTACTCGTCGTCCTTGCTCGCATAGCGGTCCTGATTGCGTTCCACCAAGGCGTCGGCGATCTGCCGGCCGCCGGCATCGACGGGAACAAAGGTCGCTTCGAAGATCCCATAGCCCGTCCAGCTCCGGTGCAAGAAGACGACGTCCCCCTCGCCGAGGGCGACGGCATCAAGGATGTTCAGGTTCCGACGGCCACCGACTCCTCTGAGAGGGCTTGGGTAGCCACCCTTCGGCAGAAGTCACGTGAGCTGGGCCGCTTCATGGCTGCCTAACTCCAGCTGTAGTTCGTGACCAGGCTCGTTTGAGGCTGATGCGCGGCGCTGCTCTACGCTGCCCTTCATGATCGCCAAGCTGCAGTGTGTGGTGTTGGACTGTGCCGATGTCGTTGAGCTGTCCCGGTTCTACCAGTCGCTTCTCGGCGGCGTGGTGAACCAGCCGGACCCGCGGTGGTCGCTCGACGACGCCTGGGCAACGCTCCATACCGACGGTGGGTTCGTGCTGGCCTTCCAGCGGGTGGACGACTATCAGCCACCGCGGTGGTCGGAGCCCGCTCGGCCGCAGCAGTTCCACCTCGACCTGGGAGTCAAGGACCTGAACCAAGCTCAGCAAGACGTCCTCAATATGGGCGCCGCACTACTCGATGAGGGTGACGGAAAGCGGAGTTGGCGCATCTTCGCGGATCCCGCAGGACACCCGTTTTGTCTCGTCCGGGACTGACAGGTAACACCGCCGGGGGGGCACCTTGATCACCGTTGAGTTGTGTGGACTGACGAAGAGAGGGTGGCCGCAGGCCACGGCATAGTTTCCACCGGTTGGCGGAAAGCGCTCGAGGTGGCCGGACCTCCTGGGTCGCCGGCGCCGTCCGGGACGACGCGCGCGAATACGTCGTCGAGCACCTCCACGACGAGGCCGCGGTGCTGATCGTCGACGAGACCGGCGACGTGAAGGAGGACACCGGCAGCGTCGGGGTCCGGCGCCAATACACCGGCACCGCCGACCGGATCGAGAACTCCCAGTTCACTGTCCACCTCGCCTATGCCGACCAGCGCGGGCATGCAGCGGTGGACTGGGAGCGGTACATCCTCGTTCGTGGACCTGTGATCCGGACCGTTGCCGGGCCGCGTGGCTCAGCAAGGACCCCGTCTTCGTAACTAAGTGGTCGGTTCCGGAAGTCCTTCGGGGGTTGACTCCGGGGGGGGCGCGACGTTGCGCAGCCGGCGTCTTGACCGGCGGCGAGGGAGATGGTGTCGGTTGCTGCGCTGACGTACGGCGATGCAACGTTGTCGATGTTCGAGCTGGACTTCGTCGAGGTTGGTGAGCGCCGTCGGCTGCCGTTGAGCCAGGCGGCGAGCGGGCCCGCGCCGGCCTCCAGGGCTTGTGGCGGCTACGGCTCGATGCGTAGCGCACCGCGCAGCCGCCACGGCTACCGGGTGGCGGTCCCTTCTGCTGTTGGTCAGCGTCGCAGGTTGGGTGCAACCACTGGCTTGGTCGACCTGCGCTCCCTTGATGCGCGACGTTGCTGTGACCGGGCAGACTCCGGTGTCACGCGAAGGTCCAGTGCGGCGAGCAGTAGGCAGAACGCGGCCATTGCCGACCACAGTACGGTCGTCCCCGCGCGGGCGAGCAACTGGGTGCCGAGGAAGGGTGCGAGCGTTGCGGCGACGCCCCAGCTGGTGCCGAAGACGGCCAGGTAGCGGCCGCTTGCGCCGGGCGGCGCGAGGTCGGTGACGAGCGCGTAGACGCGGCCCATGACCAGCAGATCGCCGAGACTCCACACGGCGGCCGAGGCGAGCAACGCAGGCAGCGTGCGGGCGAGGGCGTAGCCGGTCAGCCCTGCGGCCAGGAGGAGATGGGCGAGGGCGAGCGCGACGGGCGTGGTGAGCCGGGTCGCCCAGGGCAGGCGGATCAGCGGCTGGGCGAGCAGGGTGGTGGTCGCGGCGGCGGTGAACAGCAGCCCTGCGTCGGCGGCGGGCAGGCCCTGCCGTGCGAGTGCGAGCGGCAGGGTGATCACGGTCTGTTGGTTGATCAGGGCGTAGGCGGTGCCGGTGGCCAGGACGCTCAGCAGGGCTCGGTCGCGCAGCGGTCGTACGGCGGTGTCGTCCTGCTCCTCTCCGGGTGGTTCGGGACGGTCGCGGGGGAGGGCCAGGTGGATCAGCAGTGCGCAGGCCAGGCAGGTGGCGGCGTCGGTGGCGAAGAGCCAGCGTAGGTCCCAGCGTCCGAGGAGGGCGGCGAGCAGTCCGGCGCCCATGGCGCCCGCCGCGAGCGCGGCGCTGAACAGGCTGAATGCGCGCACCCGGTGCTGCTCCGGCACGGACTCGCCGATGATCGCCTGGCTCGGGGGCTCGTAGAGCTCGAAGGCCAGCCCGAGCAGCACCGCCCCGGCGACCGCCCAGGTGAGCGACGCGGAGGCCGCGATCGCCAGCTGTGCGACGGCGCATCCGCAGAGCCCGAGCACGATGGTCGTGCGCCGGCCGATCCGGTCGGCCAAGTGTCCCCCGGCCAGCCGCGAGGGGATCGTCGCCAGCCCGAAGGCGGCGCTGACCAGCCCAGCGGTGGTCAGGCTCGCGCCGTGGTCGGTGCTGATCAGCGCGGTGAGAAAGGGCAGTGAGAAGGCACCGAGCCGGTTGACGACCCGGGCGAGTAACAGCAAGCGGACGGTGCGGGGCAGTGGTTCGGAGCGCGACACGGCGCCTCCTGTTCTCGTGAATCGTCAAGGTCAGTGATCAGCGGGTGGTACGTGAGCTGATGTCCGTGTCGTCGTCGTGTGACCTGCGAGCCCCGCCCGACGCCGTCTGCGCCGCCCGCAGCATCGGTCTGCTTTGCCGGGTCGGCGATCCACCGTCAGGTCGGACCGACGCAGCGGGCGAAGTGCGGCAGCATCATCGCGACCAGGGCGTCGACATCGGCATCGACCATCGGGTCGCCGGTCATGCCCATCCGGTGGAGCAGGGTGCCGACGACGACATCGATGAAGAACAGGACCCTGTGTTCCGGTTCGCCGAGCGCGTCCTGGAGGGCGAGACGGTAGGGGTCCTGCAACCGTGCGGAGAGGATCTCGCGCAGGGCCGGGTCGCTGACGGCGTCGCTGAACACACCCGCGAAGGCGTCGCCCACCCCCTGCTCGCCGATCTTCGCCGCGATCCAGCGGATGGTCGAGGACATGAGCTCGGCCCGGTCGGCGCCCTCCTTCAGCGGAACCGGGCCGAACGCGTCGAGGAGGCAGTCCACGATCAGCGCGCCCTTCGACGGCCAGCGCCGGTAGACCGTCGACTTCGCGATGCCGGCCGCGGCGGCGATGCGCTCGACCGTGGCGCGCGCGTAGCCGATTTCGTGGACCGTGCTCAGGGTGGCGGTGAAGACCTCGGCGTCGAGGCCGGCGCGCGGGCGTCCGGGCGGTCGGGCGGGAGGAGGCGTTCGAGTCATTCCCTCACCATAGCTAGTTCCGCTACCTTAGGTATCGATACCTAAGGTAGCGGAACCATTCGGGGAGGAGAAGGCATGAGCGGGGACAGCGGTGTGCGGCCGCCGTCGGCGAGCAGCAGCGGGTTGCGGCAGCAGGCATTGGGGAGCGAGCCGGACTGGGCGGTGATGACCGCCGAGGAACTGGCCGCCTACCGCGAGGTGGAGAACCGCAGGCGGGCGTCGCCTGCGATGCGGGCGATCACCGGGATGCCGGACCCCGGTGCCGCGATCGACTGGCAGTCGCTGGCGCTGCCCGGCCGCCGCCTGCCGGTCCGGGTCCACCGGCCGGTGCGCGAACGCGGCGCCTCCGCCGACCGGGCGGCGGCCCTGCCCCTCATACTCCACGTCCACGGCGGCGGGTTTGTGGGCACGGCGGTGCAGAGCGACTGGATCAACAGCCATCTCGCCGCCCAGTTGCAGGCCCTTGTCGTCTCGGTCGAGCACCGCCTCCTCGCCCCGGACACTCCGCTGTCGGCCGCCGCCGACGACGGCTGGGACGCGCTCGACCACCTGGTGCGGCACGCCGCCGATTGGGGCATCGACCCGGCGCGCATCGCTGTGTTCGGCGAGAGCTGCGGCGCACTGGTCACCGCCCTGGCCGCCATCCGCGCCAGGCAGGCCGACCTGCAACTGCGGGCGCAGGTGC
>NZ_JBVHZH010000089.1:0-11781 GCF_055574515.1 Streptomyces sp. NPDC029466
GACACCGTTCGGCTACGGGGTCGAGTACCCGCGTGCCACGATCGATCTCGCGCTCTCCGCGCCCAACCCGCTCGGCGTCGTCCGGCACATGGACGACCGGGTCGGACACGGCACACATGTGGCCGGGATCGCCGCCGGTGACGGCTCGTCACCCGGCAACGGCAAGCCGGGGTTCACCTTCATCGGCGTCGCGCCGGAGGCCGAACTCATCGTGGTGGCCAACCGGTTGACCACCGAAGCCATGGGCGACTCGGCCAGCACGCTGGACGCCGTGCGCTATATCTTCGATGTCGCCGAGTCCCTCGGCCGGCCGGCGGTCATCAACATCAGCCAGGGGGACAATCTGGGCCCCCACGACGGCTCCAGCCTGCTGGAACGCGGTATCGACAATCTGCTGCGGGATGCCGGGCACGCCCTGGTCAAATCCGCGGGCAACGCGGCGAACGCCGGTGTGCACGCGACCGGGGAGCTGGCGGAGGGCGAGGTGGAGACCGTGCGGTTCGCGGTGCCCGCCGACGACGCCACACCGGACACGATCGACCTCTGGTACTCCGGCAACGACCGTCTCTCCTTGCGGATCACCCCGCCCGGTGGCATCCCCAGTGCCGAGGTCACCCCGGGCTCCACCACCGAGCTGGCGCTGCCCGGCGGAAACCGGGCCTTCGTCGACTCGGTCGTCCACCACGGAGAGAACGGTGACAACCGGATCTATGTGCAGCTGCGCCCGGCGAGCCAGACGGCGCTCGTGCCCGGCAGCTGGAGTCTGACGCTCACCGGCCTCGCGGTGGCCGACAGCGGCCGCTGGCACGCCTGGGTGGAGCGGGGCGATGTCGTCCCCCAGTTCATCGGCAGCCACCGCAGGGATGACGTCACCATCTCCGTACCCGGCACCAGTCGGAAGGTCGTCACCGCCGCGTCCTACATCACCAAGGGCGCCGGCCAGGGCAACCTGTCGACCTTCTCCAGCCGTGGCCCCACCCGCGACGGCCGGGACGCACCGACGCTCGCCGCTCCGGGGCAGGCCATCACCTCGGCGCTGGTGGGAGCAGCGGGCACGAACCAGTACCAGTCCATGTCCGGCACCAGCATGGCCGCGCCCCATCTGACGGGCGTCTGCGCCCTCATGTTGCAGGCCCGCCCCACGATGACGCAGTCCGAACTGATCCGGCTCCTCATGGACTCCGCCCGCCTCGACGCCTTCACCGGCGCAGCCTCCGGACACGACTGGGGTGCCGGCAAGGTGGACAGCGCAGCCGCCGTAAGCTCTGCCACCCCGTGACGGTCAGGTTGAGTCCAGCAGCACGACGAGCTCCTCCGCACACCGACCCGGCACACGAAGCGCTGTGGCCCAGTCGGCCATCGCGTCGGCGACCGTGAACGGCGTAAGAAGGGTGACGCAAAACCTTCGCTTTGCCGCGCCTTGACTTCCTATTGACCGTCAATTGCCGGTAGCGTCCGGCCCTGATCGATGATCCCGATCAGGGCCGACCGCACGTCCGAGGCATCCCGCGCCGCAGACGTATCCGTTCTCAGGCCACACAGCCGGCCCGGGCCGGCCCAGCACGTCTTCGCTCGCCGGCTCCCCGTGAGCCGCTGGATGTCACCGGAGGATGCATGACCTCTCGTATAGCTGCCGCCATCGCCACATGCGCGTTGAGTCTCGGTGCCCTCGCCTCGGGCGCAGGCGTCGCCACAGCGGCCTCACCGGCCCCCGCCGCCGGACCTGCCGACGACGCACCGTCGCTCCGGGCGGCGATCAACGCGCGCGCCGCGGCCGTGGACGGGTGCAGCTACCAGGTGGTCCGCTCCCACGACTCCCGCTACGTCTACTCCGTGAGCGGGGTCTTCGGCGGCGGCGTCCGCGAGCTGACGCCCCAGAAGGAGGACTACGTGAGGATCTCCGACGACTGGCGCAAGGTCGTCCAGGTCGACGCGTGCGCGGGCGAGCGGGGCCAGGCCCCCACCGCGCTCCGCGTCACCGGGAAGCTGGACAACCCGGAGCACTACGATCCGTCCGTCCCGCGGATGATCCACAGCAACGACCTCAAGCCCGCGGCCTCTTCGGTGATCCCGAAGGCGCCGGCGCTGACGTCCGTCGACCGCCTCGACGCGGCCACCGTACGCGTCTCGTGGAAGCCCGCGCAGGGCAACCCGGACCAGGTGATCCTGATGGAGCGCAAGCCCTTCTACTCCAGCGAGATCGGCCTGTGGCATCCCTACACGTTCCAACGGGACGTCCAGGCCGGCGCCACCTCGATGGACCGCAAGCTGGAGCGTCACCCCGACATTCCCCCCGCGAGCCGCACGCACTCCTACTGGATGCGCGCGGTCAACGGCGGCTTCGTCAGCGACCTGCGGGCCGAGAAGCCGGTCCCGGTCGAGCCGTAACCGCCTGCCGGTGCGTGCCGCGTTCTGCACATCAGACGCTCCCTAGCGGGTCCGCCCACCCAAAGACTTCGGTAGCCCACGGGCCTGCTTCAGCGTCGCCCGGTCGAGTCTGGTGCCGGAGAGATCCGCGCCCGTAAGATCGGCACCCGTAAGATCCGCGCCTGTGAGGTCGGCCTCAGTGAGGTCAGCGCCCGAGAGTTTTGCCCCACTGAGGTCCGCGCTGGTGAGGATCGCGCCGGAGAAGTCAGCGTTCCGAAGGTCCGCGCGGTACAGATCCGCATCGCTCAGATCGGCGTCGGTGAAGTGTGCTTTCCTCGCTCGGGAATCGCTCAGGTCGGCTTGGTGGAGGTCTGCGTCCGAGAGGTTGGCGCCCTCCAAGCCGGCGTCGTTGAGGTTGGCGTAGCCCAAGGACGTCTCCTTAAGGACCGCTTGTGCCAGTACCGCCGAGCTGAGGACGGCGTGTTCCAGATCCGCGTTGCTGAGGTCCGCACCAGTGAAGTCGGTCTCGGGGAAGTTAATGCCCACGACCCTCTGATGGGCCTCGTCCCACACCCCGAGGCCACCCATCCCGCGGAGATACACGTGGGTGAGGTCGAGGTCCCTCCTGCCTTGCCCTCTCCTTCCATCGTGTTCGGGTTGGCGGTTGGCCAGCACGGTCATCGCTACTTGGGTGTCAGTGGGCGGCTTCCCGGCCCGCCGCGCCGACTGGCCGCCGCCGGCCGGGGGACGGGCGTGTTCACGCGCATACGCGGTCAGCACCGAGACAACCGTGGGCTGGTCCCGCGAGGAGTCCTGCATGATGCGCTCCAGAGCGTAAAGACCACCCACACGAACGTCCAATGACGCTGATGACAGATTGTGGATCGCGGCGTTGAACCTGTTGGTGATTTGGCCGTGCTCGGCAATCTGTAGTTGTTTGCTGGCCTGGCTCACCGATGCCCAGGTGAAGAGCAGGGCCGCCATCGCGGCAAGGCCGGGCAACAGGGATACCGCCAGTCCGAGCAGCTGCATCTGATTGCCACCCGAACCCCCACCCGACCTGGCTCCTCGGCTCCTCCTCCGCCGCCCCACAGCATGCCGATGTGCCGTGCGGCGGAGCCGCCCGATATCAGGGTTCCCGGTCACTCCCTAATGGCACACTACAAGGGTGGAAACAGCGAAGACCGCCACGCTTGTCCATAAGACGCTCCCTGTACTCGGCCTCGGCCAGCAATCACTTCACGACCGTGGTGCCGGGCGGTGACGGGCGGTTCGCCACGGGGACGAACGTCTCCAACGGCTGATGCGCAGGTGTCGTGCGGTGCGGGGGACGGGAACTACTCGCTCGTGCCCCTCTTGTCCGGTGTCAAGACGCTCTCGGTGGCCTGAGGACAATCCGGCCGATCATTAACGGATCCCCGGCCGGATCGCGGCGACGGTGACTGTGCCGTGAAAGACGAACGCTGTGTCGTCGTACCGGGTCGTCGTGGCCCGGGAGTCCTTGAGCGCGCTGTGGGTCCGCTCGACTTCGTCCCTGCGGCTACACCGTGCCCTGTCGAAGCCGGCGGGGCGACCGCCTCGGCCCCTGTGCCGCCGACGGTCGGCCCGCTGGTCCCGGCGCTCGGGAAACGTGTGTGGGATGGGCCGTCGCCGTGGGGAGAAGCGGTCTCGCACGAGACTCCCGTCGGGCCGCCCCTCCCCAGTCGTGCCCACTCCGCGTCCGTAAGATCCCCCGCCCCACACGGACGGCACGGTCCACCGCCCGCCCCTTCACCCACGTGCCGGGGCAGCACTCCTAAGCCGAATGCCGTGCGGTGGCGTGCCAGGCGCGGCAGGCTGGGCGACTCTGGCCGGGCTGGACACGAGCGGTCCGGGCCGGAGGAGCGAGGGCATGGATGTGAAGCAGGTCGGTGCGGACACGCAGGAGATCCGTATCGCCACCGCGATGACGGGAGGTGTGAGCCTCGCGATCTGGATGGGCGGTGTCGCCCGCGAGCTGAATCTGCTCCAGCAGGCGGCCTGGCGGCGGTACCCGGAGGCCGACCGCCCGTTCGAATCCGAGCTCGCCGTGTCGACGCGATGCGACGGCAGGGTGCGAGACCTCTATGTCCGCCTCCTCAATCTGCTCGACGTCACGGTCAGCATCGACATGCTGTCCGGAACGAGCGCGGGAGGAATCAACGGGGCACTGCTCGGGCTGGCACGGGCGAACTCGCTCGATCTGGGCGACCTGCGGGACTTCTGGCTGACCTCCGGCTCCTTCGAGACCCTGCTGCGGGACCCGAAGGAGCACAGGCCGCCCTCGCTGCTTCAGGGTGACGGCGTGCTGTTCAAGGATCTGCTGGCGGGGATCGGGCAGCTGAAGACCGCGGACCGGCACTTCCGCGCGCCGGCCCTGCCCGACGGAACCGCACGGAAGACCAAGGTCTTCATCACCACCACCCTGCTCACGGGGGAGACGAGCCGGTTCACCGACAGTCTGGGGACCCTGGTCCAGGACGTGGACCGGCGAGGTCTGTTCGTATTCGACGAGGAACAGCTCACGGGCCCCGACCGCAACGACCTGGTGGCTCTCGCGGCGCGTTGCAGTGCCTCCTATCCCGCCGCCTTCGAGCCCGCGTTCGTTCCGTACGAGAAGGAGATCCCCGCTTCCGGCGGCAAAGTCCTCAGGCACCCCGCGATGGGGAAGTTCGTGAACATCACCCGTGACCACTGGGTGGCCGACGGCGGCCTGCTCGCGAACCGCCCGATCGGCCCGCTGCTGCAATCCATCTTCGACCGCCCGGCCGAACGCCAGGTCAGACGGGTGCTCCTGTACGTCGTCCCGTCCCCCGGCGAAACACCCGACCCGCGCGAAGCGCCTCGGGAGAAGGAATCCTTCGACGCCCCCTGGACCATGGGTGAGGCACTGCTCAAGGACCTCGCCAGCATCCTCGGCCAGAGCATTCAGGCGGACCTGACAGCCCTGCGCCGCCACAACGAGCGGGTCGATTCGATCCGTGACACCCGGCTGCGCATGGCGGAGATCGGCGTACGGTGCCGCTCCATCGGCCGACTGCTCACCCAGGAGATGCTGACCGACTACCGCGCACGCGAGGCCGTCTGGCTCGTCCGGCCTGTCATCGCCTCACTCATGCGGGCCGTGACGACGATGCCGAAGGAGCGGATGCCGACGGCCTGGCTCAAGGCGCTCGAACCGGGGCTCAGCGCGGAGCAGGACTGCCGGGACGCGGCCGCGGCGGCGGTCTCCGCGGAGTGGCGCTTTCCCCGCCCGGGGGACAGCGCCCGGCTGGCCCAGTTCGGCCGGCCCGCGTTCGACGGTGCCAAGGCCACGGTTCTGACGATGCTGCAAGCGGCGTACACCAGCAGGCCGGATGCCTGGACCCAACTATCGGCACTGACCCGCCGGACACACGAAGCCTTCGTCACCGAGGCGCGGCCGGACACCGACGCTCTCGTCGACGAGACGCTCAGGGCCCTGGAGGGGACCAGCTGGCCCGCTCTCACCGAGGTGGCCAAAACCGTTGCCCAGAAGTACGAAGCACAGCTGAGCGCACCTGCCAATCCGTCCGAGGGATCCCTCCAGGACGGCTGGGAAAAGCTGGCCGCGATCGTGCGCGACCTGCGCTTGCTCATCGGCGACGAGGACGGTGCGCCGCCGCCCACGGAGAAGAGTCCGTTCGGCCGGAAGACGGCAGCGGAGCGACAGCAGCGCGCCTCGCAGGAGCTCAGGTGCTACCTGCAATTCCTCCGCGAAGACCTTGGAGCCGTCCCGACCCATCTGTTTGACCTGCATGTCGCCACGCGTTCCGTGCTGCCCGTCGGCGTGGAGGTGGAGCAGCCCGTCGAGCTCATCCAGGTGAGCGCGGACACCCGCAGTGTGCTCGCCCCGAATCGGGTCACCGCGGCCGCCAAGCTCAACGGAATGCAGCTGCATCACTTCGGGGCCTTCTACAAGCCCTCGTGGCGGGCGAACGACTGGGCCTGGGGCCGACTGGACGGCGCCGGCTGGCTCGTCCACATGCTGCTCGATCCTCGGCGTGTCCATCAGCTCGCCGAAAAGTCATCCGCCCCGCAAACGGAACGGAGCCACTGGTTCTACGAGGAGCTGCGCCGGAACGTGCTCGACGGCATGGAGCCGGCGGGCTGGCCGGTACAGAGGTCGGGCGAGCCCGAGATCCTGCTCACCGCCGACAAGGTCCGGGATGAGCTGAAGTTTCTCGACGACCCTGCCCAGCCCGTACCGGCCGGCCTCCCGTTGACCTCCCTGTGGGTGGCACTGCGCTGGCAGGAGTGGATCGCCGCGAACGAACTGCCGGTCGTGGCCCAGCAGATGCTCGGCACACCCGCCACCCGGCACGATCCATGGGCCAGAAACGTACTCGATCAGGCCGGGAGCCTGGACAGAGCGCTGGCGGCGGCCCAGGCAGCCACCTCGGCCGCCGTGAGCCGCAACTGGAGCCGACAACAACGGAAGCTGATCGACTCCGCGCGCGAGCCCGGTGCGGCAGTAGAGCCCGCGAACGCGCAGGCGGTGGCCGCGGCACTCGCCACCTGCCCGGTCCCGGACGAAACGCTCGCCAAGGAGCTGGGCCAACCCCTCTTCACCCGCACGGTCACCAAGGCCCTGGCCACGGCGACCGGCGCCCTCACCGGATTCAAGGAGCCACCGGCGTCGGTCAAACCCTTCTTCTCGTCCGCCCGAACCGTCACGATGGTGTCCTACCGGGCGGCCGGTCTCACCAGCGGCTCGCCCCGGGTGCTGATGGTCCTCGGGCTGGCCTTCGTGGCTTTGGCGATCTGGGCCATGAACGGGGACGGCGCCCTCCTGGGTCTCACCGCGGTGGTACTCCTGGCCATCGGATCCCTGCTCATCGTTCTGGCGGCCTGGGGCGTGAGCAGACGGCTGCTACCGGCCTTTCTGGCCCTGATACTGGCGGTCCTGATCGTGATCGGGGCGACAGTCAAAAGGTCATGGCTGTTCGGGAAGCAGGCCGGGGAGCCTCCTTGCTGCGGCGCGGAGCCCAAGGCCGACGTCGGCTGGGTCGGAAGGAATGTGCTCCCCTGGCTGCAGGAGTCCGCATGGCATCCCCTCATCGTCTTCGCCGGGCTGGTCGTGCTGAGTGTGCTGATCAGCGGCGCGATCGGCAAGCTGGCGAAGGTCGTCCGGCGACGGCTGAAGGAACGATGACGGAGTCCCGCGTCAGGCACTGCGCCGTCAGACACCGCAGGAGGTCGGTGGCCTGAACCACACCTCAAATTACTCGCCGCCGGAGCCGGGCCCACAGGCAGTCACGGGCCCGGCTCTCTATGGATCACAGCGAGGTGACAGCGCCGCGGTTGTGGAGGGCTTGGTATGTCGCTGTACCACCAACATCCGCCAACTTTTCGGCGAACTTCTGGTCGACGGTCACCGGCACGGGGAGATAGGCCAGCCGCCCGGCATCAGTCATCACACCGAGCAGGGAGACACCGGGCGTACACGAGGCACTCGGACAGGCTCGCGGTGAGCCGGAGCAAGGCTCCACCCCGGCCGCTACTGCGTGAGGATGACCAGCGGCTTGCGTGGATCCTTCGGGTCCGGCGGGCCGGCGCGTACCGGGTACGTGATCAACGCCGGCGGTGCGATCGACGCACCACCAGGTGGCTCCTGCCGAACGACGATGTTGAGGTCGGCGACGGAGGATCTAGATCCAGAAGTGGGTGGTCCAGGGGTGGGCGGTGGGTTCAGGGGCAGACCGGCCCTCGCCCGCCAGTGTTTCTGTCGCGCTCGAACCGGAGCGTTTCCGCACCGGGGCACGCGGCGACGCTCACCCGGCCGGCGCACTCCTTGCCACTCGGACCCTGAGCCCCTGCTCTGGGGCCCTTCGGCCCCCACACCGCGCCGAACAGCCCCTGCACCGAACACCGGCCGAGTGTGCACGCTGGTGGTGACCGGCTTGGGCAAGGCCGGCGGCCGCACGTCGCCGGCGAGATCCGGGAGAAACCGCCATGACCACCACGCCACTCCTCAATGTGCTTCCCGCCGACGGACGCGAACGCCTGCTGCGGTTCGCCCATGAGGTGTCGTTTCCGGCAGGTACGCGGATCTTCGAGGAACACGGGCTCGCCGACCGGTTCTGGATCATCCGCACCGGTTCGGTGAATCTCGACATCCAGGTAGCGGGCGGTCGGTCGGTGGTTGTCGACATGCTGGGCCACGGTGACCTGGTGGGCTGGTCATGGGTGGTGCCGCCGTACACCTGGCGCATGGGAGCGGAGGCATTCACCCCCGTCCGGGCGTACGAGTTCGATGCGACGGCGGTACGGGCCCTCTGTGACGCGGACCCGGTCCTCGGCCTCGCAGTGACCCGTCGCGTCCTCGGTGTGGTCGCGCGCCGCCTTCAGGCCACGCGGCTTCGTCTCGCCGATACGTGCGGGCCCGGAGCAAGCAGCATGCCGGCACCCTCGTGAGGTGGTGTGGGAAGGCGGTGAGGACGATGGTGCGCCCCCTGGTCGTCGGGGTCGACGGATCGGATGCGAGTTTCCTGGCGCTCGACTGGGCGGTGGACGAGGCTGCCCGCCACGCACTGCCGCTGCGTCTGGTGTATGCCTCCCGATGGGAGCGTTACGAGGACACGGCGCTCGGGCTGAGCCTGAAGCGTCCTGCCGGGGAAGTACTCGCCGACAACATCGTCGGGGCCGCGGTCGAACGCGCCAACCTGCGCAACGCGGACGTCAATGTCTCCACACAGGTCCTGGGGGACGACCCGGAATCCGTGCTGCTGCGTGAATCCGACCATGTGTCCGCGGTAATCGTCGGCTCGCGCGGTCGCGGCGCCTTCACCGGCCTGTTGCTGGGATCGGTCGGACTGGCCGTCGCAGGCCGGGCCCGTTGCCCCGTGATCGTCGTACGCGGAGACAAGGCGGGGCTCGCAGGGACACATGAGCGCGTCCTGCTCGGCGTCGGCGACTCGGCCAAAGGCTCGGAAGCCGTCCGATTCGCCTTCCAGGAAGCGGCAGCCCGTGGCTGCACCCTCGATGCCGTCCGCGCCTGGCGCTGTCCCGCGCACGAGACCACCGACCACCCGCTGCTGGCCGGAGATCCGGAGCGCTACCACGAGGGCCGGGCATCGGCCGTGCTGGACGAGGCGCTGGAGGAGACGGCCGGTGAGTATCCGGCCGTGCGGGTACGGCGCGTCACGGTGGAGGGCCCGGCCCACAAGGTACTGATGCAACGCTCCGCCGCCGCGGATCTGCTGGTCATCGGAGCACAACGCCGTGACAGCCGTCTGGGGCTCCAACTGGGGCGGGTGGCGCACACCGCTCTGCACCACGCGGAGTGCCCTGTGGCGGTCGTGCCTCAGCCGGTGTGAACGCAGGTCCGGCCGGACCGGGAGTTGGCCGTACGAGAGCTCGCGGGGCAGGGAGTGCGGCCACTCCGGTCGGTGACGTGATCAGGGTCTGTGAACCCCGCGCGTCCGACCGGCGTCAGTCCTCAACTCCTCGTCCTCATGAGGTATTTGTCGATGGTTCCTGTGCATGCGAACCCATGACGCGAATGCGCCGGCCGGTGATCCGTGTCGGAGTGAGGCTCCTTGTTCGTCATCGCGTACCGGTCCTGGCTCGGCCAGGGGCTGCGGCCAGTGCGGTCATGGCGCGGCGAGCCCGTTCAGGACGACCTTGAGCGCGCCGCTGTCGGCCGGGGTGGAGAAGACCTCGTAGGCCTCTTCCATACGATCGAGGGGGAACGTGTGGGTGACCAGCGACGACAGGTTGAGACGTCCCGCTGACGCCATCCGCAGCAGCACCGGGGTCGTGCAGGTGTCCACGAGCCCGGTGGTGATGGTCACGTCCTTGATCCACAGATCTTCGAGGTGCAGCGTGGCCGGCTTTCCGTGGACGCCGATATTGGCGATGTGTCCGCCAGGGCGTACGGCGCGGGTGCACAGCTCGAAGCTCTCCGGCACGCCTACCGCCTCGATGGCGACATCGGCACCGAAACCGTCGGTGAGGTCCGAGATCAGGTCTTCGGGAGCCTCCGCTGCATTGACGATGGCGTCCGCTCCGAGCTGACGAGCCGCCTGTAGACGGGGCTCGGCCAGGTCGACGGCGATGATCCGGGCGGGGGTGAGGAGCCGCGCCGTGATGATGGCAGCCAGCCCGATGGGCCCCGCACCGATCACGGCGACGGTGTCGCCCGGCCGGACGGCACCGTTCAAGACCCCCACCTCATAAGCCGTGGGGAAGATGTCGGCCAGCATGACCGCGTCGTTGCTCGCCACGGAATGCGGCAGCGGATGGACGGACAGATCGGCGAACGGGACGCGTACGTATTCGGCCTGGGCCCCGTCGATCAGGTGCCCGAGCACCCAGCCGCCGCCTCCCAGGCACTGGCCGTACCGCGCTTCCTTGCAGAAGCGGCAGCGGCCGCAGGCGCAGATGCACGAGACCAGTACCCGGTCGCCGGGCCGGACGGTGCGTACGTCGCCGCCGACCTCCACGACCTCGCCGACGGCCTCGTGCCCCAGCACCGTGCCCGTTGCCACGTCGGGGACATCGCCTTTGAGAATGTGCAGGTCCGTGCCGCAGATCGTGACGGCGTCGACGCGGACGACGGCGTCGGCAGCGTCCTTGATGCCGGGATCCGGGACCTGGTCCCAGGAGGACTGTCCGGGCCCGTGATAGACGAGTGCCTTCATGGTGCGCATCTCCCTGCACGAGGAAGGTGAGTTGCCTTCATGCCCAGCCTCGGGCCGAGTGCGTACGCGGCACATGGGCCGGTCGGCCCCCGCGCGGGGTGCACCGGCCCCAGCTGCCCGGGCGCCCGCCGCGCGGGTGACCGATGTCCGATGCGGCCCACGAGGCAATCCGCACCACACTCCTCGGTGCCTCCCCACAGGGGCGTGCTGTGCCATGGGATCAGTCGTGGGGGACGATCGCTACCGGACACGGGGCGTGGTGCACGGCTGCCTGGACGACGTGGCCGATGCGAGGGGGCAACAGGCTGCCTCTGTGCCGACGGCCGACCATCAGCAACTCCGCGTTCGCGGTGCCGTGCAGAAGCGCGGGCGCCGGACTCTCCAATATGACCTGCTCGTCGAGGTGCACGTCCGGAAACTTCGCACTCCACGGGCGCAAAGCCGCAGCCAACTCGTCTCGTGCGATCCGAGCCGATTCCTCGGCAGCAGTCCGGTCCACGCCGCCGCCGCGGGTGTAGGCGTACGCGGACAGGTGTCTGCCGTGCACGGCGCGCAGCGCGACGGCCCGCCGGGAGGCGGTTTCGAAGGCGAAGGCCAGCAGCCCCTCGCAGGGGGCGTGCAGACTGACGCCGACCGTCACATTGCCGCTTCCGATACTGGCCGGGATGTCCTGCTGGGCACGGACAAGAACCGTCGGGACGGCGGTGCGGGTCACCAGCTCCAGACCGATCTC
>NZ_JBVHZH010000090.1:0-11040 GCF_055574515.1 Streptomyces sp. NPDC029466
CGACGGCGGTGCCCGCCTGGCCGAGCCAGATGTTCTGGTACGCCAAATCAGAGAGGACGCCTGCTCCGCGGTCGCTGTCGCCGACTTGGTGGGCGGCGTGGAGGGCGGCGCTCCAGTAGTGGCCGGCGGCGGTGTGGTGGTCGTGGTCGAAGCGGTGCCACCCGATCGTCTGGGCAAGGGAGGAGGCCAGCGTGAACAGGCGGGCTTCGGTCACCTGGTTGCGGCGGGACTCTTCCAGCAGGCCAACCACGGTCTGGTAGGAGCTCTCCAGGAGCTGGGCGCTGTGCTGGCGGTCGACGGTGGCCATGCCCGTGAGGTGCCTAACGCTGGACTCCAGCCAGGTCACGAACTCCGGGGCGACCGGCCGGCCGTCGGCGGCTGACGCGGCAAGGGCAGGATCGAGGGTGGCCCACTGCTGTGCGAGTGCCGCGAGAGCAGCGGGTGCGAGTCCGACAAGGGTGCGGCGGTTGAGCATGGCGCGGCGTTGGGCCTCTCTGAGTGCGGCGACCGTCGCCCCTGAACCCAGGGCCGCGGGCGCCTCGTTTCCGGGCAGCCAGTACGGCCAGCCCAGTACAGTCACACGGTCATGGCCGACGCCGAAGACGTCGGCGATCAGCTGCTGAAACCAGGCATCGGGCACACGGCCCCCGGGACGCTCCCACACCGACACCTGCTGCTTGGTCGTGCCTGCCCTGCGGTCGCGGCGGCGCGCCGCTTGCCTTATTTCCTCGGCGAGGCCGCTCTGGGACAGGCCGTAAAGGTCCCGGGCGACAGCCGGCGGGTGTTGGGGGAGCGCGTCCACGTCTCCATCTCAGCATCTGAGGGCCTGGGTGGGGGCCGGAACGCGGAGGGCCGCATGACCCCCGCATGACGCTCGAACGCTGGTTCCAGGAAAGGGTGTTGGGTGTACTCACCTCTCCGGGCCAGTCGGCTCCGGGCAGGCTCGTAACACGATCGGAGGTCCGGCGTGGGCGACGACGCGATGACCACCCTCGCGCTGAGCGGCGCGGACAACACCGGCAAAACCAAGCAGCTCGGAATCCTCACACGCCGGATCGGTCCGGCCGCCGCGTTGAGCGGGCCGCTGGACGCACACGACGCCCGTTGGGAGGCGATCAAGAGGAACGAGATGAGCCGGTGGTGTTCGAGACCGGGCCGATGTCGGAGGTAGCTGAAGTCCTGGCCGCCTCCTACCTCCAGCGCTCCCACCACTTGGGTGCCAGAACGGCGGGGGTGCGGCTGATGGACCGGGGCATGCCGATGCTGGAGGCGTCCGTTGCCGCGACCGCCGCGGTGCGCGAGAACATGACCCCCGAGCAAGCTGCCGACAAGGCACGCGACTTATGGAACCGTATGCCCGGGACGTGAAGGCAGCCGAGGCCGGCGAGCGCGGGATCGTCCTGCTCCACCACGAAGACCCGGCGATCGGCACCGCCCGCGCACTGTCCCACGAGACAAGCGTGACCCCCACCTATGCCGACTACCAGCGCCACCTGCACCACCAGATCCACCGCCTGATCGGCGAGAACCGCTTCGACGGCGTCATCGTCGTCAACAACCGTTCCGTCGTCGCGGTCCAGCACGACTTGCGCCGCCTCCTGCACCCGCACGCCGCGCTCGTACTGGCGGAGTGCCTGTCCGACGTCCGCGTCGTGGCGCTGGGCGGGATGTCCGAGAGCGGCAAGAGCACCGCGGGGGAGAACCTGCGCACCCGCCACTCACACGCCCGTCTCAAGATCGGCTATCTGATCGACGACACCGCCCAACGCGCCGGGATCGATGACCCGTACGCCCTCGCTCCCGTCGTCCGTGCCGAACTCCTCCTGGACGGCTTGGTCCGCTACGCCGTCGCGCACCACTTCCTCGACCGCATCACCCTGGAGTCCCTCCACGAGTTCGACGTCACCACCGAGCTGCGCAGGATGCTCGGCGACCAGCTGTCGGTCGCCTACATCGACACCACGGCCGCGCTGCGGGCCCGCCGCGGGACGGGCCGGCCCCGCCGATGTGACCCTCAGGGACACCGTTAAGGCATCTCGGGGCGCACAGGAGATCGTCACGATCGCCGACACCGTGGTCGACAACAACGGCACCCGCCTGGCGCTGGAGCGCCAACTCGACGAGATCGCGCTGCATGCCGTCTGGCCCCCTGTCGCTCCGTCCACCACCCCGGTCAATGCCCTTGGGCTGCCCGTCGCGCTGGAGCGGTTCCTGACCGCCCTGCTGGAACGCACCACGAAGGGGCCCGAGCCGTTGATCGACCTGCTCGCCGTCACCGGCAGCGGCGCCTGCCCGGGCGGGCCGTCGAGATCCGCCGCCAGCTCCTCAAGGGGGCACCCGACCTGCGAGTCCTGTTCAACGTGACCGCGCTGCTGGCCAAGGTCCTTCTCCGCTTCGACGGCACCGAGCAGGCCGCTGACACCGACGCCCTGGAAGCCCTCACACCCGCGGAGGGTGACCAGCACGTTGGTCTGGTGCGCAAGGCACGCACCAACCGCGTTGCTGCCCAGGCCCTCGCTCAGCTTGTCCTGGAGCGCTGGATGGCCACCATGCCGGCCGCCGAGGCGACCGCATGAACACCGCGACCGCAACCGGACCCTTCCACAAGAGCCTTCCCACCGCGAGGGCGGACTTCGAAGAACGCGGCTGGCGCCAGATCGCCGGCCAATTCGAAGTCCCCACCCTCCTGCAACGCACCCGGCTGAACGCCGACACCGACGTCATCACTTTCGAGAACGTCTTCGCCCCCGGCCGCTGCCGACTCCTGCTGGGCGACCTCATCGCCCTTGCTGACCGCGGGCAGGCCCCTACCGGCGACGTCGGGGATCTGATCGACGCCGTCTGCGACGACCTGATCACCGCGGCCACGGAGACCGGGCGCACCATGGCCCTGTCGGCCTGCGTGCCCGCCCTCTACGCCGACCGCATCCGCCCCGGCGGCCGCCTCGACACCTGGTATCAGGATCCCAGCCTCACCGTCACCGACTCGCACACCGGGCAGCGGACTGCCCTCAGTGCGCTCACCGGCTACACCGCCGCCGTCAACGACACCGCGTTCCTCCTGGACGTGCCGGCCGCGACCAACGCCGCGCGCAGCGCGCTTCACCCTGACGGACAGTGGGCCTGCGCCATCACCCAGGGCGACCCGACCGAGCCCAACATCGCTGCCAGCGCCGCGGGCGCCTGCTGGCTGGACTTCGAGCACGCCGGACGCAACACCCTCGCCGGCGAGATCGCCAACCTCCTGTGGTACCTCCTCGCCCTCGGCGGCTGGCTCGTGCCCACCTACCAGCCGAGGCGCCACCGGGCGTCTTGTCATGGCCTTGCCCGGGGCCTTCCCTGATGGTGATGGTGATTCCTGAAAACGGCCAGGGATGCTCTTCGCATCACTGGCTCTGGTGTTCAACGAAGTGGGGAGTTTCAAAGGAGCGTGGCTCGGGTCGTCGGCTTGGGTCTCCCGCTCGTGGAGTGTGCGGGCCGTGTCGAGACGTTGAGACGCCGGCTTCGTGTGGGTGGCCTATCCGGGATCCTCACGCACGGCCACACCAGCGATCAGCTGCCTGCGGAGAGGTCCCCGTAAAGGAGCTGTGCCGTGAGTTCCATGCACCGCGTCCGGGCCGCGGAGAAGCCGTAGGGCATCTTGGTGACCGCTTCGAAGGCGCTCATCTGGGCGTCCTCCTCGCCGCTCGCCTCGGCGTCGTAGATCTCGAAGAGCTTCTCCTCGGCCACGTCCAGTCCGTCCGCTTCAATGGCCTGGAGCAGGGCCTTGTGGTGGGCGCAGTGCTGCGCGGCGAGTTCCTCGACCTGCGGGGCGTGGGGGTCGACTGTGTCATCGAGGGCGGCGTCGGCTGCGTCGAGGCGGTCTGCCTCGGCCCGTAGGTCGGGGTGGGTGGCCAGGGTGATGAACACGCTGGCCTGAATTGCGGCTCCCAGCGGCCCGAAGATCCGTTCCGTGACCAGCAGGGTGTCCAGGTCGGAGGGGCGCAGTGCGCCCGAAGGCAGGTGGCTGAGCCGGCCCGTGACCAAGGGGGAGAGCAAGCCCAGTGGGCTGCCCACGACCCGCAGGCGCTGGACTGCCGCGCGCTGACGCTTGATGGCGGCCTCCTGGGCGGCCAGGGTCTCCTCCAGCCGGCCCAGTACGTCCTCAATGTCCCGGGCTTCGTCGAAGGCGGCCCGCATGTCGTCCAGGCTGATGCCGGCCTCGGACATCTTGCGGATCCACAGCAGGCGGATCATGTCGTCGTAGCCGTAGCGGCGGCGTCCGTCTCCGCCTCGCTCGGGCTCCGGCAGCAGACCGATCTGGTGGTAGTGGCGAATGGCGCGCGGGGTGGTCCCGGCGAAGGCGGCGGCATCACCGATCTTGACCTCGCGGGGAGGCGTGACGGAGGGGTACATCGCAGACAGGGCCTTTCGTGCTGTGGTGCCCTCGACGACACCACATGCCGCTACGGCATATGCAACTACACGCCACCCAGATCCTGACGGGCTATCGGGCGGTCCCTCGCTATGGGTGTCCCGTACCAGGACAGGCCCGGAATGGGTGGGTAGATCCGTCGAGCAGGTCTGATGGCGCACCGAGCAGAGGTTGGGGATTTTCAAGGGGCTCCATCACCGCCCGCTGTCAAAAGACTCGGCAGGATCCAGGGATGCATTCAGCGGGCACCAGGAGGCTTTGGCCGTGCTTGGCCACCTCATCAAGCGCGTTCCTGGCCATGCCAAGAAAGGCCTTGCGCTGCGCTATGAATTCCATGCCAGCCTCGTGCACGGTGTTGCCCCGATCTGTAAGGCCCTCGGCCGCAGCTTCCTCCGCGTACTCCCGAACGACTTGAACCAGAGAAGCAAACTGAACGACGAGGTCGTCTGCTGCCTCCGCGACGGTCTCGGGACCTTCCAAGATCACCAGGCGCGGGGAGCAGGAGCGCCGGCACAACGCCGGTCTCTGTCAGGAAGGACATCCCCGTGCGTACGGGGAGCAGCGCCGTCACGGTGGGGCGGGGCCGTTTTGTGCGGGGCCATCCCCGTGCGAGCGGAGAGCAGGACCACGAGGAGCCCGATCCGGACACCCGGGGCAACCCCGCGTACGCGAGCACGTGTTGACGCGGCCGGCGAGTGGCTGGACGCGGGCTGCCGGAGCAGAACTCGCGTGGACGAGCCTCCGGATGTGTCCGCCCGATCGCGCCGTGCGGCCGATGTGCTTTTCCGGGCCTCGGCCGGACGGTCGGATCGGTGCACTCCGGCGAAGAGATCGTTGTTCGTAGAGGGCGCGCAGCTGGCGTGCGCGCATCTGTACGCACTGGGCGGTGCTCAACCGCAGTTGGCCCAAGCGCCGTTAGCCGGGCGTCACTATGCTCCTGGCGACCACTCACGGTCACCAGGAGCACTCAACGGCCGAGAAATGCGAGACTTCCGATTACGCGAGGTCGCCAGTTTCGCCCAAGAGCGGCGAGAACCCTCAGACCGGGGTGTCCGGGTCGGGCGAGTATCCGTCTTCGACGTCCGGTCGCCGGAACGCCGAAGCAGGGTGTCGTTGCCCTGTGCGATCCCCTGAGACGGCACATCTGCGACCAGAAACGGTGGCACACTTCAGTCCGGTTGTTGGTGCGGTGCAAGACACCGCGTTCCCCGGGGGGGGGGGGCTGATGAGACGGCTGAGTTTTTTGGCAGTTGCTTGTGCGGTGGCTGTCGTGGCGTTATCCGGGTGCTCGCCGAGCACACCAATCACCACGCCCGCGAAGCCTTCGCCGCAGCGCGCCACGGCGTCACCGTCTCCAGGCCCTGACAAGACACGAGCCGAGGTCACCGCCGATCTGCGTGTCGCCGGCCAGGATCTCGGGACCTACACAGACTTGAACCCCCGGCTGGCTCCCGGCGCCTGCATGGTGTCGGCGCGGCGCCTGTCCGGCCGGGTCCTCACGATGCGGGATGTACAGCTGGCCGCTCGACGGCTGCAGCAACGAGGCTGGAAGTTGGGCCGGGTCAAGCCGGAAACGATTGCCCTCAGGTCGGGTGAATGGCACGCGGCTCTCGGAGCGTTGGAGATCACCGACCAATACAGGGTATCGGAACTCGCTCCCTACAAGGGAGCCCTTCTCCTGACGGCGATGGGGGGTTGCGGACGCCGGTGACCGTGGATCGAGGCAGGCCGGGCCGCGAATCCGCCGTGTTGTCCGGGCGTCATCGCGGTCGGCACGGTGTGCGGCGGCGGGAATGCCGAGTGCGCGCGCAACGGCCGCATGGCACACCACCAACACCGCAGCAGGTGGCCGCTCCAGCCGCTTTGCCAGGGGCGGAACGCTCCACTGTCACCAGGGCGGCTGCTGTGTGGCTCTGCTGCATCGTTCGTCCGTGGACGCAGGGGGCGTCGCCTCAGTGGAGTCGGCGGGCTGGGAGCCCGTGACCACCGGACGGACCCTGGTGACCTGAGTCAAACTCAGGTCACCAGTAGTGCTTCGTCAGGTCAGGGCTGCGCTGGTGCACCATGGCCGTCACCCTTGGAGGCGGCCTCCCGGATGAGCGGCTCGAACTCCCGCCGTACGTACGCGTCGAAGGGATCCGTCAGCGCGCCGTCGATCACCCGCCGTACCCGGTGCTTGGCCGCGAACTCCTTGATCGCAGCGCGGGAATCCGGCTCCACACCTCCGCCAACGATCAGCACTCCGAACTCCTCGGTCCCCAACAGCTTTCGGGCCTCCTCGTCGGTGCTCACTCCCTCCGCGTCAAAGCCGTCCGCGTGCAGCGTGGCCAGCACCTCCGCCACCCTGGCGGGCGTTCTTCCCAGCACCAGCGTCCTCATGGCCGTTCCTCTCCGGTACATCGACATCAGCGCCCCCGAACCTAGAAGCTCAAAATGACGGTGGTGACCGACTCGGCAAGCTGTTTCTTCTGCTCGCCGGTGAAGTCCACGGGGAAGTGCTTGATGTTGACGTGCGGCATAGGGGGGCCTTTGGGGTTGGTCGGAGGGCTATGGGGTGGGTGGGCTTAGCGGCGCGAGGGGGTGCGGTGGATGCCGAGATGGGATCGGATCGCCGCTACCAGTTCGGCGACACCCTGCTCCTTCAGCACGCTGTAGTGGTCGCCGTCCAGGTCGACCACCACGGGGGGAGTGGCGGAGTAGCCGGAGCGGCCCTCGATGAACGAGTAGTCGTCACCCACTGCCTTAAAGAGGGCCACCGGAGCGTTGAGGCGCCGCTCGGCCAATTCCCGGAAGGCGTAGTCAAATTCGTATGTCTCCGCCACGATGCGGGTGATCCTCCGGATGAGCTGCTCGTCGAGGGCGGGAAACACGCTGTGGACGACGGCCACGAAGCTGTCCTCGTCCCGCGTTGCCTCTAGGCACCGATCCAGCTCGGGCCCGCTGATGGATCCCGCGAAGACGGAGAACAGGATCGTCACATACGCCGGGTTGTGGTACGAGGCCGCACGCCCGTGGCGGTCGCCGTCGGCCTCGCGGACCTTCGGATTCCCGGGGCAGAGCAGCAGCAGGTTCTCCACCTGCTCGCCGGCCTGCTCCAGTTGCCAGGCTGCCTCGAAGGCGATGCGGGCGCCGAAGGAGTACCCCCACAGCGTGTACGGGCCCTTGGGTTGCACGCGCCGGATCTCGGCCACGTCGGCGGCGGCCATCTCCCGGATCGTCGGGTGGGGCGTCTCTCCGGCGTTGATGCCGTGGGCCTGTATTCCGTAGAAGGGCCGGCCGATGCCCGCCTCACGCCCCAGGAGGCGGAGGTTCATCGGATAGCCCCCAAGTCCCGGCCAGCAGAACACCGGGTTGTCCGCACCCTCGTCGTTCAGCAGTACCAGCCGTGAGGACGGCTCACTGTCGTCGCCCGCGATCCGGGCCGCCAGATCGGCCAGCTTCGGGCACTCGAAGATGACCTGGAGCGGCAGCTGGGTTCCGAACTCCTTGTTGATCGTGTTGATGAGTGCGACGGCGGTCAGGGAGTTCCCTCCGGAGGCGAAGAACTCGTCCTCCACCGACACGTTCTCGTACTTGAGCGCCTTGCCCCACTCCTCGGCAAGCCAGTGCTCGGCCGGTGTCGCGGGGGCGACGTAGGGAGCGGCCGTATCGGCCGAGCGGACCGCGTCGGAGGCGGCCAGGGCCTTGCCGTCGATCTTCCCGTTCGCGGTCAGCGGCAGCGCGTCGAGCACCAGGACCCGGTTCGGGATCATGTAGTCGGGCAGAAGATGAGCCAGCTCATCCTTGATCATCTCCGCCGGGCCCTTCATATGGACCGCGTCCTCGTGCATGCCCTCGCTGCGGATCTGCTCCGCACTGACCTTGCCACCGAGGAAGAAGTACGAGGCGCCCGACCCGATTCCACATGCGGCCAGGATGTCGTCCATCCGCCGCGCCGCCGGCAGCGGACGGCCGGTCTTGGAGCTGTAGCCCGATGACATGAAGCCCAGTCCGAGGCCGTTGCGCTGTAGGTGGTGCAGCTTCGTCCCCAGGCTGATGTACTCCAGCCACTCCTGGTCGGCCCGGCTGACGGCGGTGATGCCGAAGCCGGCCCGGTCGTACACCTTCTGGTTGATGGCGATCACATGCTTGGGAAGCACCAGCTCGTCAGAAATGCGCACCAAATCGCCGCGCGCATGACAATATTGACCAGCCGTCAGGCCCGTCACGCCTCCGGGATGGGCTTGCAGATAGATCTCGGTCGGGTCCTGCGGGGGCATTCCGTCGTTGCTGTGAATCTCGAATGTGCCCAGGTAGTAGTCCTCGTCGGCGACTCCCAGGCCGTTCTTGACGGACGAGCGGTGGGCCAGAGGGCGGATGTTCAGCCCGAATTCGGGCAGCACCTCCTCGAACAGGCCCACCATGTGTCCGGTTTCGAACTCCAGCACTTCCTGGATGTTGGTCTTGTACACCGGCTCGATCGCCCGCTTCTTGCCGGCGAAGTGAACCGCGAGCGACGTACGCGAGGGGTCGGCCGCAGCACCGATCCGGATCAGGGTGTGGTCGACGGGGTGGTAGTAGTACACGCCAGGTTCCAGGCCGGCCACGCCGCCGGCCCCGCCTGCCTCCAGATAGATCTGCGTCGCATACAGCGCGCCGGGGGAGGCGTAGGCGTACTTCGGCAGCAGCCGCTCCGCACTGCGGTACTGGCCGAACCACCGCAGGATCTCGCCGAGTTCGGCGAACGTCACCTCATCAAGACCGCGGGAGAAGCCGCTGACCGTCCGCGGGGCGAGAAGTTCCAGGACGTCGGCCCGGGTGACCTGCCCGCCCTCGTAGAACCGGTAGGTCTTGCGGGCGAAGGTCTCCCGCCGCTGACGCGGGGACTCCTGCTTTGCGGGCAGTTGCACCACCGGTCTTCCGTGGAGCTCGGCAGGCTCCCTGACGCCCGGGTTGGACAGCTGTGTCTTCACCTGGAGCTTGGTCGCCTTGGACTGGTGGTGACCTCCGTGGTCCCCCTGGTCCATCAGCGCGGCTTCCTTCGGGTTCAGCTCTACGCACGCGACCAGGTTCTGGAAGCCGGTCCGCGCGTCGTCGGTGACGAGGACCGCCGCCCGCCTGACCCAGGTGTGCTCCTCGATGGCCAGGGCGATTTCGTCCAGCTCGACGCGGTAGCCACGCAGCTTGATCTGGTGGTCGGTCCGGCCGGAGAACTGGATCGTGCCGTCCGGGTTCCAGTAGGCCAGGTCCCCGGTCCGGTACAGCCGCTCCGTCGGGACGAAGGGGGAGGGGACAAAACGCTCCCGCGTCTGGTCGGTCCGGCCAAGGTAGCCGCGCGCCAGCTGGACGCCGCCGATGTACAGCTCGCCGGTCTCACCGATGTCCACCGGGGCGAGATTCTTGTCGAGGATGAAGCACTGGGTGTTGTCGACGGGCACGCCGATCGGGATCGTGCCGGCGCCTTCGCCGATCTCGTCCGGGTCGACCAGATACGCCGTCGCATTGATGGTGCACTCGGTCGGGCCGTAGAGATTGACCAGCGAGGCCCACGGAAGCCCGTCGGCGAAGGCCCGTGCGAGCTGCCGGGAGAGTGCCTCACCGCCGGAGAACACCCGCCGGAGCGAGGTGCAGAGCGAGAACTCCTCGTTGTCCAGCAGTGCCTGAAGCAGGGTCGGCACGCACTGGAGCGTGGTCACCTCGTGCTCGACGATGGTCTGGATCAGGGCCTGAGGGTCCCGATGGACGCCGGGCGCACCCACCACGACCCGGCTGCCCGCCGCAGGAGCCAGGATCTCCCACTGCGCGGCGTCGAAGCTCATCGGCGTCTTCTGTAGCACCGCGGTGCCCTTGCCCAGGTGTCCGCAGGCGTGCATCCACCGCATCTGGGACATGATGCTGCGGTGCTCGATCATCACGCCCTTCGGTCTGCCCGTGCTGCCCGAGGTGTAGATGACATACGCCAAGTCGTTCGGCCGGGGCGCCGTGGGGCTCATCTCGGTGCGGTGCTCTTCATGGCGAGCCTCGGCCTCGGCCAGGGTGACGACCCGCGTCCCTCGCGGGGCAAGCTCGGCCAGGCGCGCGGCCAGATGGTCCTGGGTGACGATGACGCGGGTGCGGCTGTCCTCGATCATGTAGCGCAGCCGGTCCTCGGGGTACTCCGGGGACAGCGGCAGATAGGCGGCCCCCGCGAACAGGATGCCCCACGCGCCGGCCATGAGATCCAGGGACGGTTCGACGTACAGTCCCACACTGGTGTCAGCGCCGACGCCCATTGCCCGCAGGCAGTCGCCCAGCCGGTCACCGGCCTGCACCAGCTCCCGATAGGTGAGGCTCCGGCCCCCACAGGCGACCGCCATGGCCTCGGGCTGGGCCTCCGCCTGCTCCTTCAGCAGGCCGGGCAGGCAGTTGCCCAGTTGCGTGTCGCGTATGTGCGCGCCGAACGGTGCGGTCTTCACGGTTTCCTCCCCGCTCGCTGGTACATGGTTACGAGGCATGAACTACGGGCTCCTCAGTCGATGCCTGGGCTCTCGGTCGCTGGCGGGGCTGGGCCATGACGACAGCGGTGACCACGACCACGGCGCCGGCCAGCTGGAGTGGCGACAACGCCTGGTCGAGGAAGACGTATCCGAGGACCGCTGCGGCCAACG
>NZ_JBVHZH010000091.1:0-10960 GCF_055574515.1 Streptomyces sp. NPDC029466
TTGTGGACGTAAAGCGAAGCAGTCCACAACACAGGCCCCGGAGGACCGTCACCGCACCCAACAACAACCCCGCCCGCCGCAGGCGCAACGGCGAGCAACCCCCACGGCGGGAAAGCCGAAAACGTGGGAAAAACCTACGCACCGCGGAGCGTTTGCCGCTGCCGCCCCAAGCCGTCGATCTCCAGCTCCACGACATCGCCGGCCCGCAGATACGGTTTGGGCTCCGGGTGGCCCATGGCGACGCCGGCCGGGGTGCCGGTGTTGATGACGTCGCCCGGGTGGAGGGTCATGAACCGGCTGACGTAGCGGACCACTTCGGCCACCGAAAAGATCTGCTCGGCGGTGGTGCCGTCCTGTTTCAGCTCGCCGTTGACCCATAGCCGCAGGCCGAGGTTCTGCGGGTCGGGCACCTCGTCGGCGGTGACCAGCCAGGGGCCCAGCGGGTTGAACGTCTCGCAGTTCTTGCCCTTGTCCCACTGGCCGCCGCGCTCGATCTGGAAGGCGCGTTCGGAGACGTCGTGCGCCACCGCATAGCCGGCCACCGCGGCCAGCGCCTGGGCGTCCGTCTCCAGGTAGCGGGCGGTGCGGCCGATGACGACGGCCAGCTCCACTTCCCAGTCGGTCTTCCGGCTGTCCCGCGGGACCAGCACGGTGTCGTCGGGGCCGACGACGGTGTCCGGGGCCTTCATGAAGAGGATCGGCTCGGCGGGGGTCGCGGCGCCCGTCTCCCGGGCGTGGTCGTGGTAGTTGAGCCCGATGCACACGATCTTGCCGATCCGGGCCACCGGCGGGCCGGTGCGCAGCCCGGCCGCGTCGAGGCGCGGCAGCTCCCCGGAGGCGGCGGCGGTGCGGATCCGCGCCAGTTCTCCCTCGTCGGCGAGGAGCGCTCCGTCGATGTCCGGGACCAGGCCCGACAGGTCCCGCAGAGTCCCGGAATCGTCGAACAGCGCCGGGCGTTCCGTCCCCACCGTTCCGACACGCAGCAGCTTCATCGGTTCCACTCCCGTGGTCGTAGGTCGGCCCGGAAGGGATCTTCCGGGCCGGCCGATGGGGGACGGCCATCGAGCGATTTGGCTGATCGTCCAAGAACGGGGTCCGGTCCGCAAGACCCCGTTCACGGACTGGACCGTTACTGAGAGGTAGTGGCGATGTGCCCGGGTGCCGTGGAGCCGGACCTCGGCGCCGCCTCGCCGGCCGGGCGGGAGCCGGTCCCGGAGCCCCTGGCCTGCGAGTTGGCCCGGGCGCGGGCCGCCCGCTGCCGGGCCGCGCGGCTCTTCGGGGTGCGCCGGTTGGCCCGCTGCTGCCCTACGCGCTGCCGCGGGGCGCCCTCGTCCGACGCCCCGTCAGCCGCGGCGGACCCCGGTGCCGCTGCCGCTCCCGTGGACGACTGCCCCGCGGCGGGGGCCGTCTTGCCCTTCACCGCAGCCGCCTTCCCCTTCCCCGGGGCACCCGCCGCGGCCGCCGCGCCCGCCTCCGCCGTGCCGCGCCCGCGCTCCCGGTGCAGCAGCGCCCGCTCGCACGCCGTCCAGGTCGTCGTCGTCACCATGTAGAGCCCGGCGGCCAGCGGCACCACCGCCACCGTGATCAGCGTGGCGAAGGACAGCAGCGGCATCACCTTGGCCATGGAGGCCATTCCGGGCATCGCGGCATTGCCCGCGGCCGGCTGCGGGGACTTGGCCATCGTGGCGCGGGCCCGCCGGAAGTTCCAGGTGGCGACCGCGCCGACCAGCACGAAGAGACCCAGGTAGACCAGCCCCTGCGGCCCGAATACCCCGCCGTGGGCGAGCGCCTCGGTCCAGTGGCCGCCGAGCGGCGCGCCCAGCAGCGTGTGATCGAGGAGGTCGCCGCCGCCGGTCGAGAACAGGTGGTACATCACGAAGAAGACGGGCAGTTGCAGCAGGGTCGGCAGGCAGCCGGCGACGGGCGAGGAGCCGGTCTCGGCGTAGAGGTCGGCCATCGCCTTCTGGAGCCGCTCGGGGTTTCCCTTGTGCTTGCGCTGTAGTTCGGCGAGCTGCGGGGCGAGCGCCGTACGGGCCTTCTCGCCGCGGGCCGCGGCGCGGGCCAGGGGGTGCAGCGCGGCGCGGACCCCCAGGGTGAACAGAACGATGGCGGCGGCCATGGCCGCGGTGCCGAAGAGCGGGGCGATCGCCTGGGCGCCGTGCGCCAGCGCCTCGCCGAGGAAGCCGAACATGGACATGGGTGAGCCCTCCACGGGTCTCGTCGTGCCGGGATGTGGATTCGGCGTGACGAGCCGCGCGGACGCGGAAGAGCGGTACGGGGACCGGACCGGTGCGCCTACGCGGCCGTCGGGAGGGGACGGCCCGGTGCCCGGGGACGCGGGCGGCCGGCCGCGTCGGGATCGCGTTGGGGCAGGAAGGCCGTACGCCGCTCGCGGTCGCGGATGGCCGTACGGATCCGGCCCGGTGGCACCGGTCGCGCGCAGGCCGCGATCAGGAAGGCGCGGCACAGGAGCAGCAGCGCGGTGGTGGTCGCGGCGGCGGTCAGGGCCGTGGTCAGACCGGTCTGGGTGAGCAGGAAGCCGGCCAGGACGAACAGGAGCGCTGAGGTGTGCAGGCGCCAGGCATCGACGATGCGGTACATCCAGCGCCCCCCTCAGGTTGTCCGGTCGTCACAACTTGTCGTCTTCCGCTCAAGAGTAGCCACAACTCTGGGCAGCCGGGAGACCGGCCGGTAGCTTGCGCCCTCTCTGCCGTCGGGGGCGGCGGGGAGCAGGGGGAAATCAAGGGGGAACACCTAGGAGGTGCTGTGCGCGACATCAGCGTCCCGGCCCTGGCGGCTCCACTACGGAGCGGCGGTCTTGCCGACTCCGTCTTCGACACCGCCGCCCACCAGCCGGATTTCGCTCAGCTCGCCCGCCGTGACGACCACACACCCGGCGACTGGCAGGAGGTGTCGGCGGCGGAATTCCGTGACGAGGTCATGGCCCTGGCCAGGGGGCTGCTGGCGGACGGGATACGGCCCGGTACCCGGGTCGCGCTGATGTCCCGTACGCGCTACGAGTGGACCTTGTTCAGTTATGCGCTGTGGGCGATCGGCGGGCAGCTCGTCCCGGTCTATCCGACCGCCTCGGCCGAGCAGCTGCGCTGCATCCTCGCCGGGGCGAAGGTCACCGCGATCGTCGTGGAGAACGAGGCACAGGCGATGACCGTGGCGGAGGCTTGCGGCACCCGGGCCATGCTGCGCCGGCTGTGGCAACTGGACCTGGACTGCGTCCGGCGGCTGACGGAGGAGGGCACCCGGCTGGCCGAGGCCGATGTGCACCGGCTGCGGCACGCGGTCAGTCCGGGCGACATCGCGGCGATCGTGTACACGTCGGGGACCACCGGCCGCCCGCGCGGCTGCGTGATCACCCACGCCAATCTCGCCGCGGGGTGCGACACCCTCTACGCGGGCTGGGGCGGGCTGCTGGCCGCGCCCGGTGAACGCCCCTCGCTGCTGGCCTTCCTGCCGTTCGCGCACATCTACGGGCTGATGGTGCAGGTGGCGTGTCTGCGCGGCGGGGTGAAGCTCGCCCATCAGCCCGATGTCACCTCGGACGAACTGCTGCCGGCGCTCGCCTCGTTCCGTCCGACGTTCCTGTTCGCGGTGCCGTACGTCTTCGAGAAGATCTGCGCCCGCGCCCGGCAGGCCGCGGAACAGGCGGGCCGGCGGCGGACGTTCGACGCGGCGATGACGGTGGCGGTGCGCTACGCGGAGGCCCTCGCGGCGGAGGCGCAGGGCACCGGGCGCGGCCCCGACACCTTCCTGCGGGCCCGGCACGCGCTCTACGACCGGCTGGTGTACTCCCGCATCCGGGAGCTGCTGGGCGGCCGGGTGCGCACCGCGGTCTCCGGCGGCTCACCGCTGTTGCGGGAGCTGGGACTGCTCTTCGCCGGCGCCGGGATCACCGTCTACGACGGCTACGGCCTGACGGAGACCAGCGGCGCGATCACCGTACAGCCGCCCGGCCGGGTGCGCTTCGGGACGGTGGGCATGCCGCTGCCGGGCAGCGCGGTGCATCTGGCGCTGGACGGCGAGGTGTGGGTGCGCGGCGCGGTGGTCTTCGCCGGCTACCTCGACGAGGAGGACTCCCCGAGCAGCGGGCTCTACGACGGCTGGCTGGCGACCGGCGACCTGGGGCACCTGGACGAGGAGGGCTATCTCGTCATCACCGGCCGCAAGAAGGACATCATCATCACCAGCAACGGCAAGAGCGTGGCCCCGCAGGGGCTGGAACAGCGGCTCTGCGCCCATCCGCTGATCTCGCAGTGCGTGGTGGTCGGCGACAACCGGCCGTATGTGACTGCGCTGATCACACTGGACCCGGAGGCCCTGGAGCACTGGCACCACCTGCGCGAGGAGCCGGGCGGCGACAGCGCGGCGCCGACGCCCGAGGAGCAGCTCCAGGCGGAGGTGCGGCGCGCGGTGGCACGGGCGAACGCCTCGGTGTCCCGGGCCGAGTCGATCCGCGCGTTCCGGGTGCTGCCGGGCGAGTTCAGCCAGGAGGCCGGGCTGGTGACGCCCTCGCTGAAGCTGCGGCGGGCGGCGATCGTACGGCGGTACGCGGCCGAGATCGACGCCCTCTACGCCCAGGGACAGCGGGAGGAGCCCGAGACCCGCCAGGAGCGGCGCAGATGGGCGGCGGCGGGCCTGTACGCGCGCTGAGAGCGCAGGGCAGGCCATCTCTGGACGGGCCCGGCCGGGCATACGGCAGCCGGCGCACGTCACCCGTATCCGGCCGGGCCCGCCCGCGGCACCGTAGCAGTGCCGCGGCGGGCCCGGCCGTTATTTGTCCAGGGGTGAGGACCCGCGACCGCGGGCCCGTCACGGCACTTAACGTCCGGTGGCATTCCAGTAGTGACGAACCGGGAGGCCGTGTGCGGTCCATCCTCAGCAATTCCGCAACATCCGGGCGGACCATCGCCACCGGACTGGTCGTGGCCGCACTCGTGGCCACGCTCGCGGCGCTGCTGCTGCCCGTCCAGCTCTTCGGTGAGACCGCGTCCGCGGCGACCAACACCGTCACCTACGACGACGACGGCGGCGGCACGGTGAACACCCGCTACGGTCCGCTGACCGCCATGGACCGGGACTTCGTGCGCAAGGTCAGACTGGCCGGCCTGTGGGAACTGCCCGCGGGCCGCCAGGCGCAGGAACGCGGGCAGACCGCGGCGGTCCGCAGCGCGGGCGCCATTCTCGTCGCCGGGCACACCGAGCTGGACCGGCGGTCGATCGAGGCCGGGCGGGCGCTGGGCATCTCCCTGCCCAACCAGCCCAACGCCGATCAGCAGGGCTGGCTGGCGCAGATGAACGCCGCCCAGGGCGACGACTTCGCCCCGACGTTCGCCGAGCTGCTGCGCCGCGCCCACGGCAAGGTCTTCGGCCTGGTGGCCCTGGTCCGCGACCAGACCAAGAACTCGATGGTGCGCTCCCTGGCGAACCGGGCCAACGACGTCGTCCTGAGCCACATCACGGCGCTGGAGAAGACCGGTGGCGTCGACTTCGACACGCTGCACAGCAGCTAGGCCACGGAGCCCCGGCCATGTCACGGCGGCGCGGACGGCGGCCCGATGGGCGGCGGACGCCCCCGCCCACCGCGGGGGACGCCCCGCGCCCACCACCACCCGCGACCCGGAAGAAACGACACCCGCACCAACCGACACACCCCTCACATCGGACGAAGCGAAGTGATCTCATGAGGCAACGGCAACAAGCCCATAAACGCTCGCGTTTGACGAACAGAATGCTGATCGGCGCCACCGCCCTGCTGCTGGGCGGCGGTGGCCTGGCCGCCTACGCCACCACGGCGCTGGCCGGCAACAGCACCCCGGACGCGATGGCCGGCCACGCGCAGCACACCGCGAGCGCCTTCACCCTCTCCTGCCCCGATGTGGGCGAGCGGCTGCGCCAGGTACCCCGTAGCGCCAAGCTCCCGGTCTCCAAGGGGCTGTCGGCGCTCGACAAGCAGGTGCACGACGCGTACCACAAGATGATGGGCGGCAGCGGCGACAGCGTCCTCAACGGGCTGAAGACGCAGCGGGCGAAGACCATCAAGATGATGGTCACCGCGATCTCCAAGGACGCGAAACGGCCCGGCTACCTGCTCAAGATGAGCGGCTGCACCATGAAGCCGGTCACCGAGGGCGCGGGCGCCGGCGGCAATGACTCCACGAAGTCCGTGCAGGACGGCTGGTATCAGGGCCAGACCCCGCAGAACCAGACGCAGGGGGACACCCAGGGCCAGACCCAGGACCCCGGTCAGGTGCAGGGCCAGGACCCGGGCCAGGCGCAGGACGGCGGGCAGCAGCAGGGCCAGCCCGGCGGCCCGTCCCCCGACGACTTCGTCGACATCAACAACGTCCAGCCGAACGCGGACGCCCCGCCGTTCGCCGCCCCCCAGGGAGACAACGCCTCGACCGGCACCTTCACCACCGAGTGCGGCCGCAATGAGGACGGCCACTTCAACTCCGACAACGTCATCGTGACGCCGGGCGTCAGCAACGGCGCCCACCACACCCACGACTACGTCGGCAACAAGGCCACCGACGCCTTCGCCAACGACAACAAGCTCGCCGCCTCCGACACCACCTGCCAGAACGGCGACCAGTCCACCCACTACTGGCCGGTGCTGCGCAAGCTGGACGGCAACGCGGAGCAGAAGCCGGGTGCCGCGCAGGACGCCAACGTCGGCACGACGCTGACGCCGGCGACGGTGACCCTGACCTTCCGGGGCAGCCAGTCCGGCGAGGTCCAGGCGATGCCGCGCTTCCTGAAGATCATCACCGGCGACGCCAAGGCGTTCACCAACGGCACCAAGAACGCCAACGCCTCCTGGAGCTGCACCGGTTTCGAGGACCGGCAGCTGAAGGACAAGTACCCGCTGTGCCCCGAGGGCTCGCAGGTCGTGCGCACCTTCGCCTTCCAGAACTGCTGGAACGGCCGCGACATCGACAGCGGCAACCACCGCGACCACATGGCGTTCTCCGACCAGAACGGCAACTGCCCGCAGGGCTTCCAGGCGGTCCCGCAGCTCGTCCAGCGGATCACCTACGACGTCCCGCAGGGCCAGAGCTTCGCGGTGGACAGCTTCCCCGAACAGCTGCACAAACCGGTGACCGACCACGGTGACTTCATCAACGTGATGCCGGACAACCTGATGAGCAAGGCGGTCGACTGCATCAACAACGGTCAGGAATGCACCTGACGGGCCGGCGGCCCTGAGGGCTACGGCCCGGCGGCCCCTTAGGGGAGACGTCCCCTAAGGGGCCGCTGGGCCCCCTGGATCCGACAACGCAGTGGCCCCGTCCCGGATTCCCGGGGCGGGGCCACTGTGCTGCGCCGAGGGGCCGGCGTGGTGCCGGCGGTACGCCGTCGGACCGGCCGGCGGTCAGCTCAAGGGGCGCGGTGGTTCATCCGTCGGTCCCTCAAAGGCCGTTGACGCGGGCCTCACGGGCCATGCCGAGGGGACGTATGGAGGACGCGACGGCGCGGGCGCGGCGGCCGGCCCGGGCGCGGTAGCTGCGGACATGGGCCATCAGACGCCGGCTGCGCAGCGCCATCTCCAGCTCGAAGCGGGTACGCGGATCACGCAGCACCGGCCCGAAGAGCTTCTCGATCTGGCGCAGGCGGTACCGGACCGTCTGCGGGTGCACATGCAGCAGCTTGGCCGCTTCGGGGGCACCGCCGCCCTCCAGCCACGCCAGCAGCGTGACTTCGAGCCGTTCGCTCTGCCGGGGCGTCAGCTCCTCCAGGGGGCCGAGCCAGCGGGACGTCAGCGCGTCCGCCAGCGACTCGTCCTGGAGCAGCAGCAGCGCCGACAGATGGTCGTCGACGAACGCGGGCCGCGACTCCGGGCCGACCCGGCTCGGGGCCAGCGTCAGCAGATACCGGGCCCACCGCAGCGAGGACGCCGTGTCGGTGGCCGGCACCACGTGTCCGACCGCCGCCGGGCGGCCCTTGAGCGCCGCCTCCAGGCGGGCCCGGGTCTGGGTGGCCGGGTCGGGGACGAACAGACAGGTGTAGCCCTCGACATTGCCGATGAGGGCATGCCCCAGCGCCGCGGCGAGTTGGGGCGCCTCGGCGGGGGTGGCGAGTACGACGGCCTGGAGGGTGTCGGGCACCGGCCAGCCCGCGGCGCGGGCGAGCTCGTGCAACCCCTCCTCGGGCACCTCGCGTTGGCCGGCGAGCACGTCGAACAGGTCCTGGCGGGCCCGGGCCACCGGCATCGGTGTGACAACTGAGGGTACTGCCGGAGGTTTACTTTCCGACTCTTTTTGGTACCCCAGAACTGTCAGCAAGGCCTGTTCAAGCGCCCAATGTGCGTCTTCTACGGGAGTATCCCCGAGAAGTGCGGACAATGCGGGAAATCCGCGTTGCAACTCCGCGACCAACTTCTCGGCGAGATCCGGGAGTTCATTTCTCACTACCCGGTTCCACTCGCCGCGGGGACGCGACCAGATGCGGTTCAGGAGATCACACATCGCTACCTCGATCCTGGCGGGGATGCGGCTGGTACAGGGGATTGGCGCCCCCCCGTGCGCCTGAGTCGGCATCATCCGGAGTCCCCCCGCGCGACCGCGATGCCAGTGCAGGAATTTGTCACAGCGCGATAAACCTTACGAAAGCCTGAACGCGTTCGGAGATGCTTTTGCACATCCGGATTACGGCCCTGCGTATCCAGCCGGTTACAGAATGTTTAGTGTTACCGGGGGTCACCCGAACAAAAGCCCCGGGCAAATTACGCCCCCGGGAGATTTCATAGAAATTCGCATCCCGCACCCGTGCCCCGACACCGGGAGGTCCGATGTCCGCACCGCGTTTGCAGAGCCGCCGCGCCGCACACCGTGCCCGGCCCTCGCCTTCAGTGCCCCGCCCCCGGCGCCCTCCGAACGAACCCGGCCCGCCGGACCGGCGGGCCCCCGGAGGCGGTTTCGCCGGAACCGCCGTACTCCGTCCGGCGCTTCCGGCCTCGCTGCTGCTCTTCCTCGCCGTCACCCTGCACTCCGGGGCGGCGGACACCCTCATGCGCTTCCTGGACTTCGGCGCCGGAGTCCTCGCGCTGGTCTCGCTGTCGGTCACCGTGCTGTGGGGCCTGGCCGCCACCGACCGCATGGTGCTGCACTCCGGGCACCGGCTGCTCGCCCAGGCCGTCCACCGCGGCACCGCGGTCGCCGGACTCGGCTTCCTCGGCCTGCACATCTGGGTGAAGATCGCCGAGGGCCACACCGGCGCCACGGCCGCCGCGGTGCCCTTCACCGACGGCGCCCGGCCCGGCCTCATCGGCCTCGGCACCCTCGCCGCCTACACGTTCATCGCCGTCGCGGTGACCGGCGCGGTACGCGGCGCCTTCACCGGCCTGTCCGGAGCCCGCTGGTGGCGGGCGCTGCACATGTGCGCCTACCTCGCCTGGGGTCTGGCCCTGGTGCACGGCCTCAAGTCCGGGCGCGCGGCGGCCGGCTGGGCCGTCGCCGGATATGCCATCTGCCTCACGGCGGTGGCCGTACGACTCGCCCTGCGGCTGCGCGACGCACGCAGGAACACAGGAGAACTCCCATGACCGCCCCCGCCCCCACCCAACTGCTGCCGGCTCTCGCCGAAGCGGAGCCCGTACCGACGCTGGCGTCCTTCGGGCCGCCGCGGCTGCTGGCCGGCCTCGACGAGATACCCCGCATGGACCGGGTGGCCCACCTGTCCCGGCACGGCAGTCTCCCCCAGCTCACCCCTCAGGAGCTGGTGGCACTGGCCGAGGACATCGATCTGCGCGGCCGCGGCGGCGCGGGCTTCCCCTTCGCCCGCAAGCTGACCGCCGTCATCGACGGGATGAAGCGCGCGGACGGCAAGGGCGCGGTGGTCGTCAACGGCAGCGAGGGCGAGCCCAGTTGCCTCAAGGACACCGCGCTGCTGCTGCACGCCCCGCATCTGGTGCTCGACGGCGCGCTGCTGGCCGCCGACGCGCTCGGCGCGCAGGAGGTCGCCCTGGGGGTGACCCGTACGGATGTGCTGAGCTCCGTGCAGCGGGCCATCGACGAACGCGGCCCGGTCCGGCCGACGTTACGGGTCACCCTGCTCACCGAACGGTTCGTCACCGGCGAGGGCTCCGCCATGACGAACGGGCTGGGCGGCGGCCCCGGGCTGCCCTCCGGCCGCAAGATCCGCTCCAGCGAGCGCGGTCTGAACGGGGTGCCGACCCTGCTGTCGAACACCGAGACCTACGCCCAGCTCGCCGTGGCCGCCCGCCTCGGCGCGCTCGGCTACCGCACCGCGGGCCTGCCCACCGAGCCCGGCACCCTGCTGCTGACGGTCGCCGGCAACATGGTGGTGGAGGTCCCCTACGGGGTCTCGCTGGCCCGGGTCCTGGCACTGTGCGGCATGGACCAGGGGCAGGGCGTGCTGATCGGCGGCTACCACGGCACGTTCGTGTCGCCGGCCGACGCGCTGACCGCGAACCTGTCGAAGGAGTCGCTGGCCGAGTACAACGCGGTGCTCGGCGCCGGCGCGGTGCTGCCGATCCCGTACGACACCTGTCCGGCGGGTGAGACGGTCCGCGTCGCCCAGTGGATGGCCGCCGAGTCGGCCGGCCAGTGCGGCCCCTGCGTGCTCGGCCTGCCCGCGCTCGCCGACCAGCTCGACCGCGCCGTACGGGGCGGCGGGGAGGCCGCCCTGGAAGCCGTGCAGACCCGGATGCGGGCCGTGGAGAAACGCGGCGCCTGCAGCCACCCGGACGGCACCTCACGCTTCGTCGCCTCGGCCCTGCGGTCCTTCCCCGAGGAGTTCGAGCGGCATGCGAAGGGATTCGGCTGCGGCCGCCCGGTGACCGGTGCGCTGCCCGTCACCGGGAACCCGCCGCTGGCGGTCACCGCCCCCGCACCCGCCCCGGGGGGGGGGGGGGGGGGGGGGGGGGGAGGGGGGGGGGGGGGGGGGGGGGGGGGCGGGGGGCGGGGGGGGGGGGGAGGGGGCGTGG
>NZ_JBVHZH010000092.1:0-10165 GCF_055574515.1 Streptomyces sp. NPDC029466
GCCCCCCGAAAAGGCGCGCTCCCCACACCTCCCCGAACAGCTGGCCCCCGGGGGCGGGTCCGGAGGGAGGAGGCCTGTACGCCCCGGGGGTGGGGCGACCCCCCGGGGGCCCCCCCCCCCCCCCGCAGCCGTCGGGTCAGCTCTCCGCAGCGGCCGTCCGGTCAGCTTCCGGCTGCGGCCTCCGCCGGCTCCGGCGCCCCGACGCAGGTCCGCACCGCGCCGATGAGCCGGTCGACCCGCGGGTCGTCACCGGCGCCCATCAGATTGGCGGTATAGGCGAAGCCGACGCCGAACTCGTCGTCACCGAAGGCGAATTGACCGCCCGCGCCGCTGTTGCCGAAGGAGCGCGTACCGAGCAGCCGGCGGAACGGCGAGTCGACGAGGAAGCCGCTGCCCCAGCGGGCGCCGAGGTCCGGCAGCCCCGACCAGGAAGCACCGCCCGACAGCTGCCGGACCGCGTCGGTCACGGTGTCGGCGCCGAGCAGCCGCGGCGCACCGTCCACACCGGTCGCGACCGCCGCGTACAGGGCCGCCAGCCCCCGCGCGGACGAGACCGCGCCCGCGCCGGGGAATTCGGCGGTCAGCAGGGCGGGCGAGTTGTAGCCGTGCGGATCGTCGAGACCGGGGAAGGGCAGCACACCGTTCATCGTCAGGGCCCGCATGGGCAGCAGGTCGGCGCTCGGCAACGGGGAGCGCCCCTCGGCCTCGGCGAGCCGGGCCAGCCGCGGAACCTCCGCCCGCGGCATCCCGATCCAGGTCCGCAGCCCCAGCGCGTCGCCGATGGCCTCGCGGAAGTACCTGCCGGGCGTACGGCCGGTCAGCCGCCGGATCAGCTCGCCGACGATGAAACCGAAGGCGTGCGCGTGGTACTCGTACGCGGAGCCGGGCTCGTACAGCACCGGCTGCTCCTCCAGGGCCCGGATCACCGGCGTCCACCGGGTCAGCTCCTCGAAGGTCAACTGCCTTTCGGCGAGCGGGATTCCGGCGGTGTTGGCGAGCACCATCCGGGTGGTGACCGCCTCCTTGCCCCGCTGGGCGAACTCCGGCCAGTAGTCGGCCACCGGGGCGTCGAGGTCCCACGTCCCCTGCTGGGCGAGCAGATGGGCGCAGACGCCGAGCAGGCCCTTGGCCACGGACATGACGGGCAGGACGGTGTCCTCGTCCCAGGCCCGCCCGGTCCGGTCGTCGGCGGTCCCGCCCCACAGGTCGACGACCTTGCGCCCGTCGGCGAACACGGCCACGGCGGAGCCGAGTTCACGGCCCTCGGCGTAATTCCGGGCGAAGGCGTCCGCGACGGCCCCGAAGCCCTCGTCTGCCCATCCGTGCTGTGGCATCTGCCGCTCGCTTCCTCACGTCGTACTCCCCCGGCCCCCCGTGGACCGCGGCCGGGACACCGTACGTGGGCGGCTGCCCGGGTTCGACCGAATTTCCGTTACCCGAGGGGAGGGTGGGCCCCCGGGCCCATGGCGACCGGAACCGGATTTCCCTCAACCGGGCTTCTGTTACCCACAGTTGCCATCTGCGGTCTGGATTCACGCGGCGTAATCGGGGAAGTCACTACTTCGCACGGCTTTTCGTCCGGCACCGGGTTCCAGGGAGCCCCAGCTGCCCGATTCCGCGGGCCGACGGCCGTGTTCCGGACCACGGTCCACGTCTCCCGTCTGCGCACGCATCGTGAAGGCCATGAGGGAAAGCGATGTCGGAATACCTTGCGGTCGCCCGCCGGATGTGGCACCTGCTGGAGCCACTGCACGCCATCCTGTACTTCGCCCCCGAGGCACGCCAGGCCGCCGCCGGCCTCGGCCATGAGGTCGCCTCCCGCTGGCCCAGCTATTTCGCCTGGCGTACGGCTCCGCTGGGCGCCGCCGGGCCCGAGCTGGTCGCCGCGACGTACTACACCTTCAGCCCGCGGATGATCACCCGGTACCTCCCCCGGATCTGGACCGTCGCGGAACCGGCCAAGGTGCTGGACGCCCGGCTGGTGGCGATGGACCGGGCACTGACCGCCCTCGTCGACGGCCGGCTGACCACCGCCCAGCTCACCGAGGCGGCCGGACTCGCCCGCCAGGCCGCCGAGAACGCCGGTTCCGCCGCCCGCCCGCTGGCCGCCGCCAACCGCGATCTGCCCTGGCCGGACGCGCCCCATCTGGTGCTGTGGCAGGCCGCGACCGTGCTGCGCGAACACCGCGGCGACGGCCATCTGGCGGCCCTGCTGACCTGCGAACTCGATCCGTGCGAGGCCCTGGTGTCGTTCGCCGCGATCGGTGCCGCGCCGGCCGCCGATTTCGTGGGGCGCGGCTGGAGCGCACAGGAGTGGAGCGATGCCCGGCACCGCCTCGCCGCCCGTGGCTGGATCGCCCCGGACGGCACCGCGACCGACCGCGCCCACCAGGAGCGGGAGGCGATCGAGCGGACCACCGACCGGCTGGCGGCCGGACCGTGGCGGGCGCTGGGCCACTCCCGCGCCGAACGGCTGGCGCAGCTGCTCACCCCGCTCCTCTGCGCGGTCTTCGAGGCGGGCTATCTCCCCCGGCACAGCACCCTGGGCATCGGGAAGGTGAAGGTCGGCCACCCGTAGGGGCGGGCCCGCAGGGTTCTCACAACGGCCCGTACCGCCGGACGGTGACGAGGCGGCCCCATCACCCGAGGCGGCCCCCTCACCCGAGACGGCCCTTCACCCCCGGGACCGCCCGCCGGCTCAACTCGCGCGCCGGCCCCGCGTCCCGTCCAGCAACCGCACCACCGCATCGTGCGTCACCCCGTGGTCGGCGAGCACCGCCCCGGCCGGTCCGGGCCCGGCGGTCAGCGCGAGCAGCAGATGTTCCTCGCCGAGTGACCGCTCACCCCGGCCGACCGCGATCCGCAGGGCGCGCTCCAATACGGCCTTGGCCTCCGCGCTGAACGGCCGGCGCACCCGCTTCCGGCGCCCGGCGGTCCCGCCGGAGGCCAGCGCGCCGACCCCGTGGGCCTCCTCCACCCGCGCCACGATCGCGTCGATATCGATCCCCATCCCGGCCAGCGCCGCCGCGTCGGCCGTCGACACCCCGCCGCGCCGGCGCACCTGCGCGAGGGCGTCCGCCACCGACTCCCGCCGCTCATGGGCACCGAGGGCCGCGAGCACCCCGGCGGCCGGGGAATCCGTACGCTCCAGCAGCGCAAGCAGCAGCTCCGGTTCGCCGATCGCAGCGCTCCCCGTACGGTCCGCCTGCTCCACCGCACCCCGCACCACCGCACGCGCCCCGGCCGTGAACTTCTCGAACATCAGCGCCTCCCGTGCTTCTTGTGCACCGCTTGCCTGCTGACTCCCAGCTCCGCCGCGATCTCCTGCCACGACCAGCCCTGCGCACGGGCGCTGCGCACCTGTACGGCTTCGAGCTGCTCCAGCAGCCGGCGGAGCGCGGCCACGGCGCGGAGCCCGACCCTGGGGTCCCGATCGCCGGCCCGCTCGGCGAGATCCGTTGCTTCGGTCATGGATGTCAATGTACGTTGACAATACGAGAGCGTCAACCATCGTTGACATGCCGGGCGCAACTCGGCCCAGAGCAAGCACACTTGAGAGATTTCCGGGGAGGTTCGCCCCTCGGGTCCGGGGAGCTCAGCCCTCAGGCCCGTAAGGATCAGCCCTCGGGACGGGCCGGGTCAGCGGCGGACAGGGCGATCAGCGCCGCGGTGCCGTCCGTCCGCATCTCGACCGGCGCCGCGTCCGGTCCCGCCAGCAGCGCCGCGTCGAACCGCGCCAGCCGCACCTCCGGTTCGCCGGCCGTCCGGACCCGGGTCTCCCCCTCGACGGCCACGATCAGTACGGCCTCCGGGCCCTCGGCACCACCGCCGGCCGGCCGCCGGACCGGCGCCACCACCCGGCGCCCCCGCACCCGCTCCACCGTCGCGTCCGCCCGCCCCTCCCGCAGCATCACATTGAGGTTCACGACGGGGGCGCCCAGCAGCCGGGAGCCGGTCTCCGCCCCGCCGGGGAAGGCAAACGGGCGGCAGCAGTCCGTCAGGAGCCGGGTGGTGCCGTCCACCGTCAGCTCCAGTCCGGCCCCGTCGGCGACGGTGAGGATCCGCCGGACGCCGGGCAGCGGTGAGTACGGCCCGTCCCGGGTGACATCCGCCAGGCTGACCCGCCAGGCGAAGGTGTCCCAGCCGGCGCCCGGCGGGTGGACGGCGACCTCCCGGGTCACCCCGCCGCCGTTGCTCCACGGCATGGCGGGGCGGCCCGCCGCCCGCAGGATCCGCACGTCGCGCAGCCTTCCGGTGAAGTGGTGGCGGCCCGTCAGGCCGTCAGACGGTCAGCACGATCTTGCCGAACAGCTCGCCCTGCGCCATCTTGCTGAACCCCTCGCGCGCCCGGTCCAGCGGCAGCGTCGAGTCGATGACCGGCCGGATGCCCTTGGCCGCGCAGAAGCTGAGCAGCGACGCCAGCTCCTCCTTGCTGCCCATCGTGGAGCCGACGACCTTCAGCTCCAGGAAGAAGATCCGGTTGAGCTCCCCGCTCTTCGGGGTGAAGCCGCTGGTGGCGCCGGAGATGACCAGGGTGCCGCCGGGGCGCAGCGACTTGACGGAGTGCGACCAGGTGGCGGCGCCGACCGTCTCGATCACCGCGTCCACCCGCTGCGGCAGCCGCTCACCGCTGGCGAACACCGCCTCGGCGCCCAGCTCCAGGGCGCGCTTGCGCTTGGCCTCGTCCCGGCTGGTGGCGAAGACCCGCAGCCCGGCCGCGGCGCCCAGCACGATGGCCGCGGTCGCCACGCCGCCGCCGGCGCCCTGCACCAGGACGCTGTCCCCGGGCCGTACGCCCCCGTTGGTGAACAGCATCCGGTACGCGGTCAGCCAGGCGGTCGGCAGACAGGCGGCCTCCGCGAAGGACAGCTCCTTCGGCTTGGGCAGCACGTTCCAGGAGGGGACGGTGACCTGCTCAGCGAACGTGCCCTGGTAGCGCTCGGTGAGGATGGAGGGCTTCTCCTTGGGGCCGACGCCGTGGCCGGTCTGCCCGATGACGGAGTGCAGGACGACCTCGTTGCCGTCCTCGTCGATACCGGCGGCATCGCAGCCGAGGATCATCGGCAGCGCCTCGTCCGTGATCCCCACCCCGCGCAGCGACCACAGGTCGTGGTGGTTCAGCGAGGCGGCCTTGACGTTGACGGTCGTCCAGCCGGGGCGTACGTCAGGGGCCGGGCGCTCCCCCAATTCGAGGCCGTTCAGCGGCTGGTCACGGTCGATGCGGGCGGCATAGGCAGCAAACATGATCCCAACGTAGGCCGCGGCCGGGCGCTGCGGTACCGCGCAGGGGTGTGACACGCACCGCGTCGGCCCGGCCGCACACCGCCATCACGACACAGCCGGGCCCGCACCCCTGAGAGGTGCGGGCCCGGCCCGTCGTCGTGCGCCCCGGGCGGGGGCGCGGTCAGCGGCGTGCCACGCCCTCGGCGCGGGCGGCGGCCGCGACGGCGGCGGTGACGGCCGGGGCGACCCGCTCGTCGAACGGCGAGGGGATGACCCGCTCGGCGCTGAGCTCATCGGCGACCACGGCGGCCAGCGCCTCGGCGGCGGCGAGCTTCATGCCCTCGGTGATCTGCGAGGCCCGCACCTGCATGGCGCCGGCGAAGATGCCCGGGAAGGCCAGCACGTTGTTGATCTGGTTCGGGTAGTCGCTGCGCCCGGTGGCGACCACGGCCGCGTACTTGTGCGCGATGTCCGGGTGGATCTCCGGGGTCGGGTTGGCCATCGCGAAGATCAGCGAGTCCTTCGCCATCTTCGCCACCGCCTCCTCCGGCACCGTGCCGCCGGAGACCCCGATGAAGACATCGGCACCGTCCAGCGCGTCCTCCAGCGAACCGGTCAGCCGGCCCTTGTTCGTGAAGCCGGCCACCTCGCGCTTGACGTCCGTGAGGTCGGCGCGGTCGGCGGAGACGATGCCCTTGCGGTCGCACACCGCGACGTCTCCGATGCCCGCCTCGATCAGGATCTTGGCGATGGCGACACCGGCCGCACCCGCGCCCGAGATGACCGCCCGCAGCTGACCGAGCGAACGGTCCGTGAGCTTGGCGGCGTTGCGCAGCGCGGCCAGGGTGACCACGGCGGTGCCGTGCTGGTCGTCGTGGAAGACCGGGATGTCCAGCCGCTCCTGGAGCCGGCGCTCGATCTCGAAGCACCGCGGCGCCGAGATGTCCTCCAGGTTGACACCGCCGAAGGAGGGCGCCATCCGGACGACGGTCTCGATGATCTCGTCGGTGTCGGTGGTGCCGAGCGCGATCGGCACCGCGTCGACGCCGCCGAACTGCTTGAAGAGGATGGCCTTGCCCTCCATCACGGGGAGGGAGGCCTCCGGGCCGATGTCGCCCAGGCCCAGCACCGCGGTGCCGTCCGTGACCACAGCGACGACCTGGGACTTCCAGGTGTAGTCGTGCACCAGCTCGGGCTGCTCGGCGATGGCGCTGCACACCTTGGCGACACCCGGTGTGTAGGCGAGGGACAGGTCGTCCTTGTCCCGGACCGGCACGGTCGCCTGAATGGCCATCTTGCCGCCGCGATGCAGCGCGAACGCCGGATCGAAGGCGTCGTCGGGCGCGCCGTCCGCGTCCGTACCGCTCTTGCTGTCGCTGCGAGGATTGACGATCTCCGCTGCCACTTGTCTTACCCCTTTTATTCGTAAATCTGCTGAGGGTGGCCACTCCCTGGTTGAGGGGTGGGCGGGCACCGCGTCCGTGCCCTGCTCGGCAGATACCTGCCGCACGGGGGGAGGTACGGACGCCGGGCGCGCCGCACACGCGCCCTGAGCCCCGGATGAGGGGTGTAACGCACCTTTCTACCTGACGGGCGCGAGCCCCGACGAGTCAGATTCATTACTCTCGGGTTCAGAGCTCCGACAATAACGGCGAAATACACAAAAAACTCAGAAGAGCCCGCTCTGTACCGTCCGGATTCCGAGATGCCCGGAGCGCACCTGCCCGTACCGGGCGGTTCACCGGCGGGCAAGCTCCCGTGCGGCAGCTGGCCGCCGGCCCGGCGTCCCCGTCCGTTATCCGATTTTGACCTGAACGACAGTCCGAATACCGGAGTCCGGATGGCAGGATTCCGTCACCAACCGAGGTCGCGACGCCCGAAGGTGTGCCCCGGCCCTTTTGTCACGTCGGCTTCTCCATCCGCAGGAGGCTCAGCATGACCGCAAGCACCACCCGTCGCACGGCCGCCGGCAGGTCTCGTACAGCCGTGGCCGCAGCGACCGCGGTCGCCGCCTCGCTGCTGTTGCTCAGCGCCTGCGGCGACCAGACGAACGAGGCCATCGCCAAGCGTGAGGCGAAGAAGAGCCGCAACGTCAATGCCCCGCTGTTCAAGACGCTGCCCAAGGACGTCCAGGAAAAGGGCTTCCTCCAGGTCGGCTCGGACATCACCTACAAGCCGGTCGAGTTCCGCTCCAACGGCAAGATCGAGGGCATCGACCCGGATCTCGCGGCGGCGATGAGCAAGGAGCTGGGCATCAAGCTCAACTTCAACAACGCCACCTTCGACACCCTCATGGGCGGCCTGAAGTCCAAGCGCTACGACATCGCGATGTCGGCGATGACGGACACCAAGGAGCGCCAGGAGGGCATCGACAGCAACACCGGCAAGAAGATCGGCAAGGGCGTCGACTTCATCGACTACCTCAACGTCGGTGTCTCGCTCTACACCCGCAAGGGCAAGACCAACGGCGTCGACGGCTGGGAAACGCTGTGCGGCAAGAAGATCGCGGTGCAGCGTGGCACGGTCTCGCACGACCTGGCCAAGGACAAGTCGAAGGCCTGTGAGTCCAACGATTCCGAGCCGATCTCGATCGAGGCGTTCGACAACGACTCCGAGGCCCAGACCCGGCTGCGTACCGGCGGTGTGGACGCCGTCTCCAGCGACTACCCGGTCGCGGCGTACGCGGTGAAGGTCTCCGGAGGCGGCAAGGACTTCCAGATGGTCGGCGGCGCGCCGCTGAAGGCGGCCCCGTACGGCATCGCGGTCCCCAAGGGCCAGGAAAAGCTGCGTGACGCGCTGAAGGCCGCCGTGGAACGCGCGATCAAGAACGGCTCGTACGCCAAGGTCCTGGACAAGTGGGACGTCAAGGACGCCGCGGTCAAGAAGGTGCAGCTCAATGGCGGCTGAGCCGCCGAACGCCGCCCCCTTTGCTCCGCGCACCTCCCGCCGAATGCTGAAAGGCAACACCCGTGTCAGTTGACGTCGACAAGTCGGCCCAGCCGCCGGCAGATGCTCCGCCGCCCCAGTCCCTCAAAGCCATCCCGGTACGCCATTACGGACGCTGGGTGGCGGCGATCGTCGTCATCGCCCTGGTCGCACTGCTCGGCAGGGCCTTCGCCACCGCGGACGTCAACTGGGACGCCATTCCCCAGTACATGTTCAACGCGGACATCCTCAAGGGCCTGCGGAACACCCTGCTGATCACCGTGCTCTCGATGATCATCGGCATCGTGGGCGGCGTCATCCTGGCCGTGATGCGCCAGTCCAAGAATCCGGTCACCTCGACGGTCGCCTGGTTCTACGTCTGGTTCTTCCGCGGCACGCCGGTCTATGTCCAGCTGTTCCTCTGGTTCAACCTGGGCCTCGTCTTCCAGTACATCGACATCATGCCGATCTACAAGGACGAGTGGTCGGACTTCATGACCCCGTTCCTGTGCGCGCTGCTGGGCCTGGGCCTCAACGAGGCGGCGTACATGGCGGAGATCTGCCGGGCCGGCCTCAACGCCGTCGACGAGGGTCAGACCGAGGCGGCGCACGCGCTGGGCATGAGCCACGCCAAGACGCTGCGCCGGATCATCGTGCCGCAGGCGATGCGGGTGATCGTGCCGCCGACCGGCAACGAGGTCATCAACATGCTGAAGACCTCCTCGCTGGTCATCGCCGTCCAGTACTACGATTTGCTGCAGGCTGCGCAGAACGTCGGGCGGGACTCCGGCGTCGTGGTCGAGATGCTGATCCTCGCCGCCGCCTGGTACCTCATCGCCACCACGGTGCTCAGCATCGGCCAGTACTACCTGGAGCGCTACTACGCCCGTGGCTCCAGCCGCCAGCTTCCGCTCACTCCGCTCCAGCGCGCCAAGGCAAAGCTGTCCGGCGGCTTCAACCGCCCCGGAGGTATGGGATGACCAGCAAGATCACGACGAGCAAGGCCGCCGGCACCAGCGGCGGCCCGATGGTCAAGGCGGAGGGCGTCCACAAGTCCTTCGGCGCGGCCCACATCCTCAAGGGCATCGACCTGGAGGTCGCGCCCCGGGAGGTCTTCTGCCTGATCGGCCCGTCCGGCTCCGGCAAGTCGACGTTCCTGCGCTGCATCAACCACCTGGAGAAGGTGAACGCCGGGCGGCTGTCCGTCGACGGCGAACTCGTCGGCTACCGCGAGCACAACGGCAAGCTCTACGAGCTGCGCGACAAGGAGGTCGCCGCCCGCCGCCGGGACATCGGCATGGTCTTCCAGCGCTTCAACCTCTTCCCGCACATGACCGCGATCGAGAACGTCATGGAGGCGCCGATCCAGGTCAAGGGCGAGTCCAAGGCCGCGGCGCGGGAGCGGGCGGTCAAGCTCCTGGACCGGGTCGGCCTGGCCGACAAGGCGGGGAACTACCCCTCGCAGCTCTCCGGCGGCCAGCAGCAGCGCGTCGCCATCGCCCGTGCGCTGGCGATGGAGCCGAAGCTGATGCTCTTCGACGAGCCGACCTCGGCCCTCGACCCGGAGCTGGTCGGTGACGTCCTGGACGTCATGAAGGACCTGGCAGCGGACGGTATGACGATGATCGTCGTGACCCATGAGATGGGCTTCGCCCGGGAGGTCGGCGACTCGCTGGTCTTCATGGACGACGGTGTGGTGGTCGAATCCGGCCACCCGCGCGAGGTCCTCGGCAACCCGCAGCACGAGCGGACGAAGTCGTTCCTGTCCAAGGTGCTGTAGGGCGGCCGCTTCCGCGGACGTGAGGCCGTCATTGCCGTAAGGGGTGGTCCGGCGGGTGCGACAGGCACCGCCGGACGCCCCCGCAACGGAGCGGGGGGGGGGGGGGGGGGGGGGGGGGGGGGGGGGGGGGGGGGGGGGGGGGGGGGGGGGGGGGGGGGGGGGGGGGGGGGGGGGGGGGAGGGGGTGGGGGGGGGGGGGGGGGGGGAGGCAAGGGCGAACTTTAAAGCGGAAAGGGTG
>NZ_JBVHZH010000093.1:0-9935 GCF_055574515.1 Streptomyces sp. NPDC029466
GGTACGGTCACCTTCGACTTCGGTGACGGCACCCCGTCCGTCACCGCACCCGTGACGGACGGCACCGCCACCGTCTCCCACGCCTGGGCGAGCACCTCCGGCAGCCCGTACGCCCTCACGGCCGAGTACAGCGGGGACGCCGATTTCAGCCCCTCCACGGGGACCGGAACGCAGTCCGTCGCCCAAGCCGCGACCACGACCACCGTGACCTCCTCGCCCGATCCCTCGGTGACGGGCCGGCCGGTGGACCTCACCGCGACGGTCTCCGCGGCCGTGCCGGGTGCCGGCACCCCCACGGGCACCGTCACCTTCGACTTCGGCGACGGCACCCCCGCCGTCACCGCCACGGTCATCGCCGGTGTGGCCACCGTGCGGCACACCTGGACCGGCACCTCCGGCAGCCCGTACACCGTGACGGCCGACTACAGCGGGGACCTCGACTTCGGTCCCTCCACCGGCACCGACAGCCAGACCGTCGGCCAGGCCGCCGCCGCCCTGTCCCTGTTCTCCTCCCCGGATCCGTCCGTGGCCGGACAGGAGGTCACCTTCACCGCCCTGGTCTCCGTGGTTCCCCCGGGCGCGGGCACCCCCACCGGGACCGTCACCTTCGATTTCGGCGACGGCACCGCGCCCGTCACCGCACCGGTCGTCTCCGACGCGGCGACCGTGACGCACGCCTACGCGAATTCGACCGGCAGCCCCTACACGGTCACCGCCACCTACCACGGTGACGACGACTTCGCCACCGCCACCGCCACCGACGTCCACACGGTGGCGGTCAGCGCCGCCACCACACTGACGACCGTGAGCTCCTCGCCGGACCCCTCGGTGACGGGCCGGTCGGTGACCTTCACCGCGACCGTGGCCCCGACCCCGCCCGGCGCCGGGGTGCCGACCGGAACGGTCACCTTCAGCTTCGGCGACGGAACGGCGGCCGTCACGGCCTCGCTCTCCGGCGGGGTCGCCGCCGTCACCCACGCCTACACCACCGCGACGGGCAGCCCGTACACCGTGACCGCGCTCTACAGCGGGGACGCCAACTTCAGCTCCTCCTCGGGCACGGACAGCCAGACGGTCGATCCGGCGTCGACACTGACCACGGTGGTCACCGCGCCGGACCCGTCCGTGGTCGGCCAGCCGGTGACCCTCACCGCGACCGTCGCACCGGTCGCACCGGGTGCCGGGGTGCCGACCGGCGCGGTCACCTTCGACTTCGGGGACGGCACTCCGCCCACCACGATCTCGCTCTCCGACGGGGTCGCCCGGATCACCCACACCTACACGGCCGCGGGCGGTCCCTACACGGTGACCGCGCTCTATGAGGGGGACGACAGCTTCTCCTCGTCGAGCGGGAGTGACACCCAGACGGTGGGCAGGTCCGCGACGACGACCTCGGTGGTGTCTTCTCCGGATCCCACGGTGGTGGGGCAGTTGACCACGGTGACGGCTTCGGTGGTGTCGGTCGCGCCGGGTGCGGGGGCGCCGTCGGGTGCGGTCACGTTCAACTTCGGTGATGGCGGTCCGACGTTGACGGCGCCGGTCAGCGATGGGCTGGCGGTGGTGACGCACACGTATGGGAGTACGGCGGGGAGTCCGTTCGCGATCACTGCGACGTATGACGGGGATGCGAATTTCACCTCGTCGAGCGGGAGTGACACTCAGACCGTCGGTAAGGCGGCCACCACCACGGCGGTCATCTCCTCGCCCGATCCCACGGTCGTCGGCCAGCCCACCACCCTCACGGCCTCGGTCGCCTCCGTGGTGCCCGGGGCCGCCGCCCCCACCGGTACGGTCACCTTCAGCTTCGGCGACGGCACGGCGGCCGTCACGGCCTCGCTCTCCGACGGCATCGCGACCGTCACCCACACCTACACCACCAGGTCCGGCAGCCCCTTCCCCCTTACGGCGACCTACAACGGGGATGCCGGCTTCACCTCGTCGAGTGGGGGTGATGCGCAGACGGTGGGCCGGGCGGCGACGACGACGGCGGTGGTTTCTTCGCCGGATCCGTCGGTGGCGGGGCAGGCGGTGACGTTGACGGCGACGGTTGCCGCGGTGGCGCCGGGGGCCGGTACTCCGACGGGTACGGTCACCTTCAGTTTTGGTGATGGCACCAGCGCCGGCGCCGCCACCCTCTCCGGCGGTACCGCGACCGTCACGCACACCTACGCCAGCAGGTCCGGCAGCCCCTTCCCGGTCACGGCCACCTACAACGGGGACGCCAACTTCGCGGCCTCCACCGGCAATGACACCCAGACGCTCACCAAGAACGCGACCACCACCACGGTGACCTCCTCTCCCGACCCCTCGGTGTCCGGCGGGACGGTGACCGTCCGGGCGACGGTCTCTTCCGCTTCCGGTACGCCGACCGGCACGGTCACCTTCAGTTTCGGTGACGGCACCAGCACCGCCACCGCGACCCTCTCCGGCGGGATCGCCACCGTCACCCACGCCTACACGACCACCACCGGGAGCCCGTTCACCCTCACGGCCACCTACGGTGGGGACGCCAGCTTCAACGGCTCCACCGGCACCGACACCCAGACCGTCAACCGGGCCACGACCACCACCACCGTGGTCTCCACGCCCAACCCCGCCACGACGGGTGACCGGATCACGGTCACCGCGACCGTGGTTCCCGTCGCCCCCGGAGCGGGCACGCCTACCGGAACCGTCACCCTCGCCATCACGGGCCGCACTCCCCTGACCGTGCCTCTGGTCGGCGGCACGGCCAGTGCGTCGTTCAATCCGCTGCCGAAGGGCTCCTCCTTGGTCACCGGCAACTACAACGGCGACGTCAGCTTCGCGCCGTCCGCCGGAACCACGGTCCAGACGGTGAACTGACGGAAGTGGTCCGGTTGGCGCGTCCGTTACTTACCCGCGCCCGCCGGAGTCGTGAAGAATCCGGACGCGACGACGGGCGCTGAATCCAGGGGAGTTGCGACCGGATCTACGCGTCACCCTTGGCAGCGTCAGTGCAATGTGAAATATTACTGACGTGCTCACGAGAAGCAGCTCGGATGTCATCGTCGTCGGAGCGGGCGTGGTCGGCGCGGCCTGTGCCTACTACGCGGCCCGCGCCGGCCTCTCCGTCACCGTGATCGACCGCGGACCCGTCGCGGGCGGCACCACGGGAGCCGGGGAGGGCAACCTCCTGGTCTCCGACAAGGAGCCCGGCCCCGAACTCGATCTCGCGCTGCTGTCCACCGGGTTGTGGCAGGAGCTGGCGGAACTGCTCCCGCCGCAGATCGAGTACGAGCCCAAGGGCGGCCTCGTGGTCGCCGCCGACGAAACCGGGATGCGGGCCCTGCGGGACTTCGCGGCCGGACAGGGCAAGGCCGGTGTGCGGGCGGAGGAAATCCCCGCGGACCGGTTGCGGGAGCTGGAACCGCATCTGACTTCCGGCCTGGCGGGGGGCTTTCACTATCCGCAGGACGCTCAGGTGATGCCGGCCCTGGCCGCCGCCCATCTCCTGCGCGCGGGCGGTGAGCGGGTGCGCCGGAGGCTCGGTGAGGAGGTCACCGGCCTGCTGACCACGGCGGACGGAGCGGTGCGGGGGGTGTGTACGGCGGCCGGCGAGGTCTCTGCCCCGTACGTGGTCAATGCGGCCGGCACCTGGGGCGGCGAGTTCGCCCGGCTCGCGGGCGTGGAACTCCCGGTGCTGCCGCGCCGCGGCTTCGTGCTCGTCACGGAACCGCTGCCGCGAGTGGTACGGCGCAAGGTGTACGCGGCCGACTACGTGGCCGACGTCGCCAGCGGCTCGGCGGCACTCCAGACCTCGGCGGTGGTCGAGGGCACCGCAGCCGGGCCCGTCCTGATCGGCGCCAGCCGGGAACGGGTCGGCTTCGACCGGACGGTGTCGACCGAGGTCCTGCGCCGCCTGGCGGCCCAGGCCACCGCCCTGTTCCCGGTCCTCGCCGGGGTCCGCGCGATGCGGACGTATGTGGGGTTCCGCCCGTACCTGCCCGACCATCTGCCGGCCATCGGCCCCGATCCGCGGGTGCCCGGTCTGCTGCACGCCTGCGGTCACGAAGGCGCGGGGATCGGCCTCGCCCCGGCCACCGGGCTGCTCATCGCGCGGTCCCTGAGCGGGGGCGAACCGCCCCTGGACCCGGGCCCGTTCAGCCCCGCCCGCTTCGAAGCCGCCGTCTGACCCGTCCGCTACGAGAGGAGGCCCGCAGTGGCCCGTACCCCCGCCGAACTGGCCGGGGCGCACCCCGGCGCATCGTTCGAGATCACGATGGACGGCCGTCCGGTCCCCGCGCTGCCCGGCCAGTCCGTCGCCGCGGCCCTGTGGTCCGCCGGCATCCTCGCCTGGCGCACCACCCGCACCACCGGCCGCCCGCGGGGTGCCTTCTGCGGTATCGGGCAGTGCTACGACTGTCTCGCCACCATCAACGGGGAGCCCAACCGCCGGGCCTGTCTGGTGCCCGCGAGCCCCGGCGACGTGATCACCACCCAGGAGGGACACGGCCATGCCCGCATCGGCGTCTGACCCGTACGACCTCGCGGTGATCGGCGCGGGGGCCGCCGGTCTCGCCGGCGCCGTCACGGCCGCCGAACTCGGCCTGAACGTGGCCCTGTTGGACGCCGCACCGCAGACCGGCGGCCAGTTCTACCGGCATCCGGCACCGGCCGTGGGCGCGGCCCGGCCCGAAGCCCTGCACCATGACTGGGCGGCCTTCGCCGCACTGCGCCGGCGCCTGGAGCGGAGCGATGTCCGTCACCTGTCCGGGCACCATGTCTGGGCCGTCACGAAGGAGGACGGTGAGCTGTGGGCGGCGCACGCCGTCACCGGGCCGGACGGCACCGGGGAGCAATCGGTCCGGGTGCGGGCCCGTACGGTCCTGTTCGCGACCGGCGCCTATGAGCGCCAACTCCCCTTTCCCGGCTGGACCGTACCGGGGGTCGTGGGCGCCGGGGGAGCGCAGGCCATGCTCAAGTCGGGCTTGGTGCTGCCCGGCAAGCGGATCGTCGTGGCGGGCAGCGGACCCCTGCTGCTGGCGGTCGCCTCGTCGCTGGCCGCCGCCGGTGCGCAGGTCCCCGCCGTGATCGAGGCGTCCGGCTATCTGGGGTACGCACGACACCCCGGCGTGCTCGCCGCCAATCCGCACAAGCTCGTCGAGGCGGCGGTCCACGGGGCCGCCCTGCTGCGGCACCGGGTCCGGCTGCGCACCCGCAGCGCGGTCACCGAGGTGCACGGCACCGACCGGGTGGCGGCCGTCACCGTCACCCGGCTCGACCGCGACTGGCGGCCCGTACGAGGGACGGGCCGGCGGATCGCATGCGACGCCCTCGCGGTGGGCCACGGCCTGGTCCCGCAGATCGAACTGGCCACCGCACTCGGCTGTGCCACCCGCCGCACCGCGGACGGAACCTCCGCCCTGGACCTGACCGCCCTTCAGGAAACCTCCGTACGCGGGCTGTGGGCGGCGGGGGAGACCGGGGGAGTGGGCGGCGCCCCGCTCGCCCGAGTGGAAGGCGAACTGGCCGGGCGCGCGGCAGCCGCCCGACTCCAGGGGCGTCCGGCCGACGAAGGGCGCGTACGGGCGCTGCGGCGTCGGCGGGACCGGATGCGTGCCTTCGCCGAGGCGATGGCCGTCAGCCATGCACCGGCGGCGGGCTGGACGGGCTGGCTGACCGATGACACGGAGGTCTGCCGCTGCGAGGAGGTGACCGCCGGAACGATCCGCGAGGCTGTCACCGGCCTCGGCGCCCGTGACGCCCGCACCGTCAAGCTCCTCACCCGGGCAGGGATGGGCTGGTGCCAGGGGCGGATGTGCGGGACGGCGGCGGCGTGCCTCGCGGCAGGCGACGGCGCGGTGGAACCACTCGCCGAACGCCGCCCGTTCGCGGTACCCGTTCCGCTCTCGGCGCTCGCCTCGGCCGACGACCCCGCCGCAAGCCGGCCGGCCGCCGCTCCGCCCGTCGACGACTGACCGCCGGTCGCCCTTGTGGCGGCCACGGACGACTAAATAAAATGTCACACGCTACAGAAGGGTTCACCGGCATGACCGCCCACACCTGGAACAGCACCCGCCCCTGGCGCGGCATCATGGTCGCCACGGCGCTGCCGCTGCGTGACGACCTGTCCGTCGACCATGACGCCTATGCCCAGCACGTCCGTTGGCTGATCGAGCAGGGCTGCGACGGCGTCGTACCGAACGGCTCGCTCGGCGAGTACCAGACCCTCACCGACGACGAGCGGGCCCGTGTGGTGCGGACCGCGGTCGAAGCGGCGGGCGACGGCGCGCGGGTGATGCCCGGCGTCGCCGCCTACGGCAGCGCCGAGTCCCGCCGCTGGGCGGAGCAGGCGGGCGAGGCGGGCTGCGGATCGGTCCTCCTGCTGCCCCCGAACGCCTACCGCGCCGACGAACCGGCCGTCCGCGCCCACTACGCCGAGGCCGCCAAGGCGGGGGTGCCGGTCGTCGCGTACAACAACCCCCTCGACACCAAGGTGGATCTGACACCCGGGCTGCTGGCCCGGCTGCACCAGGACGGCAGCATCGTCGCGGTCAAGGAATTCTCCGGCGACGTACGGCGCGCCTACGAGATCGCCGAACTCGCCCCGGAACTCGACCTGTTGATCGGCGCGGACGATGTCCTGCTCGAACTCGCCGTGGCCGGTGCGGTCGGCTGGGTCGCCGGCTACCCCAACGCCTTCCCCGCCACCTGCGCCACGCTGTACCACGCCGCCGTCGCCGGTGACCTGGACACCGCCCTGCCGCTCTACAAGTCCCTGCACCCGCTGCTGCGCTGGGACTCGAAGACCGAGTTCGTCCAGTGCATCAAGCTGTCCATGGACCTCGTCGGCCGCCACGGGGGCCCCGCCCGCCCGCCGCGCTCCCCGCTCACCGGGGAGATCGAGGCCGAGGTCCGGGCCGCCACCGAGAAGGCCGTGGCCGCCGGACACCACTGACCGCATCCGTGCCGCTTCGAAAGGACTCATGGTGCGTACGCGTCATGTCTTCCACGCCGTCGACTCGCACACCGAGGGCATGCCCACGCGCGTGATCACCGGTGGCGTCGGGGTGCTGCCCGGCGCCACCATGGCCGAGCGCAGACTCCACTTCATCGAGCACCTCGACCACCTCAGGACACTCCTGATGTACGAGCCGCGCGGGCACTCCGCCATGAGCGGCGCCATCCTCCAGCCGCCCACCCGCCCCGACGCCGACTACGGCGTCCTCTACATCGAGGTCTCCGGTCTGCTGCCGATGTGCGGGCACGGCACCATCGGGGTCGCCACCGTCCTCGTCGAGTCGGGCATGGTGCCGGTGACCGAGCCGGTCACCCCGGTGCGGCTCGACACCCCGGCCGGTCTGGTCGCCGTCGACGTACAGGTGGCGGACGGGGTGGCGAAGTCGGTCACCCTCACCAATGTGCCCGCCTTCTGCGCCGGCCTGGACCGCACCGTGGAGGTCCCGGGGTACGGGAGGGTCACCTACGACCTCGCCTTCGGCGGCAACTTCTACGCCTTCGTCGAACTCGACGCGCTGGGGCTGCCGTTCGACCGGGCCCGCAAGGACGATCTGCTGGCCGCCGGACTGGCCGTCATGGCGGCGATCAACGCCTCGCCGGACCGGCCGGTCCACCCCGAGCAACCGGAGATCGCCGGGGTCAAGCATGTCTACCTGGCCGCCCCCGGCTCGGACGCCCGCCACTCACGGCATGCGATGGCGATCCACCCGGGCTGGTTCGACCGCTCGCCCTGTGGCACCGGCACTTCGGCACGGATGGCGCAGCTGCACGCCCGCGGTGAACTGCCCCTGGACCGTGACTTCGTCAACGAGTCCTTCATCGGCACCCGTTTCACCGGCCGGCTGGTCGCCGAGACCGAGGTCGGCGGACGGCCCGCCGTGGTGCCGACCGTCACCGGCCGCGCCTGGATCACTGGTACCGCCCAGTACTTCCTCGACCCGGACGACCCCTTCCCCGGAGGCTTCCTCCTGTGACCACCGCCGTCTCTTCCGTCATCTCCCGCAATCCGGCCGATCCGTCCGATGTACTGGTGTCGGTTCCGGCCCCCGGAGCCTTCGCCGCGGCGGATGCCGTCGAGCGGGCCCGCGCGGCCCAGCCCGGCTGGCTGGCCGGTGGTGCCGCCGCCCGCTCGGCCGCCCTGGGCGCGGTCGCCACCGCCCTGGAGGCCGCCGCGGACGAACTGGCCGCGCTCGCCGTACGCGAAGTGGGCAAGCCGCTCACCGAGGCGCGCGCCGAGATCGCCAGAAGCGTCGCGATCTGGCGCTACTACGCCCAGGCCCCCTACGAACCCCTCGGCGCTGTGCACGAGACCGCCGTCGGCCCGGGGCTGCTGCTGACCCGCCGCCGTCCCTACGGGGTCGCCGGCCTCCTCACCCCCTGGAACTTCCCGTTCGCCATCCCGAGCTGGAAGGCGGCTCCGGCACTCGCCGCGGGCAACGCGGTGGTCCTCAAGCCCGCCCCCGAGGCGACGGCCTGCGCCCGGCGCCTCGCCGCCCTCGTCGAGCAGGCCCTGCCGGCCGGGGTGTGCACCGTGCTGCCCGGCGGAGCGACCGAGGGCAACGCCCTCGTCTCCGTCGCCGATGTCGTCTCCTTCACCGGCTCGACGACCGTCGGCCGCGCGGTCGTGCAGGCCGCCACGGCCCGGGGCATCCCGGTCCAGGCCGAGATGGGCGGTCTGAACGCGGCCCTGGTCCTCCCGGACGCGGACATCGAGCAGGCCGCGCGCCATATCGCCACCGCGATCGCCGGATACGCGGGCCAGAAGTGCACCGCCACCCGGCGGGTGATCGCGGTCGGACCGGCGCTCGGCCCCCTGCGGGAAGCGCTCGCGGAAGCCCTGCGGGCGGTGCCGGTCGGTGACCCGGCCGACCCCGCCACCGTATGCGGGCCGCTCATCAACGAGCAGGCCCGCGACCGGGTCACCCGCGCCCGGGACGGCCTCTCGGTCCTCGCGGGCGGCACCGCGCCCGGCCTCCCCGGCTGGTACGCGGCCCCGACCCTGGTCGAGCAGCTGCCCCCGGGCCATCAGCTGCTGCGCGAGGAGGTCTTCGGACCGGTCGCCGCGCTGCTGCCCGCCGACGACCTGGCCCACGCGGTCCGGATCTCCAACTCGGTCCCGTACGGCCTGGTCACCTCGGTCCACTCGGCCGGTCTGGACCCGGTCCTGCACGGGCTCGACCAGCTCGACACCGGAATGATCAGAGTCAACGCCCCGTCCACCGGAGTCGACTTCCATCTGCCGTTCGGCGGCGCCAAGGAATCCGGCCACGGACCGCGGGAACAGGGCCGCGCCGCCCTGGAGTTCTACACCTCCAGCCGTACGTACACCCTCTCCACCGTGGGAACAATGTGAAATTGTATGCTGGTGATCCGCTCCGCCAGGAAGGGATCACCACCGCTATGGGGCACCTGAAGCACCGCGATCTCAACGCCACCCGGGAGCGGCTGCGCGACCAGGTCGCCCATGCCCTGCGAGCCGCCCTGATCTCCGGTGAACTGCGGCCGGGGGAGGTGTACTCGGCGCCGGTCCTGGCCGAGGACTTCGGGATCTCGGCCACGCCCGTGCGCGAGGCGATGCTCGACCTGGCGCGCGAGGGCCTGGTCGAGCCCGTCCGCAACAAGGGCTTCCGGGTCACCGAGGTCAATGAGCGCGACCTCGACCAGTACACCGAGATCCGCGCGCTCATCGAGATTCCCATGGTCGGCCGGATCACCCGCTCCGCCGCCCGTGCGGAGCTGGCGGCGCTGCGGCCGGTCGCCGAGGAGATCGTGCGCGCCGCGCGCGACCACGACCTCATCGGCTACCTGGAGGCCGACCGGCAGTTCCACCTCGAACTGCTCGGCCTCAGCGGCAACGACCGTCTCGTCGAGACCGTCGGTGACCTGCGCAAGCGCTCACGGCTCTACGGGCTCACGGCCCTGGACGAGCGGGGCGAGCTGATCCCGTCGGCCGA
>NZ_JBVHZH010000094.1:0-2888 GCF_055574515.1 Streptomyces sp. NPDC029466
CAGCTCGCGGAGGTCGGTACCGGCCAGCAGAACCCGGCCGGCGGTCGGCTTCAAGTGCCGGTAGACAGTCCGCAGCAGCGTGGACTTGCCGCTGCCGTTCGGCCCGACCAGGCCGGTGATCTCGCCCTCGGCCGCCACCAGATGGGCCCCCGCCACGACCGTACGACCGGCGTAGGCGACGCTCAGGTCTTCGATGTCGATTCTCAACTGCCGCTCCCAAGGCGCCGGTCCAGCAAATACAGCAGGGCCGGAGCCCCGATGAGTGAGGTGACCACGCCGACCGGCAGTTCCTGCGCGTCCATCGCCGTACGGCAGACGATGTCGACCACCACCAGGAGCAGCGCCCCGAACAGCGCCGAGATCGGCAGCAGGCGACGGTGGTCGCCGCCGACGACCAGGCGGCAGACGTGCGGCACCATCAGCGCGACGAAGGCGATCGCGCCGGACACCGCCACCAGGACGCCGGTCAGCACGCTGGTCACCGTGAACAGCTCCCGGCGCAGCCGGGTGACCTGGACGCCGAGCCCTGCCGCGGTCTCGTCGCCCATCATCAGGGCGTTCAGTCCCCGGGCCCGCGCCTGTAGCCACAGCAGGGCGAGCGGAACCACGATCGCGGGCATGGTCAGCACCGGCCAACTCGCGCCGCTGAGACTTCCCATGAGCCAGAACAGCACGCTGTGCGTCTGCTGCTCGTCTCCGGCCTGCAAGACCAGAAAGCTCGTGAAGCCGGACAGGAACTGGCCGATCGCCACCCCGGCCAGCACCAGTCGCAGCGGCGCGAACCCCCCGCCCCGCCGGGCGACGGCCCATACGAGGGCGAAGGTGGCCAGGGCTCCGGCGAAGGCCGCACCCGACAGCCCCATACCGAGCACCCCGCCGGTGCCGAGGCCGAGGACGAGGGAAGCGACCGCTCCGAGGGACGCCCCGTTGGAGATGCCCAGCAGGTACGGGTCGGCCAGCGGATTGCGCACCAGCGCCTGCACCGCCGTACCGACGACACCCAGCCCAGCCCCCACGAGCGCCGCCAGCACGGCACGGGGGACGCGCAGTTGCCACACGATCAGGTCGTTCGTGCCCGGTCGCGGGGCCTCACCGGACAGTCGCCGCCACACCACGCTCCACACCTCACCGGGCGAGATGGACGTCGATCCCCAGGCCACAGCGGCCGTCAGCGCGGCGAGAAGTGCGACGCCGAGAACGAACGCCAGCGGTACGGCGGGCAGACCGCGTGCGTCCTGGCTCTCCCCGGTGGACTTGCGGCGGGACGCGGACAGAGTGGAGAGCACGACTAGCCGACCTTGCCCGGGTAGAGGGTCTTGGCGATCTTCTCGACCGTCTCGGCGTTCTCGACACCGGCGATCGTGGTCGGCTCGGATCCGATGCGCAGGAAGTGGCCCTCCTTGACCGCCTTCAGGCCCTTGGTCGCCGGGTTGGTCTCCAGCCACTCCTGTGCCTCGTCGAACGCCTTCTTGTCCGCCGCCTCACTGCCCCGGTTGCGCACGCCGAGCTGGATCCAGTCCGGGTTCTTGGCGATCACGTCCTCCCAGCCCACCTGCTTGGTGTCGCTATCGCAGCCGGCAAAGGCGTTGCGGGCGCCGGCCAGGGTGATCACCGCGTTGGCGACCTGGCGGTTGCAGACGACGGTGGGCTGCTTGGTGCCGGCGTCGTAGTCGAAGAAGAAGTACGTCGGCCGCTTGCCCTCCGCCGTATCGCCGACCGCCTTCTGGACCGCGCCGACCTTCTCCTTCATCCCGGCGACGAGTTCCTTCGCCTTGGCACTCGTGCCGGTGACCGCGCCGAGGGCGGTGATGTCGGCCTCGACCGCCGACAGATCCCTTACGGGCTTCTTGCCCTGCGCCGCGCAGGCAGTGGACTTCAGATAGATGTGCTTGATTCCGGCCGCTTTGAACTCCTCCTCGGTCGGCGCATCACCCATCCCTCCCCCGCCCATGCCCCCCATGGACGCGAACGTGTCGATGTACAGGTCGGCGCCGGAGCCGAGCAGCTTCTCCTTCGGGATCACGTTCTGACTGAGCGCCTTGACCTTCTGACCCTGCGCGTCCAGAGCGCCGGGCAGTGTGCCCTTGCCCGGCGGGAAGCCGGTGCCGATCACCTTGTCTCCTGCGCCGAGGCGGAGCAGCAGCTCCAGGCTGGAGGCGTTGCTGGTGACGATCCTCTTCGGAGCATCGGAGAAGGTGGTTTTGGCGCCCATGCAGTCGGTGACGGACAGCGGGTAGGCCCCGGCTGCGGACTTCCCCGCCTCCCCGGTGCCCTCACCTGCCGCGTTCTTCCCCCCACCGCCGCAGCCGGCGGCCAGCAGACCGCCCAGTACAACGGCTGCCGTACCGCCCCACACACGAGCACGCATCGATACCCTCCCAGATCCACTCGGTAAGCGGACGAACCTCCGTTACCCGCTCCAGTAGTCGGGACAATCTGCTGCCGAGTTCCCGCCCACGTCAGCGAGCGGGCTGACGCCGATGGTCTTACCTGGCTCCGGTGCGCCCGCGCTCCGAACTCGGCGGGGGACGACAACTGCCTCCTCTTCACCCGTTACGGGGAGCAGGATGGGCCGTTCTTTAGAGCACCTGTGCCCACCGACGCTCTTTCCGGAGGAGCCATGAACCCTGTGCAGGGCACCGCACCACACCCCACTCGATTCGAACGGCGACAGCCCGCGCCCGTAGCGGCGGGCCTCCCCAGGCACGTCATTGACGCCACTACCCGGCGTTCTCTCCCCTCATCCCGTCCGGATACGTGGTGGTGGGCATGAAGCCGCGGATCAATGTGACCCGCCTGGCCCGGGCCAGGCACGACCACGAAGAAGGAAAAAAAACGAAGCGCAGACAGACAAAAGCAAGGGGCGTCTCTGTGGCGGGACGCGCGAT
>NZ_JBVHZH010000094.1:2898-9852 GCF_055574515.1 Streptomyces sp. NPDC029466
GTTGGGGGGGTGCGCTGCGCCCGCCCCACCCCCCCCCCCCCCCCCCCCCCCCCCCCCCCCCCCCCCCCCCACGACCGCGAAGAAGGAACCAACATGAAGCGCCGACAGACAGAAGCAGGCGGCGTCTCGGCGGCGGAACGCGAGCTGTTCGGGGGACGGCTGCGCTGGGACCAGTCGTACGTCGGGCACGAAGGTGCGGTCGCCCGTATGGGGTTCAGGCAGATGGCCGCCGCGTTGCCGCGCATGGTGGGTGTGGTGTTACGTGCCGGGTGGACCGCGGACCGACGGGCCCTGACCGGCCTGGTGGTCTCGCAGATCGCACAAGGTGTGACGGCCGCGCTCGGCCTGGTGGCCGTCAATGGTGTGCTCAACCAGTTGTTCACGGACGGCCCGACCGGAGACAAGCTGCGGCAGTCACTGCCCGCGCTGCTGGTGCTGGCGGTCGTCTCCGTGGGGGCGGCGCTGCTGTCGGCCTGGTCGACGGCGATGTCCGGACGGCTGGAACCGCAGGTCGAGCGGGCCGTCTCCACCCAGTACTACCGAGCCGTGACACGGGTGGAGGTCGAGGCTACGGAACGGCCCGATGTGCAGCGGAACTTGGAGGCCGGGAAGTTCGGCACCGATTCCGCCAGGCGGATGCTCGGCCTGTCCGTGGGCGTCTCCGGCGTCGTGATCGGCATGGTGGCCGCGGCCGTCGTGCTGGTCTCACTGCACTGGGCTCTCCTTCCCATGCTGCTGGCCATCGCCCTCCCCAAGGGCTGGGGGGCCGTGCGGTCCGCCCGGCGGGAATACATCTCGCGACTGCACTGGGTCGACCACCGCCGGGCAGTGGCCAGCCTGTTGCAGTACCTGACCATGCCGCACGCGGCGGGCGAGATCCGGGTGCACGCGGCCTCCGCGCTGCTGCTGCGCGGGTACGGGGAGATGTCGGGGCTGATGGAGACCGAACAGCGGCGCCTGGCCCGGGCCCAGGCTCGTACGGACCTCGTCGCCGGCGCGTTCTCCGGTCTGGCGTCCCTGGGCTGCTACGGGATGCTGTGGTGGCTGCTGACCAGCGGCGGACTGCCGCTGGCGGTCGGTGGCACCGCGGTGGTCGCCATTCGTAACTCCACCGCCCGGCTCACCTCCCTCGTGCAGCAGGTCAACCGCATGTATGAGGAGATGCTGCAACTCGGCGACACCGAGGCGGCCACCGAGCTGGCCGCGAAGCACGCCATCCCGACGACGGGTGCGCCGCTGCCCTCCCCGGTGCGGGCCATTGAGGTCCAGGACGTCTCCTTCACCTACCCAGGAGCGACCACGCCCTCGCTGCGCGAGGTGAGCGTCACCGTGCGCCGGGGCGAGGTGACGGCACTGGTGGGCGCGAACGGATCGGGCAAGACCACGCTGGCCAAGCTCCTGGCCGGGCTGCTGCTGCCCAGCAACGGAGAAGTGTGGTGGGTGGGGACGGACGGGGCCCGGGTGGAGGTACGCGAGGCCGACCGGGCAGCGGTCTTCGGCTCCATCGGGCTGCTGGCGCAGGACTTTCCGCACTGGCAGATGACGGCCGCCGCGAACATCGCCATCGGTGCCGGGGACCGCCCGCGGGACATGAGCCAGGTCAAGGCTGCTGCACAGGCCGCCGATGTGGGAGACCTGATCGAGGGCTTGGAGCACGGATGGGACTCCATCGTCTTCAAGGGCTATGAACGCGGTGTGCAGCTCTCGGGTGGGCAGTGGCAGAAGCTGGGCAACGCACGCAGCCGCTACCGCGACGCGCCGTTCCTCCTGATTGATGAACCGACCTCCGCCCTCGACCCGCACGCCGAGATCGAAGCGTTCGAGCGCCTGCGGTCCGTGGCGGACAACGGCACCGGGGTCATGCTGATCACCCACCGTCTCGCCGCGACCGCCACCGCCGACCACATCTACGTCCTCGATGACGGGCGCATCGCCGAACACGGCACTCACGACCAGCTCATGACCGCCGGTGGCCTGTACCACGGCATGTTCCAGGCGCAGGCCGCCCAGTACGGAATCGCCCTTCCCCCGGCAGCAGGACTCCCCACACCTCGGCGCGAAGACACGCGTGAGCACAAGAAGGCCCGGTGAGCACTGCTCGTGGAACTCCGCCGGACGCCCTGCCCGGCGGCGCTCCGGCGCCGACTCCCCCTCCTCCCCCTCGTCTCGCTTCCGAGGTGATGACATGCCGCCCAGCCGCTCCCTCATCCGCAGCACTGTCGAGGCGTATCTCGAACGCCACAGGCCGACCCTGCGCGAAAAGCTGCTCAAACTCGGCTCACCTGCCCCCGTAGCCGAGCCGGTGAACGCCTCGGCGCTGATCCACAACGACGCCGGGCAGTACCTCCTTCACCTGCGTGATGACGTTCCCGGCATCTGGGAACCGGGGGCCTGGTCGCTCCTGGGAGGCGGCCGTGAAGCGCAGGACCGGTCACTGGAGGAGACCGTCCGCAGGGAGCTGCGGGAAGAGGCCGGCCTCGATCTGCCGGACCTGGAGCCGTTCGCCGTCGAGGAAGCACGCAGCGACGACGGCGCGACGATCTCCATCGCCATCTACGCGGGCCGCTGGAACGGCGACCCTGCCGACCTCACCCTGACCGAAGGCGTGATGCTGGCGTGGTTCGCTCCGGAGGTCCTCGCCCGGCTGCGGATCAGCCCCTCAACCGTCGATCTGGTGAAGCGCCACACCGCACGCGGAGGCGGGGCCGCCGGCCTGGCATCAGGCGGACCCGGACTCGCGGGGGCGCCCCGTCCGCCGAGCACGCGGGTGCCCGCGCCGAACGGGGCCGTTCTGAACGTCATCGGCGTCCACCTCTACCTGGAGGACACCGAAGGGCGCGTGCTGCTCGGGCTGCGCCACCCCGACTCGGCCTACGCCGCCTCCATGCACCACTTCCTCACGGGCCACTGCGAGCGCGAAAGCGCCGTCACCTGCCTCGTGCGGGAGGCACAGGAGGAAGCCGGGCTGGTGATCGACCCCGGAGACGTCGAACTCGCCCACGTCGTCCACCTCGTGGACGCCCCCGGCGACATCCCGCGGATGGGGATGGTCTTCCGGGCCCGGTCCTGGTCCGGCACTCCGGAGATCCGGGAACCCGACAAGTGCATCAGCTGGCGCTTCTGGAATCCCGAAGAGCTCCCCGAGCAGGTCGTTCCGTATACCCGAGCAGCCATCAATGGCATCCGCGCGGGCCGCCTCTACACGGAGATGGGCTGGTCATGACCGCTGAGACGGGCCGAGGAACGAACCGAACCAGCACGCAAGGCGGCGCGCTCCCCCGGCAGAGCCCGGCCGACCGGGACCGGGGCAGGGAGCCCACGACCGGCCCCGCAGGTGAAGCGGCGGCTGCTCGGACGGCGATGGTCGCCCGGCTGGAGGCAGCCGGTGCCCTCGGCGCCGGCCCGGTGCGCGAGGCCCTGCTCGCGCTGCCGCGCGAGGTGCTGATGCCGCAGGCGTACGTGAGGCGTAGCACGCTCGATGAACGTCCGCCGCGCTGGGACCTGCTGGACTGGTCGAAGCCGGGGGACCGTGCGGAGCTGCTCGCGGTGCTGTACGGCGGCGAGAGCGTGCCGATCCAGCACGACGGGGAACCTCTCCTGGGCCGGACCGGCCGTGCCCGGTCGGGCGGGGCGATCACTTCCATGTCGACCGTGCTGAGTCTGACCGCCTCGTTGCTGGAGGAGCTGGACCTGCGGCCCGGGCAGCGGGTGCTCGACATCGGCACCGGCGCCGCGGTGACCGCGGCGGTGGCCTGTCACATCTGCGGGGATACCGGAGTGGTCACCCTCGACCGGGACCAGAACATCGCGGCAGCCGCACGGGCTCGGTTGGGTGCCCTCGGGTACCGGCCCGCCGTGGTGAGCGGCAGCGGTGAGGCCGGCCGGCCGGAGCGCGCCCCGTACGACCGGATCTTCGTCTCGTTCGCCCTCCCCCGCGTGCCGGCATCGTTGGTGGCCCAACTCGCCCCAGAAGGGCGGCTGCTGACACACATCACGACCACGTCGCCGTCGTGGCCCGCACTGGCGGTGATCTCCCGAAGCCCGGACGGGCGCATCACCTCGCACCTGCGGGCAGTGGAGTTCGCCCACCGGGCAGGGCACGGCCGGAAGCAGATCTTCCTGTCCGCAGCGTTCCGCGAGCGCATCGCAGCGAAGCCTGCTCATGACACGGAGGCTCGGGCCTTCCAATCCTCTCAAGTCCCGCCGCCGGATGAGGCCCGCGGCTTCTGGCTCGCGCTGGACGCCCTACACCCGGGCCTGGTACGGCACAGGGGCGTCGACGACGTGGTGATCGGCGCTCCCGACTGCGGCTCCTGGATGATCGCCCGCCCGGACGGCCTCGGCACATGGGCGGTCACGGCCAGCGGTCCGCGGGACATCTGGGCCGAGATCCACCAGGTGGCCGTCCGATGGCGGGCCGCCGGCGAGCCAGAGGTCTACCGGCTCGATCTTGAGCCCGACGGCGAACAGCGGGTGAGCGCCGGCCGCGGGCAGGACGCCTTGACCTGGCGGCTACCCACGCCGCACACCGCCACCAAGGAGGCAGCGCAATGACCACACCACCAAGAGGAGACGAGCGCGGGCGCGTGCTGCTCGGTCGCTCGACGCGGGGCCTGTGGGAGCTGCCCGGCGGGCGCGTGCGCACATGCGAAAGGGGCCCGCTCCTGGCGGGCCCCTGGGGGGTTTCCCCCTTGTTGTCCTGTGCTACCGCATCAGCAGCCCGGGAACGTCGCCGGCGGGGTTTCGAAGGTCCCTTGCCCCCTGACCTTGATCAGGCCAACGGCCTTCTTGCAGGGCCAGCTCATCTTCCAGGTGCTGGTGGCCCGGTCGCCGTCGCTGATGGTCTCCAGCCTGTCGTACGACGACGAGCCGGACATGCGGTACCCGAGTTGCGCCTTGATGTCCGAGCCACCCTTTTTGGTGTAGAAGACATCGATGGACTGGGGCCGACTGTTCATGGCGATGCAGAGCTGCCCCTTGCTCAAGGATGTGCACTTGACATGGTCCGACCCCGACATCACTTTCTGCGACGCGTGGGTGGACGGCGCCTCGGCTCCAGCCGCATGAGCCGGAACAGTGAGAAGCGAGAAACCAACGGCCACACACGCAGCGGCGGCCAGTGAAACACGACGAATCATGGAGATCCCCCCGTTCAGTAGTTTTCTGACGGTACAAAGGATCAAGCACTGACACGATCCATTTTCGGACAAGCTTCAGCCTTGTTCGAGCCGAAGGCATGAGGGTTTTCGCATTGCTCCGTGACCTCTCTGACGTGGCCGTGACGCGGAGGGCACAGGCCGCGGCCTGCCCGGCTCCCCGCTGCCCAGCTGCCCAGCTGCCCAGCTGCCCAGCTGCCGCCGTAACTTCCCGCACATGTCCGATCGGCTACTTGGCCAGGTAGCCGCCGTCGACAACATGGTCGCTGCCCGTCACGTACGAGGCGTCGTCGGACACCAGGAACGCGATGAGTGCGGCGACTTCGGTCGGCTGCGCGGTGCGCCGTAGGGGGACGGCGGTGAGGAGGCCGTCGGTGGCTCCGGGCGGTAGCGAGGTGACCATGGGGGTGTCGACGATGCCTGGTGACACCGACACGACCCGGATGCCGTGGTCGGCGTATTCGCGCGCCGCGGTCCGGGTCAGGGCGAGGACACCCTGCTTGGCGGCTGCGTAGGCGGCGTGCCCTCGGAAGCCCGACTGTGCCGCTATGGAGGCAAGGTTGACGATGACGCCACCCGTGGCGGCCATCGCGGGGAGCTGGCAGCGCATCGTGTGGAAGACGCCGTACAGGTTCACCCTCATCACGGTGTCGAAGTCGGCGGGCGGGAGTTCGGCCAGGGGGCTGAGGGGGCCGTTGATTCCGGCGCTGTTGACCGCGATCTGCAGGCCGTCGCGCAAGGTGGCGGCTTCCGTGACGACGCGGGTGACGCTGTCCGGGTCCGTGACGTCGATGCGGCGGGACAGGGCGGTACCACCGGCTGCGGTGATCTGCCGGGCCACCCGGGTCGCACCATCCTCATCGAGGTCCGCGACCACCACCACGGCGCCTTCCTCGGCCAGTCGCCGCGCACACGAGGCGCCGATCCCGGAGGCGCCGCCGGTCACCAGGGCGACCCGGTCCCGTAGTCGACCGGGCTGCGGTCCGTCACCTGACGTCTGTGCGTGTGCTGGCATGTGCGGCTCCTGGCAGCAAGGGGAGGGACAGGCGTGTGGAGGAAGGTGTGGGAGGCCGTGCGCATCAGGACGGGCGGGCATGGGCGGTGAGCGGCAGCCGGTCCGGGCGCAGGACGGTGCCGACCAGGGCCCGCACGGGGTCGGAGCCGGCCGGTGTCAGGCGCCGGTGAGCGGTGAACGCGGCCAGCGCCAGGGTCAGTTCGGTCCAGGCGAACTCTTCCCCGATGCACAGCCGGCTGCCTGCTCCGAAGGGCAGATAGGTGTGCCGCGGCGCCTTCGCGGCGGCGTCGTGCGACCAGCGCTCGGGGTCGAAGTCATCCGGGTTCTCGTACAGTTGCGGATCGCGATGCAGGGCGTACGGGCTGAAGAACACCTCGGCGCCCGGGGAGAGCCGTACGCCGCCGAGGGTGACCGGCCGCACCGCGCGGCGCATCAGCAGCCACGACGGCGGATGCAGCCGCAGCACTTCGGTCAGCACCTGTCGGGTGTAGACCAGCGCGGGAAGATCCTCGAAGCCGGGGGGCCGCCCGGCGAGAACGGCGTCGAGTTCGTCATGGATCCGCCGTTGGATGTCGGGGCGGCGGGAGATCTCGTGCAGCGCCCAGGCCAAAGACGCGCTGACGGTGCCGGTACCGGCCAGGAACAGGGTGATCAGTTCGTCGGTCACTTCGGCGTCGGTCAGGGCTCCGTCCGGGCCGCCCGTCGCCAGGAGCATCGAGAGCAGATCGCCGCGATCCCGGCCGTCGGCACGGTATGTCTCGATGATGCGCTGCTGGACGGCCA
>NZ_JBVHZH010000095.1:0-9572 GCF_055574515.1 Streptomyces sp. NPDC029466
GTCCTGGACCGCCTGCTCGACGCGGTCGCCGTCCAGCGCGTCCTCAGCTTCGATGGGCGAGGTGACCACCACCGATCCCGTCGCCCCGGCCTCCCAGTGCAGGTCGATGGCCGCGGCCAAGGTCGTGAGCTCATCGGCCCGCTGCGGATTGGGAAACCCGCTGGAGGTGCAGTAATAGGCCGGGAAGTCGGCACACCGATAGCCGATGACCGGCACCCCCAGCGTCTCCAGATATTCCAGTGTGAGCCCCACGTCGAGAATGCTCTTGGCACCCGAACACACCACGGCGACCTGTCTGCGGGTCAGTTCCATGAGGTCGGCGGAGATATCGAAGGTGACCGAGGCATTGCGGTGCACTCCTCCGATGCCTCCGGTCGACAGCACCGGAATCCCGGCGTGGTCGGCGATGAGCAACGAGGAGGCCACGGTGGTGGCCCCGAGGCCGCCGGATGCCAGGATCAGCCCGATGTCCCGCGTACTGGCCTTGGGAATGTGCTCGGTGGCGGCGAATCGCTCCAGTTCGCTCTCGCTCATTCCGACGACGAAGTGTCCGTCGGCGATTCCGATCAGGGCGGGTGTCGCGCCGCCCTCGCGCACCGCCCGGTCGAGGGCCAGCGCCCACTCCAGATTCCCCGGGTACGGCGGTCCGTGGTTGATGGCGGTGGTCTCCAAAGCCACCACCGGCCGCCCTTCCCGTAGGGCCTGTTCGACCTCATCACTCAGGCGTAGCAACGGGTGCACCTCTCCTCCTTCTTGATGCGAGACCCCACGACCACGTGGTCGGAATCCGTCCGTGGACCTCGTGCGCTCGGGAGTGGCGACCATGGTCGGAGCTCTGGCTGAGGTGCGCCTGACGACGGGCTGACGTACCCGGGCGGACGGTCGGGCCGCGGTATCAGCGCCATGTCAGGCCCGCAGCAGGGCCGGGGAGCAGGGTGTGGTCGTCCGGCGTCCGATCGTGAATCAGGGCACGCCAAGGAAATGCCGAAAGCCAAGGAAATGCCGAAAGGAGCCCTCAGCATGCCTCCGAGCACTGATAGCGACGGCATCGCGGAAGCGGCGCAACGGCTCTGGAACGCGTGGGTGAGCAATCTGCCCTGTGCTCCGGTCCGCGCACTGCTGGGTGCCGGCGATATCGAGGCCGCGTATGCGGTTCAGGAAGTGAACACGCGGCGCGCACTCTCGGCGGGACGACGGCTCGTCGGCCGCAAGATCGGACTGACCTCACCGGCAGTTCAGCAGCAGATGGGTGTCGATCAACCGGATTTCGGGGTGCTGTTCGGCGATATGGCGGTGTGCGACGCCGAGGAAATCGACCTCACGGGGCTGATCGACCCGCGTATCGAGGTGGAGGTCGCCTTCGTCCTGGAAAGCGGCCTCGCCGAGGAGTGGACGACGACGGCCGATGTGCTGCGGGCGACCGCGTATGTGGTGCCGGCGATCGAAGTGGTCGACTCGCGGATCGCCGCCTGGGACATCGAGATCGTGGACACGGTCGCCGACAACGCCTCCAGCGGGCTGTTCCTTCTGGGCGGGACCCCACGGCGTCTGGAGGGACTGGATCTGCGGGAGAGCGGAGCGGTCCTGACGGCCGGTGGTGAACCGCTGTCCGTCGGAGCCGGCGCGGCGTGCCTGGGACACCCGGTGAACGCCGTGACCTGGCTCGCCCGCCGACTGGCCAGGACCGACCACCCGCTCGCCGCCGGCGATGTGGTGCTCTCCGGTGCCCTCGGCCCCATGGTCCGCGTGGAGCCCGGGACCGTCTACGAAGCGCAGGTCTCCGGGCTCGGTTCGGTACGAGCGGCGTTCGCGAAGGGAGGGCACTCATGACAGTACCGGTCGCCGTTATCGGGTCGGGCAACATCGGCACCGACCTGATGGTCAAGATCCTTCGGCAGTCGAGCAGTCTGCGGATGGCCGCCATGGCGGGTATCGACCCCGCTTCGGAGGGGCTGGCGGGACACCGTGCACTGCCTGTGCCCGGACGGGGATCCGGACGCGATCAGCGCCGCGGTGCAGGCCGCGGTGTCCGCCGTCCGCGCGTATGTGCCCGGCTACCGGCTGAAGCAGGCCGTGCAGTTCGAGCGCGTCGGGACTCCCCGCCACGTGCCCGCGCTGGGCGGCACCTTCACGGGCCTTCAGGTATCCGTCTTCCTTGAGGTTTCCGGAGCCGGCCACTTCCTGCCGGAGTACGCCGGAAACCTGGACATCATGACGTCCGCCGCGGTGCGTACAGCCGAGCGCCTGGTGGAACTCCGGAGAAAGGCAGCGGCCAGGTGAGCACGGTGAAGGACGTCGCAGCGAAGGACACGACGCCGGGAACGGCGAAGGAAGGCAGCCGGAACCTCTACATCCAGGACGTGACGCTCCGCGACGGAATGCATGCCATCGGACACCGCTACAGCCTGGACCAAGTACGGCTGATCGCCGGGGCGTTGGACCGGGCCGGGGTCGATGCGATCGAGATCGCGCACGGGGACGGTCTGGCCGGCTCCAGCGTGAACTACGGTCACGGCGCGCACACCGACGCCGAGTGGATCCAGGCCGTCGCCGAGACGGTCACCCGGGCGCGGCTGACGACGCTGCTGCTGCCGGGAATCGGCACCATCGCCGATCTCAGGCAGGCCCGGGATCTGGGGGTGCGCAGCGTCCGCATCGCCACGCACTGCACCGAGGCGGATATCGCCGCCCAGCACATCTCCTGGGCGCGGGAGCACGGGATGGACGTGGCCGGTTTCCTGATGATGTCGCACCAGGCGCCGCCGGCGGTCCTTGCCGAGCAGGCCCGGCTGATGGAGTCGTACGGCGCGCACTGCGTCTATGTCACCGATTCCGCGGGACGGCTGACGATGGACGGGGTGGCCGCGCGGGTCAGCGCCTACCGTGAGGCGCTCCGGCCGGAGACCGAGATCGGGATCCACGCCCACCACAACCTCTCCCTCGGCGTCGCCAACAGCCTGGTGGCCGTCGAACACGGCGCCTGCCGGGTGGACGCCGCGCTGGCGGGCCAGGGCGCGGGAGCGGGCAACGCCCCGCTGGAGGTCTTCATCGCCACGGCCACCCTGATGGGCCGGCCGCACGGCTGTCAGCTCTTCCCGCTCATGGACGCCGCGGACGAACTCGTCCGCCCGTTGCAGGACCGTCCGGTCCAAGTGGACCGGGAGACCCTGGCGGTCGGCTATGCCGGGGTCTATTCGAGCTTCCTCCGCCACGCCGAACGCGCCGCGAGCCGGTACGGGGTGGACGCCCGCTCGATCCTCGTCGAGGTGGGCCGCCGGGCGATGGTGGGCGGACAGGAGGACATGATCGTGGACGTGGCGCTCGACCTGGCGCGCGACCGCGGCAACCAGACACACACCGCAGACGACGTGTGAGAGGTCGGCATGAGTGGATCGGCTCCCAGGGAAAGCATCGCCGCGCGGCTCGATGAGGCGGCCCGGCGGGCTGAGGTCACCGCGCAGCCCTCGCAAGGGTCTGCGCTGAGTGTCGCGGACGCCTACGCGGTACAGGAGCTGGCCGTCGCCCGGCGGCTGGAACGCGGCGAACGTCTGGTGGGGGTGAAGATGGGCTTCACCAGTCGGCAGAAGATGGCGCAGATGGGCGTGGACGAGGTCATCTGGGGACGTCTGACCAGCGCCATGCTGGTCCCGGAGGGCGACCGGATCGCACCGGACCACTTCATCCATCCGCGGGTCGAGCCCGAGGTCGCGTTCCTGGTCGGACGCGACATCCCTGCTGGCGCACCGCCGGAGACGATCACCTCGGCGGTGACCGCGGTCGCCCCCGCCCTGGAGATCATCGACTCCCGCTATGCGGACTTCCGCTTCACGCTGGCGGATGTGGTGGCCGACAACGCGTCCGCCGCCGGATTCGTGCTCGGCGCCTGGCGGCCCGTACCGCCGTCGCTGGACTGCCTCGGGGTGCTCCTGGAGGTGGACGGCCGGACCGCCGAGGCCGGGGCCACCGCGTCGATCCTCGGGGATCCCTGGCGTTCGCTGGTGGCCGCGGCACGGCTGACCGGTCGGGCCGGGATGCCGCTGCGGGCGGGGTGGGTGGTGCTCGCCGGCGGTGCTACCGCGGCGGTTCCGCTGCGTCCGGGGGCGCAGGTGCGTGCGGTGGTCGAGTCACTGGGTGCGGCGTCGGTGACGGTGGCGCCGAGCTCCGTACGGCCTTAGCGGTGCGGTCCACATCGTCGGCCAGCCAGGTCGGCGTGGGCATTCCCGTCTCCTCGCGGATCTGCCGTGCTCGGCCCAGCAGGTCGGCGGCGCGTTGCCGTTCGGTCCGGCAGACCGCCCCGGCCAGGGCTTCGAGGCCCATGGCCAGCAGCCACGGGTCATGCACCGACTCGCCGGCGGCGATGGCGCGCTCGAAGTACTCCCGTGCCTCGGCCGTCTTGCCGAGGTCGACCAGCACCAGGCCCAGGCAGACCCGGGACATCCCCGCTTCCCTGGACAGGGCCATCCGTTCGTAGGACGCCAGGGCGCTGCTGTGCAGGGCCCCGGCCCGTTCCAGGTCCTTCTCGGCACGACCGAGGATGCCGAGGCTGTTGCGGGCGCCGGCGGCGGGCTCTTCCGCGCCGATCCAGGCGGCGGTGTCCAACGACTCCTGCAACCGGCCACGGGCGGTGTCCGGTTCGCCGCGGAGGATGGCCAGCCGCCCCAGGTCGGCCAGCCGTGCCGCGACCATCTCGGCCAGGCCGAGGCGCCGGGCCAGGCCGAGCCCCTCGTCGGCGAGCGCCGTCGCCTCGCGGTAGTGACCGCGGCATTCGCTGACCGCACCGAGGCGGAACAGGGCGCGCAGGACGCCCCATTGGTCGCCGCTGCGGCGGTAGTGCGTCAGGGCGTGGGTGAAGAGATCCGTGGCGCGTTCGACATCGCCCTGCCAGAACGCACCGAGCCCGGCGACGAGATAGGAACTCGCCAGTACCCAGTGGTCGGTGGCCTCGTCCAGTCCGTCGAAGGCACGGGCGATATGCGGTGCGGCCTCGGCGTGCTCCCCCTGGCGCATCAGCGCATGTGCCAGAAAGGCCGAGGCGAGGGCGAGATCGGAGTCCGGGCTGCCGGCCGCCGTCCCGACGTCCAGGGCCTGCTGTCCGAGGCGCACGGCGGCGTCGAGGTCGTGTGCGTTCTGCGCGAGGTGGGACGCCCAGGCGAGAGCGAGTACGTAGACGGTGGGCGAGGTCTCGCGGCCGTCCAGCTCCAGCGCGGCCAGGAGCCGCCGGATGCCGCTCTGGTGCTCGGCCCGGATCCACCAGTACCAGGCGAGCGCGCCCGCCATCCGCTGCGCCGGCTCGGCCTCCCCGCGTCCCAGCAGCCAGTCCAGGGCGGTGTCGAGGTTGCCCGTCTCACGTTGCAGGGTTGCCAGCCATACGGGCTGGTCGGGACCGCGCACCTGGCGTCCGCCCTCTTCGCCGACCGCGAGGAAGTACGCGGCGTGCCGGTCGTGTGCCTCTCCGTAGCCCTCGGTGGCGTGCAGCCTTGCGGTGCCGTACTCCCGGATCGTCTCCAGCATCTCGTAACGCGCGTGGTCGCCCGTTCCCACCTCGACGGTGACCAGGGACTTGTTGACCAGGCGGTCGAGGCAGTCCCGCACGGCCGCCGCGTCCCGCTCCGGCAGGTCGGCGCAGACCGCCGCCGCCGCGTCCACGGTGAAACCGCCCGAGAACACCGACAGCCGGTCGAAGACCGCCCGGTCCGCCTCGGACAGCAGCTCGTAGCTCCAGTCGACCATCGCCGCCAGGGTGCGGTGGCGCGCCGTCGCGGTGCGGGAGCCTCCCGTCAGCAGACCGAAGCGGTCGGCCAGGTCGCGGGTGATCTCCCTGGGCGACATCGTCTTGGTGCGGGCGGCGGCGAGTTCGATCGCCAGCGGAATGCCGTCCAGCCGGCGGCAGATCTCCCCGGCCGGTACGGCGTTCCCTTCGGAGAGGCGAAAGCCGGGGCTGACGGCACGGGCGCGCTCCACGAAGAGCTGTACCGCTTCGTGGCCGGCGATGGCCTCGGGGTCCTGTTCGGCCGGCCCCGGGTAGCGCATGGGCGGTACGGGCAGCTGCATCTCCCCGGGGACGCCGAGCGGCTCCCGGCTGGTGGTGACGATGCGCAGCCGTCCGCAGTCCCGCAGCAGCGCTTCCGCCAGCTCGGCGACGGCCTCGACGAGGTGTTCGCAGTTGTCCAGCACCAGCAGCAGCTGCTTTTCCTGGAGGTACTGCCGCAGCCGCTCGACGGCGGGCCGTACGGTGCCCGGAGCGGGCGCCGCCTGCATGGTGGTGGACGGCTGTGACCTGACGTCGAGGGCTTGCAGGACCGCGTCGGCGACCCGGTCCGGTTCGGAGACCGGCGCCAGCTCCACCACCCATACGCCGTCGGGCAGCGGAAGGTCGACGGCGTCGGCCGCTTCCAGGGCGAGGCGGGTCTTTCCGGTCCCGCCGGCCCCGGTCAGGGTGACCAGCCGCCATGAACGGAGGAACTGCCGCACCTGGCCGAGCAGGTCATGGCGTCCGACGAAGCTGGTCAGGGGGCTGCGCAGATTGCCCGTGGCACGCGCGGCCGGCGCCGCCTGGGGGACCGGTGCGGAAGCGGGGCCGAGCAGGCCCGCGTCGTGGATCAGGATCCGCTGCTCCAGCCGCTGCAGTTCCTCGCTCGGATCGACCCCCAGCTCGTCGACGAGCTGGCCGCGGGCCTTGCGGAACACCCGCAGGGCTTCGGCCTGGCGGCCGGCGCGGTAGAGACTGATCATGAGCAGGGCGAAGAAGTGCTCCCGGAGCGGATGTGCCTCGGTGAGCGCGGACAGCTCCGGGATGACCTCGGCGTGCCGGCCCAGGGCGAGGTCGGCCTCGATGCGGCTCTCCAGGGCGATGAGCCGCAACTCGTCGAGGCGACCGGCCTCGGTCCGGGCGAAGTCCATGTCCAGGACATCGGCGAGGGCGGGCCCGCGCCACAGGGCGAGCGCCTCGGTCAGGGTGGCGGCAGCGGCCTCCGGCTCACCGGACTTCTGCGCGGTGCGTCCGGCCGCAACCAGGGCCTCGAACCGGTAGACGTCTACGTCTTCGCGGTCCACGTCCAGGGTGTAGCCGCCGCTCGCGGTGGCGATCCGCTTGCTGCCCAGCAGGGCCCGGAGCCGCGAGATCTGAGCCTGGATCGTGTTCGCCGGGTGCGAGGGCACGTTCTCGTCCCAGACCTCGTCGAGGATACGGTCGGTCGAGACCACCGTTCCGCTGTGCAGCGCGAGCAGGGCCAGCAAGGTCCGCTGCCGGGGCCCCTCAAGAGGAACCAGCTGTTCCGCCTCGCGCACTTCCAGCCGTCCGAGCAGCTGAACTCGCATGTGAGAAGGGTAACATCCCCGGTCAGCGGACCTTTGGTCAGGCGGCATTGCTTCCGTCGGCGCTGTCCGTTTCGCACCCCGACAGGTCGCGGTAGCGGTCCACCCGGCCCGGTGGTGCGAGGAGCGGTGCGGGTGACAGCTCGCGGAACTCGCGGTCGAAGTACACCAGCGGCGGTCCGTCGTTCACCCGGACGCTTTCGACCTCGCCGACGAGGATGCTGTGGTCACCGGCGTCGTACCGGGCGGATGCCCGGCAGACCAGGCTGGCCAGCGCGCTGGGCAGGACCGGAACGCCGCCCTCGGTACGGAATCCGGCCCGGGCGAACTTGTCGGCGCCGGCCTTCGCACACCGCAGGGCCAGCGTGCGGTGCTCGGGCCGCAGCACATTGATCGCGTACCGCTCGGCCCGCCGCAACACCTCGTGGGAGCGTGCGGACACCGCCGGGCAGAACAGCACCAGGGGCGGCGACAGGGACACGGAACAGAAGGCGCTGACCGTGATGCCCCATGCCTCGCCGTCCGCATCGGCGGTGGTCACGATCGTCACGCCGCTGGGGAAGCTGCCCAGCGCCCGGCGGAAGGAGTCAGCGTCCATCATCGGCCTCCGATGCCGTGTTCCGCTGTCCCGGCCCGTCGGTGAGGCCGGCGAGGCCGTCCGGACGGCCGAGGAAGTCGAAGATCCTCTTGGTGAGGGGTTCCTTGTCGTACGCCTGGAACAGCATGCCCGCCACCCGTTCCGGTGCGCCGAAGAAGAAGCGCTCGTAGAGCGCCTGCCGTGCGCCGAAGCCCGATACGGCGACGTCCTGGGCGAGCCGGAACAGCCCGATGCGCTGCGGGGATTCGAGGTTCTCCAGGGCGAAGTAGGTGTCGATGTCACCGGCGATCGCCGAGGTCAGGTCGGCCTGGGCGGGGGTGGCCATCAGCGAACTGGAGCCGAGGAGCTGGACCAGTTCGACCAGCCGCTGGTACTGCTGCGGGAAGACGTTGCGGGCGGCGTCCAGCGGCATCCGGTCGGGCGTCATCGTGCCCCACTGGTCGGCCCTGGCCTGGGCCTCGCTCGCGGTCAGGCAGGCCTTCATCATTTCCACCACACACATCGCCTCGGCGATCTGTGCCTGTGTCTGCGGGGCGCGGTCACGCTGATTGGCCCAGGTCATCGCGCACAGCAGCCCGACCATGAACTCGGCTTTCGCGATGTTCTTGCAGACGACCTGGTGCATCATATGGATCAGTGAATTCGTCGCGGAATGCACCGAGTTACACGAGGACGGGTCCTCCAGCAGGAAGATCCGCTCCCAGGGGACCTCGACATCGTCGAAGACGACGACGGCGTCCATCTCCTCGAACCGGGCGGAGAGCGGGGCGTCGAAGACCGACCGGCCCGTGTCGTAGCTGTCCCGGCACAGAAAACGCAGACCGGGGGTGGCACAGGGGATGGCGAACGCGAAGGCGTAACGGGTCGACGACGGATCATCCTTGAGCGAGGTGGAGGGGAACACCACCAGCTCGTCGGCCAGCGGACCGAGCGTGGCGAGGAGCCGCGCCCCGCGCACCACGATGCCGCGGTCGGTGTGCCGGACGATCTGCAGAGCGACCTGTGAGCTGGGGATTCCCTGATCGGTGAGCCGTCGGTTGACCGACGGATTGACCAGGGTGTGGGTGAGCACGACGTCGTTCTCCCGCAGATGGCGGAAGTACGCCTCGATATTCCGGCCGAACTCGGGGTTGACCGCGGTGAAGAACTCCGAGGCGGAAGCCAGCGCCATGAACGACGAGTTGAGATAGTCGGGCGTACGCCCCAGCATTCCGCCGCTCCACCGTGCGGCTTCGAGAAAGGCGGCGGAACGCTTGCCGAGGTCTTCCCGGGTCACCGGGCGCAGGAAGGACATTCCGACACGCTCACCCGACTCGGGTGAGGGAAAGGTGAGAACGTCCCGCAGCTCCACTTCGTGCTGCCGGTCGAGCCAGGCGCCGATCGAACTCGCTCCGCGGCGCAGGGCGGGGTGGGAAGTGACGTCTTTTACGGATTCCCCGCCGAGCCAGACCTCTCTGCCGTCATTGAGGCCCGCAAGGTACTCCTGTGCAGTGCGCGCACCCATGGGGTCGATCCTCCTTCGTTGATGAGCCGGATGTGTTACCGCGAGCCCTCGGCCGGGCTGAAGGCGATGACCTTCATCTCGATCAGGAGGTGCGGGTGCGGGAGTTGATGGACGGCCACGGTGGTGCGGGTGGGGCCGTCGAAGTCGAAGAACTCC
>NZ_JBVHZH010000096.1:0-9021 GCF_055574515.1 Streptomyces sp. NPDC029466
CATGGCGGGCACTCAGCCGGCGCTGATCACGCAGATGTTCCCCGTCCGGCTGCGCTACAGCGGTTCCACGATCAGCTACACCATCGCCTCGATCCTCGGCGGCGGTATCACCCCACTGCTGGCCACGGCCCTGTTCGCCCGCTTCCACAGCAGCGCGGCGGTCTCCGCGCTGGTCGCGGTGGTCTGCCTGATCAGCCTGGCCGCCGTCCTGTGCGCCAACCGCAGGATCCTCTACGCCGAGGAGCCGGCCTCCGCGCCGGCCGTGGTCCAGCCGGCCCACCCGCTCCCCGAGGGATCCGCCGGCTGACGGCGGTGCCCACACCATGCCGCAGGAGCAGGAGCAGCCGCTCCTGCTCCTGCTCCTGCTTCTGCTCCTGGGGTGCCATCTGCTCGACCTGCCGCTCAGTGGTCAGATGGCCGGTGCTTGCCCCCTGGCACGGACGGGCAGGCATGGATGGGTCCGGGGCCCCGGACGTCAGGGCGTGGGCTTCGCTGCGAGGGCCGTGCGCACCGAGCGCTCCACCGCGGCGGCACGGCGGATGAGCGGGTCGACCTGCTCAAGCACGCCAAGGAGGTCGGATCGGGCCGCCTCGTCGCGGATGCCGCCGAGGTTGATCTCGACGTTGAGCCGGGCCGTGGTGGCGGCGGCCCGTGCCGCCTCGCCGGCCGCGGCGACGTCGGTGATGACGTTACGGTTCGCCACCGGCAAGAGGGCCTCGGCGAGCGTCATCAGCGCGTACGCGACCCGGATCACCTCGGCCGGCGGGCCCGCGGCTGCCGCGAGCGCGGCGGCGATTGCCGCGGACCGTCGTTCCTTGTCCTGCGGCGTGGCACGCGGCAGTCCGTACGCCTGGGTCACCGCGGTGAACGCCGCTGCGTCTTCGGCGGCGAGCCGCAGCGCGGCGGCGCGTTTCGCCTCCGCTCCTTCGATGATGCGGGCGACGAGTTCTGCTGAATCGGCGTACTTCTCGCCCGTGGTGTACCGGGCGACCATGGTGAGCAGCGCCGCGGCCTGTGCTGCGTGCAGCGCAGCAGTGGCCCCGCCTCCCGGCGCGGGGGTCCGGGAGGCGAGGTCGTCGAGGAATTGTCCGACCGGCTGCCGTGCGAGGTCGCCGGTTTTGGTGTCGTGGGCGGTCATGGGAAGACGACGGCCCGGTTGCCGATGACCGCGATCCGGTGCTCGCTGTGCCAGCGGACGGCGCGTGCCAGTGCCCGGCTCTCCGCCTCGCGTCCGCGCGCCGCGAGCTGGTCGGGGCTGAGCGAGTGGTCGACGCGGAGGTGTTCCTGCTCGATGATCGGCCCCTCGTCCAGGTCGGCGGTGACGTAGTGCGCGGTCGCCCCGATGAACTTGACGCCGCGCGCGTGGGCCTGGTGGTAGGGCTTGGCGCCCTTGAAGCTCGGCAGAATCGAGTGGTGGATGTTGATGGCCCGGCCTTCCAGCTGCCGGCACAGGCCGTCGGAAAGGATCTGCATATAGCGGGCCAGGACGACGAGGTCGACCCGCTCCTCCCGGATCAGGTCCAGTAGGGCGGCCTCAGCCTGCGGTTTGGTGTCCTTCGACAGGGGGATGTGCCGGAACCGCACGCCGTAGCCGTCGGCGATCCGGCCGAGGTCGGGGTGGTTGGACACCACCGCGACGATGTCGAGGTTCAGCTCACCGATGGAGTTGCGGAAGAGCAGGTCGTTGAGGCAGTGGGCGAACTTGCTCACCATGATGACCGTGCGCGGACGCCGTGCGGTGTCGGCCAGTTGCCAGGTCATGCCAAACCTGTCAGCGAGAACCTGGACCCCGAGCCTGAGCGCGTCGAAGTCCAGCGGCGAGCCGTCGATGTGCGCGAACTCCACCCGCATGAAGAAGGTTTCGCTCGTGGCGCTGCCGAACTGCTGGCTCTGCACGAGGGTGCATTTCTCCTGCACCAGCAGCTCGGTGACCGCGTGGACGAGGCCCGGGGCATCCGGGCAGGAGAGCAGCAGGACGCCGCGCTGGGCGCCGGTGGGCGGATTCATGACGCCTCCAGGAGCGAGTCGGCCGGTTCGGGCAGGGCAAGCGCGTCGCCGATGGCCGGGCGGCCGGCGAGGAGCCGGGCGGCGTGCACGGTGTTGCGCAGCAGCCACACGTCGGTCACGGGGCCCACACCGCCGGGGACCGGAGTGAGCGCTCTCACTCGCGGTGCGACGGAGGTGTGGTCGACATCGCCGACCATGTGCACCCGTCCGTCGGCGCCGGTCAAAGGGTTGATCCCGACATCGATCACCACCGCCTTCTCGCTGACGTGCTCAGCCTTGATCAGCCCGGCCTTGCCCGCGGCAACGATCAGCACGTCGGCCGCGCGTGTGTGACGCCCGATGCCGGTGGTCCGGTCGGCCCACTCGTCGACGGACTCGACGGTGGCCTGTCGCTCATAGCCCAGTGAAATCGCCGGCTTGCCCACATTGTTGGAGCGGCCGATGACGACGATCAGCGCGCGGTGGTAGAAGTCGGCGCGGTCTTCGCCCACCGAGTCCAGCCAGGTGTCGAGCAGATGGAACACCGAGGCCGCGGTGGAGGGGATGAAACGGGGCACGCCGAGGGCGAGCAGCCCCGCGTTCTCCGGGTGTACGGCCTCGATGTCCTTGCGGGGGTCGATCGCCCGGAACACCGCGGCCTCGTCGATATGTGCCGGCAGGGGGCGCAGGACGAGGATGCCGGACACCGCGGGGTCCCCGTTCAGCCGCTCGACCAGGGCGATCAGGTCGTTCTGGGAGGTGCCGGCGGGCAGTGGATGCGGCTGGTAGGGCACGCCGAGTTCTTCGGCGAGACGGCACAGTCGGCGTTCGTAGGCTGCTGAGCCGTACTCGTCGCCGACGAGGATCGTGGCCAGACCGATGGTGAGTCCGTCCCGCCTCAGGCAGGACACGTCCGCCGACAGGTTCTCTTTGAGCTCGCGGGCGCGGGCACGCCCGTCGATCACCTGGGCACTCATGGATAGTGCAACTCCTCGGGTGGAAGCCCACGGGCAGGCCGGTGCGGCGCCGCGGTGACACGACCGGCCCGTGGGACGAAGGGAACGCCGGCACCGGCGGGATCGTCAGGACAGTCGGGCGAGCCATGCCTGGCGCCAGGCTTCGGTGCTGTCCAGGTCGTTGAAGGTGAACACGTGGAAGCCCTGCAGGTTGTTGTCGCCCTGGGCGAACGCCGGTATCAGCTTCTCGATCAGCTTGTTGGGGCTGTAGCCGCCGGGCAGGAAGAAGCGCCAGAACATGTTCTGTTGCTTCTTCAGGAACCGTGCGGACTGTCCGAGCCCGAGACTCGCCGACACCCGGATCAGCTTCTGCCGGCTGATAGCCCCGGGGATGCCGACCCGGATCGGCAGCGTGATGCCGCGCGAGTGCATCGAGCGGGCCCACTGGACGGTGGTGTCGGCGTCGAAGCAGAGTTGGGTGATGGCCTGCGTGGCGTACGGCGCCTTGTCCTTCAGGGCCTGCTCGATCAGTTCGTCACCGATGAGGCCGTGCCCCTCGGGGTAGCCGCCGATACCGACCCACGAGAAGGAATGGCCGGCCGCCCGCAGTCCCTGGAGCAGACTCAGCGCATCCGGGAAATCCCCGGCCGGTTCGGCGGCGTCGCCGCCGATGCAGAAGAGACGGTCGATACCGCTGTCGCTCAACTGCTGCACGATGTCCACCAGGTGCGCCTGGTCGCGCACCAGCCGCGCGGCGATATGGGGCGCGACCCGGTAGCCCTGCCGGGTCAGCGAGGCGGCCAGGGCGATGGTCGGGCCCGGCCCCTTCGCCTCGGTGGTCGTCACCGTGAGCGCCACGTCCGTAGGTACGTGGGCGAGAACCTTCTCCTCGGCGCTCTTGAAGGGCAGGACCTCGTAGGTGGCGGTGCGCAGCGCGTGAGCCAGGGCCGTGTGGGCGTTCCGTGGGAGAGCGCCCTTCTCCGTTGCCAGCGTCATGTCACTTGTCCCGGTAGCTGGTGCGAGCGAACTGGACGTAGGGGACGGGGGCGACGGTGGCCCGGATCTCCCAGGGCCGGTGCTCTTCGACCTGCGGCTTCGTCGAGTTCGGCTGCTCGCCCCAGACGACGGTGACCTCGGTCCCGGGCGTGGCGTGCTCCTTGGCGAGGGTGGCCAGGGAGAGCATGGCCCGCTCGTTGGCGAGGTAGCCGCAGTCCAGTGAGATGCCGACCTGCTCGCCGTTCAGCAGAACCTTGTCCTCCTGATGCAGCGCGTAGCGAGCCTTGGGAAACTCGATGTACTTGGCTCCCGGGCCCTCGCCGAGCAGCGACCCCATCGCGGCGGTGACGTCGTCGTTGTTCCAGACGAGGGTGACCTTGGTACGCGGCGGATTCCCAGCGAGCTCCTCAAGTGCCGCGCGGCCGATGAAGTCGTGGTCGAACTTGACGTTGCGGTCGTAACCGATGTCGTAGGGGGTGAGGTAGTAGTCGGCAATGTCGTCCGAGTCCATGCTGCCGCCGACGGCGCCGACGGCGCCGGCCGGCAGCCACTCCCGGTACTCCTTGAGCAGCGGGTCGTCGCCGAAGATCGCGGGGATCGGCGCCGGCACCCAGCCCGACTCAAGATTGGCGTTCGAGTACGCCTTCGCTCCCACACGGACGAGCCCGTGGTCCTTCCCGGCCTCCAGGAGGGCCTCAAGGACGGCCTCTCCCTCCTCCCAGGGCCCGAACAGCTCGAAGCCCGGTTGGCCGGCCATGCCGTGGCGCAGACCGCGGACGGCGCGGCCGGCGAGGGAGAAGTCAGCCATGTGGAAGAACTTGGTCTGCGGCAGGGGCCGTCCGGTGGCCTGTTCGAGGACCGCCGCAGCGGTCGGCCCCTGGAGTTCGTAGCGGTAGAACGTCGGCGGGCCGGATGGCCGGACGGCGGAGTTCTCGTCGCGCTCGGTAGTGACCTCGTAGTCCCCGCGCTCGACGTGGAACAGTACCCAGTCGATCACCATCGGGTGCCCGACGAGGTCGAACAGCTTCTCCTCCAGGTGGAACAGGATCGCATCACCGATCAACTGACCGTCCGGGTTCACTGCCACGAACTGCTTGGCCTTGTTCACCCCGAAGCCGGCGAAGCTGTTCACCCCCAGGTCGCTGAGCAGCTTCAGCGCGTCGGGGCCCCTGAGGAACAGGTCGGTCATGTGGTGCGACTGGTCGAGGAGCGCGCAGGACTCCGCCCAGGCGCGCTGCTCGGAGCGCCAATTGGTGAACTCCGGTGTGACGGGGAAGGTGTGGGCGCGCGCGGCGGAGTGGCGCAGCAGCTCGACCGGATTCCCGACGCGGGCGATGGCCGCGGCCAGACTCTCAACAGTCATGATGCAGAAGAACCTTTCCTCGGGGTGGTGTGGGTCGGGGCGCACCTCCTGCGAGGCCGCTGTAGCAGCGTCGCCGGGCTTGGCTCCGGGCCTCCTACGACGCTAGGAACCCGGCCTTGATCAGAGAACACTCGGATGACCGGACCTGCGCTCGGCGAGCGTCGCGCCCCCAGCAGGACAAGTGACGTAGTCGCGCACCCGGGAGATTGGACCACGACAGATGACTCTGTCCGACGCCGACGGAAGACGGGGTGCCCTTGCGCGATACGCCGATCCGGAGGGCCTGGGCGACAGGCAGCATCGAAGGCGCGGCGATGCCGTATCCGGCCTTGTGAGCAGGCGGATCCCGGCGGTGGAAGGCGGCCCGATGCGACACGTCCCCGGCTCGTGGGCCCGGTTCGACGACCTGGTCTCGGGTAGCGCCCAGCTCTTCGGACCGGTCGAGAAGGAACTGGTCGCGGAGCGCCCCGAAGAAGTCATCGAGGTGCTCGACGCCGTCGGACACCTGGCGGCAACAGGCCGGTGGGCCTTCGGATTCGTCAGCTACGAGGCAGCGCCGGGCCTGGATGCGGGGCTTGTCGTGCGCGAACCCGTCGAGGGCCTGCCGCTCGCCTGGTTCGGCATCACCGATGCCCCTCGGAACGTGCCGGTCGTGGGCCACGAGGCCGGGCCGGCCGCCCTGGCCGGGCCGTGGCGGCCGGCGTGGGACGAGCCCACGCACGCGCGGGCCGTGCAGTGGGTCAAGGCGCACATCGCGGCGGGCGAGACCTACCAGTGCAACCTGACGACGCGGCTGACCGGATCGGTACGGGGCGAGCCGGAGCAGCTGTACCGGAACCTCGCGCTCGGGCAGCGGGGCGCGTACAACGCCTATCTGGACACCGGCCGCTTCGTGGTGGCCAGCGCGAGTCCCGAGCTGTTCTTCGAGACACGAGGCACCCGGATCCTGATGCGCCCGATGAAGGGAACGGCTGCCCGTGGACGGACCACCGGTGAGGACGCCGAGGTCGTGGAACGGCTGCTGTCGAGCCCCAAGGAACGGGCCGAGAACGTCATGATCGTCGACCTCGTCCGGAACGACCTCGCCCGCATCGCCGTACCGGGCTCGGTGACGGTTCCCTCTCTGGTGCGCGCCGAGCGCTATGAGACCGTCCACCAGCTCACTTCTGATGTCACCGCTGAACTGGGCGCCGAGGTCGGGCTGAGCGACGTCTTCCGTGCCCTGTTCCCGTGCGGCTCGGTCACCGGGGCACCGAAGGCGCGGACCATGGACCTCATCGCCGAGGTCGAGGACGGCCCGCGCGGGGTCTACTGCGGGGCGATCGGTGTCGTCGCGCCCCCGGACCGGCCCGATGCGCGCTTCTCGGCCCGCTTCTCCGTGGCGATCCGCACCTTGCTGCTCGACCGTCGGACCGGCGTCACCGGTTACGGAACGGGTGGCGGCATCACGTGGGGCTCCGAGCCCGCTGCGGAGTACGGCGAACTGCTGGCGAAGGCCCGCGTACTCGATGCCCGCCCGGAGGAGTTCCATCTGATCGAGACACTCCGCCACCGGGCCGGAAGCGGTCCACAGTCGTTCGACCGGCATCTCGCCCGCGCGGCGGACTCCGCCGCGTACTTCGGGTTCGCCTTCGATGCGGCGGCGGTGCGCGCAGCGGTGGCCGCACGCCTGGCCGGAGAAGGGGACGCGCGGGTACGGCTGCTGCTGTTCCGCGACGGCGGTGTGGTCGTCGATGCCGCGGATCTGCCCGCCGCGGACCGCCACCCGGTCCGGCTCGCCCTCGATGCGGAGCCCGTGGACTCGACGCAGTGCTGGCCACACCACAAGACGAGCCGGCGACAGCCCTATACCTCCCGGCTCGCGCGTCATCCGCAGGCCGACGATGTGCTGCTGGTCAATGAACGGGGTGAGCTCACCGGGGCGTGCACGGGCAACCTCGTGGTCCGGCTCGACCACGCCTGGTGGACTCCCCCGCTCGGCGGCGGCTGCCTCCCCGGAGTCGAACGCGGACGGCTGGTCGAGACGGGCTTCCTGCGCGAACGGACCCTCCATCCGGCCGACCTGTTCCGAGCCGAGGGGGTAGCGCTGGTCAGCTCCCTGCGCAGGTGGCGGCCCGCGACGGTCCTGTCCGGCGGCGTCCTGCTCGCTGATCCACCCGAGCACAGGGGACGCGCATGACGTACGACCGGACCGCCGTGCTGGTCACGGGCGGCGTCGTCACGGCCGGTCAGGCACGCGCGCGGCCGGCCGACCGGGCTTGGCACAGGGCGGAGACGACACGGACCGCGTCGACGGAGGCTGCCACATCATGCACCCGGACCCCCCATGCGCCGGCCCGTGCGGCGACCACGCTCGTGGCGAGCGTCGCGGCATCCCGGTCGAGTACCGGCCGGCGGGGTCCGTCGCCGTACAGGGCATCGCTCAGAAAACGTTTCCTGGATGCGCCGACGAGCACGGGGAAGCCGAGACGGACCAGGTCGTCGAGGTGGGCGAGCAGGAGCCAGTTCTGCTCGCCCCGCTTGGCGAAACCGAGCCCCGGATCGAGAATCAGCCGGTCCGGGTGGACTCCGGCCTCGACGGCATCGTCCACCCGCAGGAGCAGCTCGGCCGCGACCTCGCGCAGGATGTCGTCGTACCCGGCCGCCGCGTACATGTCCCGGCTCGGTCCACGTGAGTGGTTGAGCACCCACGGCACCCCGGCGGCCGCCACGACCCGGGCCATCGCGGGGTCGGCCAGGCCGCCGCTGACATCGTTGACCAGTGCCGCACCCGCGGCCACGGCTGCCTCGGCGACCGCGGCCCGGGTGGTGTCGATGCTGACCGGCACCCCGGCCGCCGCCAGTTCCCGCACGACGGGAATCACCCGGCGCAGTTCGTCCGCGGCATCCACGCGGCCGGCTCCCGGACGGGTGGACTCCCCGCCGACGTCAACGTAGTCGGCACCGGCGTCCCGCAGCACGAGCCCGTGCGTCACCGCCGAATCCGTCGTGGAGTACAAGCCACCGTCGGAGAACGAATCCGGGGTGACATTGACGACGCCCATCACCCGGCACCGTTCGGTGGGGACGCCCCCTTCTTCGGCGGTGCCCCGCAACCGCTCAAGACTTTCCATGGACATCGGCCGACTTCCTCCATGCATCGGGGCGAGGTGGACAGGTGGCCGATCAGGTCGGCTGTGCGGTCCGGTTGTCGAAGAGTGCGAGGCCGGCCGCGGTGTTGGACGCGGGCACGTGGTAGACCGAATGGACCTTGCGGACCTGGGCGTTCAGCGCTCCGCGCATGACCAGCCACATGATCAGCTCGATACCCTCCGAGCCGGCCTGGCGGATGTAGTCCTCCCGGCTCAGCGCGGCCAGCTTCTCGGGATCCTTCTCGATCGCCTCGAAGAACATGTGGTCGAAGGTGGGGTTGATGAACCCGGCCCGGGCGCCCGCGAGTTGGTGCGACATCCCACCTGTGCCGAGGATGCCTACCGTCCGCGCGCCGCCGTAGCCGGCGATCGCGCGGCCGAGGGCCTTGCCGAGCGCGTAGCAGCGCGCCGCGGTCGGCTGCGGGTAGCTGATGACGTTCACCATGATCGGGATGACGGGGCAGGGCCAGGCATCCCCGGGCTCCGGCGTCCAGACCGACAGGGGCACCGTGAAGCCGTGGTCGACATCGAGCTCCGAGAAGACCGTGAGGTCGAAGCCCTCGTCCATCAGCTTCTGCAGAAGGTGAAA
>NZ_JBVHZH010000097.1:0-8900 GCF_055574515.1 Streptomyces sp. NPDC029466
ACGCCGGGATCGGGCGGGGCGGCGCGGTCGGCGACACCGCGGTCGAGGACTGGGAAGAGCTGATCCGGACCAACCTCACCGGCCCGTTCCTGCTGCTGCGTGCCGCGCTGCCGCATCTGCTGGCGGCCCGTGGCGCGGTGGTCGCGGTCGCCTCGGTCGCCGCCCTCCGTAACAGCGTCGGCAACGCCGCCTATGCGACGTCCAAGGCGGGTTTGCTCCACCTCTGCCGCTCCCTCGCCGTGGACTACGGACCGCAGGGGCTGCGGGCCAACGCGGTGTGCCCGGGCTGGGTGCGTACGGAGATGGCCGACCAGCGGATGGCGCGGTTCGCGGCGGAGGCGGGGCTGGCGGGCGGTGCCGAGGCGGCATACGAGGAGGCGAACCGGCTGAATCCCGCCGGACGGCCGGGCGATCCGGCGGAGGTCGCCGAGGCGATCGACTGGCTGCTGTCGCCGGCCGCGTCGTACGTCAACGGGGCCGTCCTCACCGTCGATGGCGGAGTGACCACGGTCGGCGTCGGCGGTGCCGCCTTCGACTACCGGATCGAGCCGCGTACCCCGCGCCCGTAGCGGACTACCGGACAGGCCCTGGTGACCTGAGCGGAAAGGCTTCGGGCGGCGGGCGACGGGGCTGGGCCGTCACGGCTTCAGCTTGTCGGCCTCCCGGACTTCGTGGAGGTGGACAAGGACGTCGAAGCCCTTGGCGAGCGCGGCATCGCGCGGTTTCACGGGGAACTGTGTGCCGACGTTGAGCGTGGGCCGGGCGGTGTTCAGCCAGTCGCGCGCGGGGGCCGGGGCGTTGCGGATGTCGAGGTAGAAGTCCCGGTGGCGGACCTGGTCGAGAGTGTGCTCGTTGCTGCCGGGCCTGGCGGCGTGCACGGTGAACTTCTTCCAGTCGCCGCCGAGGGCGGTGTCCTTCGACAGGAAGGAGCCCTGGTGGAAGGTGAAGCCGATGGGGAGGTAGTTCTTGCCCATCGTGTCGTGCAGGAACGACCCCTGCGTCTTGGGGTACAGCTCGGGATCGGTGGCGGCGTAGGCGACGTGGCCGTTGTGCGCGGACAGCAGGATCTTCTGGCCGGTGTGCTGCTGCCACCAGGTGATGTTCTGGGCCATCACCTCGTCGCGGAAGCGCTGGAAGGGGGGCAGCGATTTCGGGTCGTTGGGGTTCATGGTGAGGAACTTGGCGGTCTGGGCGATGGAGCGGGCGTTCTGCTCGGCCCATTGGAACGCCTCGCCGGAGCCCTTTTGGCTGCTGACCAGTTCCAGGGCCTGCTGTGCCTGGGTGGCGAGCTGCCGCCGTTCCGCTGGCGGCTTGCGCAGGTAGGCGAAGACATCGTCGATCGGGCGCAGCCCGGTGTAGAGCTCGTTGAGCCTCGGCAGCGCCTGCGGATGGTTCTGCTGCACGTAGTCGGTCACCCGGCCGAAAAACGCGTCGTTTATCGCGGGGGCGCCGAGGTCGTCGCCCATGAAGTGGACGGTGCGGTCGGGGTGGCGGCTGTTGTAGTCGCGCATCCACTCGATGAGGCTGACGAACTCTTCACGTTCCCAAGGGGAGTTGGTCAGTGTCTCCTTGGCGATCTCGCGGGCGTCACCCTTGCCGGTCTGGAGGTAGTCGTCGATCTGGAGCCCGGCGGACCAGCTCAGTTCGAGGGCGAAGGTGGTGAAGCCCTTCTTCTCGACGAGGTGGCGGAAGACCCGCTCCTTCATGGCGAAGAACTCGTGGGAGCCGTGGGTGGCCTCGCCGAGGCCGACCACCTTGGCGTCGCCGATCATCGAGTCCAGGGCTCGCAGGTCGGCCGGGTTCCTCCCGGGCTCGGTCGAGCGCAGCGGGTGGGCCGCCTGCTCCAGCGCGCGGACCGGCTCCTGCTTCGTGCCGGCCGGGTCGGCGGTGGCCGCTTGGACCGCCAGGGGAGTGAGGACCGCTCCTGTCGCAGCCACTGCCGTGACCAGCAGCCCCCGCCGGCTGATGCGCTTACGGTGCCTCACCATGTTCTTTGCCTCTCAACTTGCGTACGGCGACTTGGGATGGAGCATCGCCCGCGTTGCCCTTGCCGCGCACTGGGGGCAGCCACCGAACTCTTCCGGGGGATACCCCCAGAAGGGGGATGTGCTCCCTGCCGACATGGGGCGGAAGCCCGCGCCGCTGTGGAGAAGCAGGCGCGGCGGGGCGCGCGACCGGAGGAGCCCTGTCCGCGCTCCGACGCCGTCCCGCTGCGTTATCGCTCCTGCGCGCTTTGTAAGGTTCATGTTCATGGCGATGTGGAACCCATTAGCGGCCGTGGCCCAGCCGCAGCCTTCAGCGGCCTGGCAAGCGCCGACCGAGATCGAGCGAAGGCTTTACGAGGCGAAAGCGCGCGGTGACTGGGTTGGATACTTCGATGTGCTCGCCGACTGCGACCTCTTTATCTCGATGTCCCGGTGGGAGGCCGATGGGCCTGACACGGGTCCACCGATGTCCTATTGGAGCCCGGTCGTCGGCCGATGGTGCGAAGTCGTCCTGACCGAAGGCGTCCTGCCGGCCCCCGCGCCCGATCCGGTGTTCGGCCTCATCTCCCTGGGCGGCTTCGCCGAATCGTGGGGCAATGATGAGCGGTGGCTGGCAGTCAACCCGGGCACTCCGTGTGAGGCGTACTTCCCGCCCAATCCGGCGTTATGGAAGGCACATGCGGACCGGGGGAAGGGGTCGGACGTGCAGCGTGGCACTCTGCGAACCCTGTGGGTGGGTGCCCCGCTCCAGGGACCCGTCGCCCACGGGCTCGGGTGCGGGGCGCTGATGAACGTCGTCAACGGAGCCCTGTGGAACGCCATGGGCACCCACGGCAACGGCTACTTCCTGGAGCGCAAAAGTCTGGAACAGTGGTGGGGAGTGACCGACCAAAACAGTTGGCAAGCCGCACTCGACCGCCTCCTCAAAGGCAGGGGTGTCAGGGGCCCGTGGGAGTTCGTACTGGAGGTTCGCAGCTCCCTGTCCCAGCAGTTCGGGGGCCAGGTCGATCCGGCACTGTGGCGGGAGACGACTGAACGGGCGTTGCGCCACAGCGCTGCCGAAGGAGGCGGTACCGTCTCCGACGCCGAGGTTGCCGGGGTGAAGCAACTGATCGGCCGTATTACGCGCTACGAAGGCCGTTTTCGTGCGGACGGCATCCTTGCTGCCAACAGTCGCGTGCGGTCCGCGCTGGCGTGGGACTACGGACGGGCTTCCTGCATGGCCCGCTGGGGACTCGGTGCCCGCTTCACGGATATCCCGGAGGCTGAGCAAGCCGTGGTGCACGCCTCACGTCTGAGCAAGATGACCTACAACTCCTGGGAAGAATTCGCGGCCGGCTACATCCTCGGGCGCTGCCTGCACTTCGACGACGAGCAATTCGGACACTGGTACACGGAAATGCTGCACGCCCATCAAGTGCTGGCCACCCACGCCGAAAGCCCCTGGCGGACCATCTCCTGGGCCTGACACGTGTAGGACCACGACCCTCGCATCCCCTCGATCCACGCGGCGCCCGGGCACGGCACCGAATCCGGCTTCGGCGGCCGCTGCGTAGCCATCTCGAAGACTGTGCACAACTTGGTTCGAGCGCCTGGACTGTGGTCGCATGGTGACGATGCTCTCCAACGAATCTTCCGCAGACTCCAAGGCGAGGGTGCCGGCGAGCCGTGCTCCCCAGGACGGCCCGGCCTCGAACAACCAGGGCCCGGATGCGCCGTCGGCTGACAACACGGCCACCGGCGACCAGAAAAAGCACCCGCGGGCCGCACGCAAGCCGCGCCGGATCGTGCGGAGAACCGCGAAGGTGGTCGTCGCGCTGGCCGTCGTTCTCGCGTTCCTTGTGCTCGGGGACCGGTGGGCCGTGCTCTACGCGGAGAACCTGGCGGCGCAGCAGGTGCAGAAGGCGCTGAAGCTGCGCGCCGAGCCCGAGGTGCACATCGACAGCTTCCCGTTGATCGGGGAGGTGCTCGCGGGCAACATCGACCATGTCGAGGTCAGCGTTCCCGATGTCGACGCCGGGCCGGTCTCCGTCGCTCAGGTTACGGGGACGGTGGACGACATCCGGATCGTCGGCAGCCTGCCGTCCTCCGTCAAGGGTGCGGTGCTGAGCCGGGTGCACGGTGACGTCCTGCTGGACTTCAAGGACCTGAACCGCGAAGTCGGCGCGTCACAGATCCACTTGATACCCGGCCCCGAGAAGAACACGGTGCTGGCCGGCGGCGACGTGCCGGTGGGCGACAAGCAGGCCCAGATCCGGGGGCGCGCGCAGTTGCAGCGCACCGGTGACCGTGGCCTGCGCATGACCGTGCAGGACACGCGCGTGGTGGTGCCCGGCCTGCTCACGTACGTACCGGGCAAGGGCGGTGGCTTGCAGCTGACCGCACCCGTCGCCGACAAGATGGACAAGGGCGAGCTGCAACAGGCGACCGGGAAGCAGGTCCTTCCGCAGCAGATGATGAAGGGCCGCGTCCTGGACACCCTCGTGGACCATCCGTCACTGCTCAAGCCCACCGGCATCGATCCCTCGCTCATCCAGGGCCTGCAAAAGCTCCGGGAGCCGAAGGTCGCGCAGAAGATGGAGTTCTCCGCTCAGCTGCCGGCCAACCTGCCGGGCGACATTCGGCTGCGCGACATCTCCGTGACGAAGACCGGCATTCGGGCGGAGCTGACCGGCAAGGATGTACGGGTGGGCTAGCGAGCTCGTGCATGGTTGGCGGTGAGGCGTCGAGCTTCTGATCGTCGGTCCTGGTCGTGTGGTGGGGGACGGGTCTCGTGCAGCGATCATCAGCGACTGCCGTCGACGGACGGCTGGGGCAGCGACGCGGGTACGCGGGTGAGGTGGAAATAGAAGTCCGTGGGGGTTTCCTTCTTGTCCATCACGCAGAGCAGGACGTTGTCGGTGAGCCGGCGGAAATGGTCGATGACGGGCAGCTGGTCATAGACCATCGCTGTGGACTGCTTGCCGCGGTAGATGACCTCATGCAACGTTGCCAGGCCCATCTCCTCGTACGAGAAGACCGTCCCGTCCTCGGCGCGGCACAGCAGCGGCTCCACGTGATCGGCGTCGACGAACCGTTTGCCGTACCACCGCATCTTCGTCAGCAGCGCGGCATTCTCGCTGGTGTGCTCGAACCCGCCGCCCTGCCAGGTGCCGAGGAGGAGTTCGGTGTCGACCGGTTCGAGCCGGTCGAAGAGCTCTGCCAGCTTCGCGTTGTCGCACTGCCCTCCGGACGCGATGACGTCCAGAACTTCCTGCTCGATGCTCATGTCCGGGGTCTCCCTCGGTTGGGGGACGAACGGTGTGTGGCGGGCGTGCGCGGCGCTGCCCGGTCCGCCCGGCAGGGATGAGGTGGTGGCCCGGCCGGGTCGTACGGGGTCGAAGCGGTGGTACATCCGCGCATGCCAGAGCGCCACCCGCTCCAGTGCCACCGCGGAACCGTACCCGGCCGCGGTGAGCGGAGCCAGTGCCCGCCGGCAGTCTTCGAGCGCTGCCTCGGCGCGCTGGTACACCTCCTGCTCGGTCAGGCCGATGGCGAGTGCGTCGGTCTTCCCCTCGGACCGTTCCCGCTGGTGGCCGCGCAGGTCGTTGAGCAGACGGATGGCGGTCGCGGCCTCGCGCAGTGCGCCGAGCAGCACGGGAAGGCGCCGGGGCAGACCTGGCTCGTCCATGAGGGCCCACAGGGCGGTGACCTGTTGCTCGACGCCGATGGTCCAGGCGCCGTGCCGAAGATAGTCCGTCAGCCGGGGCACGCCGCCACCGGCAGCAGCTGTCCGCGCCGTCTCGCGTTCGCACTGCATGCCGATGAGCGTCTGATGCATGCTTTTCCGCCAGACGGCGATGAGTTCGGGCCGGCCGTCGCGGTGCATGCCCCGGGCGATCTCCGCCAGAGCGCGCGTCATGGGGTCGTCGCTGCCGCCGTCACTGCCGCGCCCATCGAGGACCCTGTGCCAGGCCCGGACACGGGCTGAGGTCCCGTCCGGGCCCGCGGAGTCCGCTGAGTCCGGAGCATCCGGCGCGTGCGGAGCGTCCGGAGCATCCGGTGCGTCCAAGACATTGTCGATTGCCATCAGCCAGACCGTGAGCCGGGACATCTGGTAGCAGGTCTCCGGCGGCAACCACGGCGTGAAGAACGCCGTCTGAAGACACATCAGAGGAACCAGTGCGGTGTCCACGGGCAGCCTGAGCTCTTTGAGCCAGATCTCCAGTCGCGGCATGCTCTGCAATGCGGCGGAGCATGTCTCCGCTATGAAGACGATCTCCCGGGGAGGGTGGCTGTGCGGTCGCGAAAAGTCCACGGCGTCAGGCTACGTCCCGCGCTCGTGCGTGTTCCTGCGCTCCGGGCTTTTCGGACGCACCCGGGCCGGTGCACACGCCGCAGCCGCGTCGCCTCGACTGGCCTGCCCCCCTCTCCCGGTGGGCCGGCAGCGTGTCGGGCCGTCGTCCACTCCCATGAGTCACGCCGGTGAGTACGGCTTCACGAAGCGGAAGCGGAACTCGGGAAGACAGGGGTCAGATGTCAACAGGACCTGCATTACCGTCCATACCGGACGCGCAGCTATCGCCCACGCTCGCCACACGGCTGAGCCGTGCACTTGCCCTCGCCACTCGGCACACCCTGTCCACCCAGCGGGACAACGGCTCATGGCTTGCCACCCCAGACCCTCGCATCACTGAGACCGCACTGTGCACGCTGGCCCTGGCGCGCTCCCCGCACCCCGGCGCCGGCCGAGCCGCCGAGCGGGGCAGGGCGTGGCTCGCCAACGGTGCCGCCCCGCAGAACCACCATCCGGTGGCCCACGCCGTGGAGACCGCGCTGCTGTCCCTGGCCCTGGACACCGGCGGCCCCATCGACGTGAGTCACCCCTCCTTCGCGGACCGGGCGCTGTCGGCCCGCGCCCGGCTCCTCCAAGCCATCGCCCTGCACACCGGCCGAGCGACCAGTGGCGGCACCGGTCCCGCCGCACTGCGCACCCTGCTGGCCACCGCGGTCGCGGCCCAGGGGCGGCTCAAGAGCTGGACCCAGGTGGAACTATGGTCTGCGCACGCACTGGTGGAAACCCACTTCGGCGACCGGGAGTCCGCCCGGCACGCCGCCCACATGGTTGCCGAGCAGCAATCCCCATCGGGTGACTTCTTCGCCAATCCGGTCACCACCGCTCTCGCGGCGCTCGCGCTCCAGGCCGCCACCCCCGGCACGGCTGCCGCCCGCCGCTGCGCGGAGTACCTTCTCACCAGCCAACTCGTCGACGGTACCTGGCGTTTTTCCCACAGCGACGTCTGGGACACCGCTCTGACCATGCGCGCCTTCCACGGCGCAGCCGCCTTCGACGGTGCAGCGGCCTTCGACCGCCACGGACTGCCGGCCGCCGTCGCGTTCCTGGTCGCGGCACAGAACCCGGACGGCGGCTGGCCGTACCGATTGGGTGTCGAGTCCGACAATGACACCACCGCGGCCGTCCTGATCGCTCTGTGCGGCGCCAGCGGCGCGCCCGGCACTACGATCCGGGCCGGGCTATGTCACCTGGCCCGGCAGCAGACGGCCGACGGTCTCTGGCGGACCTGGCAGCACGCCGGGGACCCTCCGGTGGACGACGTGGTGGCGCATGTAGTCACCGCACTGGACCGCCACTCCGGCCGCCATCGCGTGCAACTGGCCGCGGCGCGTGGCTGGCTCGCTGAACGCCTCGGCGAACAGGGACGCTGGCACGCCGGGTGGTACCGGGGGCTGCCGTACGCCACCGCCGAGGTCCTTCCCGCCCTCGACGCGCCCATACCTGCGGGAGGCCACCCCGCCGCCCGAACTCTGGCCGAAACCCGTAATCCCGATGGCGGTTGGCCCGTCGAACGGACCGGCTCCAGCACTCCTGCCGCCACCGGACTGGCCCTCGCGGCCCTGGAACACGGCGGCCTGCTCCACGAGGAACACTGGGCACCGGCGCTCGGCTACCTCGTGGAGACCCAGCGCGACGACGGCACCTGGCCGGGCGTACCCCTCATGTACGGCCCGCGACCGCTCCTCACGCACTACCCCACCCACACCCATGCGTTTGCCGTCGGCGGCCTCTTTGCCGGCCAGCGCCGTCTCCGAACCGCTGTGGCGGCCACCGACTCCACTCACGAGGAGATGTGACATGCGGCCGGGCACGAGAAGAACCGGCATGAGGGGAATCGGCGCACGGCTGACCGGCGGACCGGGACATACCGCCGCCGATGCCCCCACTGATGCCCCCATGGATGCCCCCACTGATGCCGCCACCGAAGCCCCCGTTGCCCCCGGCCGCGTGCCGCTGGCCGGGCACGCCCCGTGGATTCACCGTGATGCAACGGGCTTCGTCCGCGCGCTGCGGCACCACGGACCGGTGACGAAGATCTACATCGGCCCCCGGCAGGTGCATGTCGTCAACTCCCATGTGCTTGTCCGGGAGTTGCTGACTGCGCAGGCCCGCGCCTTCGACAAGGGCGCGATGTTCGACGCCCTGCGCGTGCCTCTCGGCGACGGGCTGATCACCGCCGCCGGCGACCGCCACCTCCGCCGCCGTCGGCTGATGCAACCCGCCTTCCACCACGACCGGATCGCCGGCTACGCCCGCATCATGTCCGAACGGTCCCTGGCGCGGGCCGCCGTCTGGGAACCCGGGACCACTCTCGACCTGGTGCCGGAGATCCACCGCCTGACGCTCGACATCCTGCTGCGTACCCTCTTCGCGGATCCCCAGGACCCCGAACTGCGCACCGCGGTCAAGGACTGGCTGTCCGTCAAGTACCACTCGATGCGCCTTGCCCTCTCCCCGCTGCACGCCTGGGCGGAACGCCTTCCGCTGCTGGCGGGGTGGCGGCCACCGGACGCCGGCCCGCTGCGCCGGCTGGTGGCCGTCCAGCAGCGCATCATCGAGACATACCGTGCCGACGGCCG
>NZ_JBVHZH010000098.1:0-7982 GCF_055574515.1 Streptomyces sp. NPDC029466
GAAAAACAGGGGAAAAAAGCCGAGAATCAACAACCTCCCCAGGAAGAGGGACGTCCGAAACTTGGGCCGTGTCCGCCCCCGGAGACCGGGGCCCGGGCCGCCCCCCCCCCCCCCCCCGCCCCCACGCTTGACCTCAAGCGCGCTTGAGGTTGCAGGCTCTGTCGTATGACACACCTGACGACACTCCCCGTGGCGGGCACCCCGGCAGGGCGCGCTCCGCACGGCGACCGCATCGGATTCGCCGAACTGCCGGACCTGATGAGCCTGATGACGGGCGATGAGAAGCACGGGCCGGCCGCCACCTCCACGCTCGACGCCCTCTGGGTCCTCTACGACCGGGTGCTGCGGGTCTCCCCCGGCACCGTCACGGCCCCGGACCGGGACCGTTTTCTGCTCTCCAAGGGCCACGGCCCGATGGCCTACTACGCGGTGCTGGCCGCCAAGGGCTTCTTCCCCACCGAGTGGCTGCCGGGCTTCGGCTCGTACGACTCACCGCTCGGCCACCACCCCGACCGGATGCTGGTGCCCGGAGCCGAGATCGGCAGCGGATCGCTGGGCCACGGGCTGCCGCTGGCCGTCGGCACCGCCCTCGGTCTGCGGGCGCAGGGCCGGCCCGGACCGGCCGTATGGGTGCTGATCGGCGACGCCGAACTGGACGAGGGCAGCAATCACGAGGCCCTGGCCTACGCGGCCGCCGCGGGCCTGGACCGGCTGCACACCCTGGTCATCGACAACGCCTCCGCCACGCATGGGTGGCGCGGCGGGATCGCCTCCCGCTTCGAGGCCGCGGGGTGGTCCGCGGCCACCGTGGACGGCCGCGACCACGAGGCGCTGTACGCAGCCTTCAGCGCGCCGCATCCGGGCCGTCCGCATGCGGTGATCGCCCGCGTCGAGCCCAAGGGCGCCTGAGCGGCCGCCCCGTCTTCCCGTATACGACCAAGACTTCGAGAGGGTTTCAGTGATGGACACCATGCGTGAGCGCTTCGCCTCGGTCACCTCGCGGATGCTGGCGGAGGACCCGCGGCTGGCGCTCGTCCTCGCCGACATCGGGGCGGCCGGCTTCGCCGAGGCGGAACAACGCCATCCGGACCGGGTGGTGAACGTCGGCATCCGCGAGCAGTTGCTGATCGGTGTGGGCGGCGGGCTGGCGCTCACCGGGCTCCGCCCGATCATGCACACCTTCGCCAGCTTTCTGGTGGAGCGCCCCTTCGAGCAGCTGAAGCTGGACCTCGGCCACCAGGGCGTGGGCGGCGTGCTGGTGAGCGCCGGGGCCTCCTACGACTGGCCGAGCGGCGGCTTCACCCATATGGCGCCCGGCGATGTCGCGCTGCTGGACACGCTCGACGGCTGGACCGTGCATGTCCCCGGGCACCCCGACGAGGCCGAGACCCTGCTGCGGCACGCCGCGGCGGCCGGTGACGACAAGGTCTATGTCCGGCTGTCCCTACAGACCAACGCCGCGCCCCGGCCGGTGGACGGGGCCCGCTTCCGGACCGTGCGGGAGGGGCGCGGCGGGGTGGTGATCGCCGTCGGCCCGATGCTGGACAACGTGCTCGCCGCGACCGAGGGGCTGCCGTTGACCGTGCTCTACGCCACGACCGTGCGGCCCTTCGACGCCGCCACACTGCGCGCCGCGGCCGGGGCCGCCGGCACCTCGGATGTGGTGATCGTGGAGCCGTATCTCGCGGGGACCTCGACGCGTCCGGCGGCCGAGGCGCTGGAGGACCGGCCGCACCGGCTGCTGGGGCTCGGCGTCGGCCGCCAGGAGTTGCGCCGCTACGGACAGCTCGACGAGCACCTGGCGGCACACGGCCTCGATCCGCGCGGTCTGCGCGAGCGGATCACCGTGTTCCTGGCGGGACGGGCCTGACCGAAACCCAAGGGGTACGGGCCCCGGGGCCCACCGGCTCAGATGTGCTTGTCGAGCCAGGCCAGCAGATCGTCCTGGACCTCCTCGCGGTTGGTCTCGTTGAGGATCTCGTGACGGGCGTCCGGATAGGCCGTCCAGGTCAGATCGCGGGTGCCGACGTAGCGGAAGTCCTCCAGGAGTTCATGGACCAGGGTCATCCCCTGGTGGCAGGGGTCCAGCTCACCCACGGCGACATGGACGGGCAGACCGCGTGGTACCCGGGCGAGGTTCCCCGGGTCGTTGATCTTGCGGATGGCGCGTACCCAGTCGGCGGCGAGACCGGCGGAGAAGGGGAAGCCGCAGTCCTCGTCGGCGACATAGGCATCCACTTCGGCGGCGTCGCGGGAGAGCCATTCGTAGCCGGTGCGGTGGGTGAAGGCGTCATTGAACGAGCTGAAGGTGCGCGGGATGAAGGCGGAGAGGGCGCCGCGGCCGCGCTCGGCGATCTCCTCCTCCAGCGCGGCGACGGCACCCTCGATGTCCAGGCCGGGCAGGGTGCGGAAGGTGCCGGTGAGGATCAGCCCGGCGAGGTCGGCGCCGTACTCCTGGGCGTAGTCGCGGGCCAGCATCGCGCCCATGCTGTGGCCGAGCAGCACCAGCGGGAGGCCGGGGTGGGCGGCGGCCGCGTGATCGCCGATGCCCTTGAGGTCGCTGACGATCGCCCGCCAGGCGTCCTCGCCGACCACCCCGCGGCCGCCGGTGGCGGCGGCGGTGGCCCCGTGGCCGCGGTGGTCGGAGGCGATGACGGCATAGCCGTGGCCGGACAGAAAGCGCGCGAAGCGGTCGTAGCGCCGGCCGTGTTCCGCGGCGCCGTGCGCGATCTGGACGAGGGCACGCGGGTGGCCGGACTCCGGTAGCCAGGTGTAGGTGGCGATCCGGGCGCCGTCCGGAGCCTGGTGGAAGTCCTGCTGCATGGCCTGCATGGCGTCGTCTCCTGACTGCCGGGGCGGTGGCTGACGAGTCGTCGCCGCCCACTCTTCCGCGCCGGGCGGCGGTGCGCCATGGGGCGCGCGTGGCGGAGGTGGCCCGGCGTCCGCGCGGCGTGGCACGATCGGGCGGTTCTTGCCCGGCACCTGTGCGGCAACTCCCTTTCGCAGGAGGATCGTTGGACACCACGGACCGTCCCGAGAATGCCCCCCGTCACCCCTCGCCGCTGTCCCGCCGCAGATTCCTCCAGGGCACCGCCTCGGCCGCCGCCGCGGCCGGACTGGCCGGCGTCACCGCTCCCCCCGCCGGGGCACAGGCGTCCGCCGGCGCCCTGTCCTTCACCGCCGCCACCAATGGCGCGGCCTCCCTCGCCCCGGCCGGTGACCGGTTGGTCGCCGAGGTCCAGAACGTTCTGTGGTCGCTGCCGCGCACCGGAGGCGACGCGGTGCCGCTGACCCCGCCCGACCTGGAGCCCACCCGCCCGGTGCACTCCCCCGACGGCCGCCGGATCGCCGTCTGCGCCTACCGCGGCGGCGGCTTCCACCTGTGGATGCTCAACGCCGACGGCTCCGGTCTCCAGCAGCTGACCGACGGCCCGTGGGACGACCGGGGCCCCGCGTGGTCCCCCGACGGCACCCGGATCGCCTTCGCCTCCGAACGGGGCGGCGATGCGGTGACCGGCAGCCCGTACCGGATCTGGGTACTGGAGGTGGCGTCCCGGCGGCTGACCCGGGTGACCGGGCTGCCCGGCCAGGACGGGCCCCATCAGGACGGCGCCTGGGAGGACTTCGACCCCTGCTGGTCGCCGGACGGCTCACGGATCGTGTTCGTACGGGGCCAGGTGGCGGGTGCCGCGCTGCTCTCCCGTACGGTCGCGTCCGTACCGGCGAGCGGGGCCGGCGCGGTACGCACCGAGCACACCGAGACGGCGGCCGCGCAGGTGATGGCGCCGGCCCTGTCCCCCGCCGGGCGGCTCGTCTATCTGCGGACCACGGACTATCCGGGCCCCACCTGCACTCTGGTCGTGGACGGGGCACCGGTCGCGGTCGACGGTGATGTGGAGCCGGTGCCGCCGCGCTGGGTCTCGCGGGACGAGCTGCTGCTCACCGTCGGCGGGCAGTTCCGGATCGTCCCGGCCGGCGCCCCGGGGCGGGCCGAGCAGATCCCGTTCAGCGCGCGGCTGCCGCTGGACCGCCCCCGTTACCGCGTCAAGGACTACGGCTTCGAGCGGACGGCGGCGGCCCCCGTGCGCGGGGTGCATCTGCCCGCGCTGTCGCCCGACGGCCGCAGGGTCGCCTTCGCCGCCCTCAACTCCCTCTGGATCGCCCCCACTTCAGGTGGCGGCGCGCCCCGCCGCATCGTCCGGGCCGACACCACCCGGTATGTCCTGGCACCGAGCTGGTCCCGTGACGGGCGGGCGCTGGTCTATGCGGACGACCGGGACGGGCTGTTCGCGGTCCGCCGCCACGAGCTCGCCTCCGGCAAGGAGACGGTGCTGGCGACCGGCGGCCGGGTGCACCCCGCGCTGTCGCCGGACGGCGGGCGGCTGGCCGCGCTGGACATGTCGGGGAACCTCGTCGTACGGACGCTCGCCGACGGCCGGGAAAAGGTGCTGGCCGCGCCGCTGGGAGCGGGCGGGCTGCCCGGCCGCCCCAGCTGGTCACCGGACGGACGGCAGCTGGCCTACTGCGACCGCAACCGGCTCAACCGCCGCTTCCGCGAGGGCTATCACCTCATCCGGATCGTCGACACCGAGACCGGCAAGGACCGGCTCCACCCGCTCGCCGAGCATGTCTCGATCGCCGACCGCTATGACTCCGGGCCCGTGTGGTCGCCCGACGGACGCTGGATGGCGGTGATCGCCGAGTCCGCGCTGTGGGTACTGCCGGTGCGCCCCGACGGCACACCGGACGGTGCGCCACGGCGGCTGGCCGACGAGAGCGCGGACCATCCGTCGTGGTCCGGGGACTCCGGCACCCTGTTGTACCTCTCGGCCGGAAAGCTGCGCCTGATCGACGTGTCCGGCGGCGCGCCACGAACCGTTCCGCTGGCGCTGGAACACCGCCCCGCCCGCGCCCGGGACACCGTCGTCCACGCGGGCCGGTTCTGGGACGGCACCGGTGACGAGGTGCGGGAGGATGTCGATGTGGTGGTGCGGGACGGGCGGATCACCGCCGTGGAACCGCACCGCCCGGCCCGGTCCGGCGCGGCCCGGCGGATCGACGCCTCCGCGCGCACCGTACTGCCCGGCCTCTGGGACGCGCACACGCACCCCTGGCAGACGACGTACGGCGGCCGGCAGACCGCCCTCCAGCTCGCCTACGGCATCACCACCGCGGTCTCCTGCGGCGGCTTCTCCTATGAACAGGCCCGTATCCGGGAGGCGGTGGCGGCCGGTGTGCTCGCCGGGCCGCGGCTGCTGACCTGCGGGGAGCTGCTGGACGGCGGCCGGGTTGCCTACAGCATGGGACGGGCGCACCGCACCCGCGAGGGACTGCGCCGCTCCCTGGAACGCGGAGCGGCCCTGGACTGGGACTTCGTCAAGACCTATGTACGGGCCCCGGGCTGGATAATGGCGGAGGCCGCACGCTTCGCCCACCAGCGGCTCGGGGTCCGGGCCGGGAGCCATCTGCTCAGCCCGGGGGTACAGCTCGGCCAGGACCTGACCACCCACCTCCAGGCGACCCAGCGCCAGGAGTTCGGCCATGCGGTATCCCGTTCCGGTCACGCCTACCAGGACGTCGAGGAGATCTACACCGGCACCGACTTCCACCTCCTCGCCACCCCCTTCTCGGCGGCCGCTCTGCTGGGCGACGATCCGGCGCTGGCCGACGAGCCGCGGGTGGAACGGCTGATGCCGCCCTGGGACACCGCGTTCACCAAGGACCACGCCCGGCAGCGCCCCACCCCGGCCCAGCTGGCCGACATCGCGACCGAGGTCGGCTTCTACCGGCGGGTGCTGGACGGCGGCGGCCTGATCGCCCTGGGCACCGACCAGCCGCTGGTGCCGGTGGGACTGGGGCTGCACCTGTGTCTGCGGGCGCTGCACCGCGGCGGGCTCAGCGTGAGCCGGACGCTGCGCACCGCGACCGCCCTGCCCGCCCGGGTCTTCGGCGCGGAGCGGGATCTGGGAACCCTGGAGGTCGGCAAGCTCGGCGATATGACCCTGGTGGACGGCGACCCCTTCACGGACTTCGACACCCTCGTCCGCACCCCGGCCGTACTACGCGGCGGCCGCCTCTTCGAACAACGGACCCTCACCGAATCCTTCCCGGCCCCCGCCGGCCCCGCCCTGCGAGCGGCCGCCACCGACTGGCTGGAGGTGGGCCGGCAGCAGCGCCGCGAGTCGTGCTGCGGGGAGGCGGACTGACGGAGGAGCCTCCCGGTCACCACACCCCGGGGAGGCGTGGGGTGGCGCGGTTCCGGGGTTTCGGGACCGCGCCACAGCCGTTGTGGCGCAGGGGGTGGTGCGCCGGTGCTTCGCGCTTCAACTCCGTGTCCGAACACACCCAGTTGATGTTTCATGCGCCCCGCAGTAGGTATGCCAACGGGTATTGCACGGGGTAAGCGAAAGATCACTTTCCGGAACGTTCGCTGGAGACGACACCGCCGGTGCCGTCCCAAGGCGGGGTGCGACCAGCGCGGGGAAGATCGCGAAGGAGGGACTCGTCTTGCATCGCTATTTCACCGACCAGAGACATGAGGCACTCCGGCACCGGGTGCGGGACTTCGCCGAGAGCGAGGTCCGCCCCCGGATTGCCGAGATGGAGGCGAGCCGTTCCGTTTGCCATGAGCTGTCTCGCCTGATCGCCCGTCAGGGGTGGATAGGCGCGACCGTGCACCGCGCCTACGGGGGGATGGGCGCCGGGCATGTCGCCAAGACTCTGATCATCGAGGAGCTCTCGCGGGTGAGTGCCGCGATGGGCGCCATGGTGCAGGCGTCCCAGCTGGGTGTCGCGAAGATCGTCCACTTCGGCAGCGAGGAGCAGAAGAAGACCTGGCTGCCGGCCATAGCCTCCGGCGACTGCCTGCCGACCATCGCCGTCACCGAACCGCAGTCCGGCGGCCATGTGCTGGGGATGTCCTCCACCGCCGTCCGCGACGGCGACGACTACGTCCTCAACGGCCGGAAGAGCTACGTCGGCAACAGCCACGTCGGCGATCTGCACGGCGTCGTGGTCCGCACCGGTGAGGGCTCCAAGGGCCTCTCGGCGTTCCTCGTGGAGGCCGACACCCCCGGCTTCCGGGTCGGACCGCAGCAGCCCGCCATGGGCCTGCACGGCTTCAGCTTCGGTGAGCTGTTCTTCGACAACTGCCGGGTCCCGGCGGCGAATCTGCTGGGCCGCGAGGGCGACGGCCTGTCGGTCGCCTACTCCTCCAGCGTGCTCTACGGACGCCCCAATCTGACCGCCGTGTCGCTGGGCATCCATCAGGCGGTGCTGGACGAGACGACGAGGTTCTGCACCGAGCGGCAGCGCTACGGCAAACCGCTGGCCGACCTGGGCAACATCAAGCTGAAGCTCGGGCGCATCCAGTCAAGGCTGCTGCTGGGCCGGCTGTCCGCGTACCACGCGGTGCATCTGCTGGACCAGGGGCAGCCGTGTGACGCGGAGCTGATGAACGCCAAGCTGGTCAATGTGGAATCGGCGCTGGAGTCGGCGCGCGACGCGATGGACATCCACGCCGCGTGCGGACTCTTCACCGACCGGCCGGTGGAACGTTTCTTGCGCGACGCCCACCACATCTTCGCGCCGGCCGGCACCTCGGACATCCAGCTGCTGCGCCTGGGCGAACTCGCCCTGGGCCGGGCGCAGGGCGACTGGTCCAGCCGGCTCGCCGACCTGCTGCGGCTGGAGCCCTCGGAGTGGCCCGAGGAGGACGAGGCCGCCGACGCGGCCCCCGCGGACCCGCCCGTCACGGTGCGGCCCGAGGACCCCACGCCCACGGTGCCGGGCCAGCGCACCGGACCGACGTGCCGGCCCTCCTGGTTCGCCCGGCCGAGGTGAGCGACCGGCCCTGACCCGAGCCTCGACGCCCGGGTCAGGGCCGATGCCGCGGGGACGGGGGGGGGGGGGTAGGCGAGGGAGGTCCCCCAAGGCACCGGGGAGCGGAGTGGTGTTTGGGGCGTCCCCAAGGGCGGCGCTTT
>NZ_JBVHZH010000099.1:0-7418 GCF_055574515.1 Streptomyces sp. NPDC029466
AAATCCCTGGTTCGCAGGGCAAAGGAAAGAGTTTGCTGACGTCCGCGCGGGGGGGGGGGGTCCCCTCGCCCACGGGGGTGGGGGCGGGCCCACGGGGCCGGCGGTCAGATGCCTTCGGGGACGCGTCGGGGCGACAGCGCGTGCAGAAGCCCGGTGGCCGGCAGGTCGGGGTGGAGGTAGACGTGTTCGCGGCGCAGCTCGACCGCGGCGGCGAGTCTGCCGAAGGTCCGCGCGGCGGCCTCCGGGTCGCCGGCCAGGTATTCGGCCTGGCCGAGCAGGCCCAGGTGGAGCGGCAGACGGAAGTGGGTCCGGGACCGGCCCAGTTCAGCGAGGGCGGAGCGCATCTGGGCCAGGCCCTCCGCCGGATGACCGGAGTGTGTCCGGGCCCAGCCCTCGGGCAGGCTCAGCATCGCCTTCCAGTAGAGCAACCCGTGGTGCTCGGCCAGTCCGGTGCCCTCGGCGCCGGACCGCCCGGCGGTGTCCACATCGCCCTCCCACGCCGCGATGACGGCGTCCACGTACAGGGCGAAGGCCCGGTCGGAGGGCCGGCTGTCGAACTCCGTCAGGAGCAGCAGCTCGCGGCGGCGCTCGGCGGCGGCGGTCCGGTCGCCGATGAGCCAGTGGGTGAAGGCGTCGTAGGAGCGGCACGAGACCCGGGGGTCGTGCTGGAAGGTGCGGGCGAGCGTGAGTGCCTGGTGCGCGAAGCGGTCCGCCGTCGCCACGCCCTCCTCCAGCTTCGCCAGCGCCTCGGGCAGCCGGCCCCGGACGTGCAGGACGATGCCCGAGCCGTAGGCGGCGCCGAGCAGGGCGACCGGATCGCCCGTACGCCCGCCGATCTCGCGCAGCAGCCCCGAGTACCGCAGGGACCCGTCGTACCGGCCGGTGACCAGCTGCGCCGCGCACAGGGCCCAGAGCACCGAGGGGTCCTCGGGGGCGGCGAGCGCCGTACCGAGCGCCCGGCCCCGGTGGAGCGCGGCCTCCGCCTCGGCCGCGCCGTAGCCGCGGGTGGTCGCCAGTACCTGGCCGAGCTGGATGTGCAGCCGCTGTTCCAGGCGCAGTGTCTCCTGGTCGTCGGGCGGCAGGGTGCCGACCAGGTGCACGGCTCGCCGCAGCCAGATCTCCACCTGTTCGTAGGCGAGTTGGTGTTCGGCGTCCTCGGCCGCGCGCAGCAGGCGGGGCAGCACCCGGGCGGCGGGGAGCTCGGACCGGCCGTGCCAGGAGTGGTGGGCGAGGCGCTCGGCCTCCGCTCCCCCGGCGTCGTCTCCGGGGCGCCGGGTGGCCAGCGCCTCGGCGACCCGGGCGTGCAGCCGGTGGCGTACCTGCCGGTCCAGTTCGTCGGTGAGGGTCTCCCGCACCAGCGCATGGGCGAAGTGCAGGCGGTCGGGGTGGTGCGGGTCCTCGGCCAGCAGTCCCGCTGCGATCGCCGGCTCCAGGGCGGCGCTGACGGGCTCGTCGGGGCCGGCCGTGCGCGCCAGGAGGTGGGTGTCGACCTCGGTGCCGATGACGGCGCACAGGTGCAGCACGCGGAGGACCGGTTCGGGCAGCGCCGTGAAGCGCTGGCGCAGCGCGTCCCGGACCCCGGCCGGAACGCTCGCGAGGAGCACCTCGATGGCCCCCGGTTCGTGCAGCCGGCGCACATCGCCGAGCAGGGTCAACAGCTGTGTGACGAAGTACGGGTTGCCGCCGCTGCGCTCGTGGAGCACATCGACGACTTCGGCGCGGACGCCGGGCCCGGCCTGGGCCTCGACGAGGGAGGCGAGGGCCGGCCGGGAGAGGCCGCCCAGCCGCAGGGTCTCGGTGCGGGGCCCGCGCAGCACCTCCGAGAGCGCCCGGCGCAGGGACGCGTCGGCCTCCATCTCGGGCTGACGGGTCGTCAGTACGATGCTCAGCGGACGGTCATGGCGCCGGGTGACGAGCAGTCTGAGCAGATCCAGCGAGGCGGCGTCGGCCCAGTGCAGATCCTCCAGGAGCAGCACCAGCGGGCGGGCGGCGGCCAGTTCCAGCAGCACCTCGCAGACCGCGTCATGGGTGAGGAAGCGGGCATGGCCCCAGTCACCGCCGGGCGCCACCCGCTCCGTGGCGCCCGCCGGGTGCCTCGGCATCACCGGGGCCAGTAACGCTTCGAACGGCGCGCAGGCGGCGCGGAAGGCGTCCGGCCGGGTGGCCGACAGCCCGCGCAGGACCTGGGCCCAGAGCCAGTACGGCGGTACCCCCTCCCCCGGGAAGCAGTGACTCCACACCACGTCGGGAGCGTCGCCGGACGCGGTCAGGGACGTGGCGAGCTCGGTCAACAAGCGGGTCTTGCCGACACCGGCGGGACCGAGGACGCAGGCCACATGGCCCTGTCCGTCGCGGGCCGCGGCGGCGGCCCGGGTCACCAGGCGCAGTTCGCGGGCACGGCCGGCGAACAGGGACGGCCCGGCGGGCTCCGTCGGCTCCCCGACGGCATCGGGCTGAGCTTCGTCCGGAGTGGGCACGGGCGGGGACAGCGCCACGGCAGGCCGGACGGCGGGCGGCAGGGCCGGTTCGGCGGCCGGGCCGTCGTCGAGTTCCTGCCGGAGGATCGCGGTGCGTATCCGCTGGAGTTCGGCCGCGGTGTCGACGCCGAACTCCGCCACGAGATGGCTCCGGGTCCGCTCGTACAGCTCCAGCGCCTCGGCCTGCCTGCCCAGCTGCGACAGGGCGGTCATCAGATGACCGATGAGCCGTTCCCTGGCCGGATGGCGACGCGCCTCCTGCGCCAGCTCGGCCGCCACTTCCTCGGCCCCACCGAGGGCGAGCCGGGCCTCGGCACCGCACTCGACGGCCGTGAGCCGTAACTGTTCGAGCCGGCCGCGCTCGTCGAGGAGCACCGGGTGGGCGGAGAACTCCGTGAACGGGGAGCCCTGCCACAGGGCGAGCGCCTCGGCGATCCGGTCGCCTGCCGCCACCGCGTCCCGCCGCCCCAGCAGTCGGCGCCCCTCCGCCACCAGCTGCTCGAAGCGATGGGCGTCGCTCTGCTCCGGCGCCAGGCCCAGCACATAGCCGGGCGCGCGGTGGCGCACCAAGGACGGTTCGCCCGGACCCTTCGCGACGTCCAGTGCCCGGCGCAGGTGGGAGACGTGGCTCTGGAGCGCGCCCACCGGCCGGCGGGGCGGCGCGTCCCGCCAGAGTTCCTCGACGAGTACCTCGGTGGGGACGACCCGGCCCAGCCGGATGAGCAGCAGGGCGAGCACGGCCCGGCGACGGGGCGGACCGAGCGGCAGCTCCCGTCCGTCGTGCTGCGCCGTCATGGGCCCCAGGACACGGAGGAGAGGTCCAAAGGCTCCCGCTGGCTGGTGCGGGCCGGGCAGGGGAGCTGCGGACATCAGGAGCCTCAATCGTTCTCACACGTGCCGGCCACGGGGTGCGGCCCGAAAGGGGACGACGACGTCCCGAAAACGTGATCTTGGCACAGTCGGCAGGCGCTCTCCAGACGTCGAAATCAGCCACCGGCAAGGTTCCGGCAAGGAGCACCCAGCCCTCGGCAAGGGCAGGTCAGCGGCCGGAGCAGGATGCCGCAAGGGCCATACCGCAGGATGGGTCCGCGGGACCTCATGCCGATGACCCCTACCGAGCGGAAACGTGATGCACGGACAGGGCAACGCCCCTCTCGCCCCACCTCTTTGCCGGATCGTGACGCCCCGTCAGGACCGCCGCTTCCCGGGAGGCGGCGCATGATCGGCGCGACCTCCGCGTCCGCGCCGCTGCGCCTCGTGGTGGGCATCACCGGCGCGACCGGTGCCGTGCTGGGCGTACGGCTGCTGGAGCGGCTGCGGGAGCACGGCGGGGTCGAGGTGCATCTGATCTTGAGCCGCTGGGCACACAGCACCCTGGAATGGGAGACCTCTCTCCCCGCCCGGGAGGTTGCCGGGCTCGCGGACGTCACCCATGCCCCGGAGGACCTGGGCGCGGCCATCTCCTTCGACGCCTTCCCCGTGCACGGCATGGTGATCATCCCGTGCAGCATGACGACGCTGGCCGTGATCCGCGCCGGCTGTACGGACGGCCTGATCTCCCGCGCGGCCGACATCACGCTCAGGCAGCGCCGCAAGCTGGTACTGGTGCCCCGGAAGACGCCGTTGAACGACATCCATCTGGAGAACATGCTGGCGCTCTCCCGGAGGGGCGCGGTCATCCAGCCGCCGATGCCGTCCTTCTCCCAGCGTCCGCAGACCGTCGACGACCTCATCGGCCACACGGTGGACGGGGTGCTCGACCAGTTCGGCCTCGAAGCGCCCGGGGTCCGCCGCCGGCCGGGCCTGCGTGCGGCACCCGAGGCGGCGTCCTTCCGGTGAGCGGTGACGCGGTCAGCCGGGTAACGACATTCCGCCGCCGTTCCCGTTGACCGAGGAGGGAACGTAGTGGTCGATCACACCCGCCTGCTGGTCGGCTCGGCCGGCCCGGCCGGCCCGGTGCGAGTCGGGGTGATCGAGTCGAGGCCGGCGCCCGTGCAGCAGGAAAGACGTGGCACGGGAGGCCAGACGACTGAGGGTGGCTTTCATCGGTCCTCCGTTCGAAATGGTCCGGTCCTGCGAGCATACGGAACACCGGGCGCGAGCAGGGGAAATCTCAGCCAGATCTGAGCATCCGGTTTCACCCGGCACCAACCACCATGGCAGGTAGTGCCGTTGGGGCCGGTGCACGGCGCCCTCGGGAACAAAACACATGGTGCCCGGCGCATCCGGCGAGGAACATGGACGCCATGGCCAAGGAGATCCGCCGGCAGCTGCAAGAGGCCGCCGAGAAGCATCAGTTCACGCGTCTCGTGCGCGCTCTTCCGGACAGTGACGAGATCGAGGGTTTTGTGATCGAGGCGACCCCCGCGTGGACGTTGATCGCGGAGTGCGGCCGCCTCGCCCCGGACGGTTTCGTGGCGCTGCGAACCCGCGACATCGTGCAGGTCCGACGCCGGGGCTCGCACGATCTGACGGTGCGCTGGCTCCAGCGGCACGGCCCCTGGCCGCCCCCGCAGCCGCGTGGTGAACTCTCACTGACGGACGTCCGGTCCCTGGTGGAGTCGGTGAGCAGGCACTACCACCTGATATCCGTCTTCGAAGAGGACCTGAACCCCGGCGCGGTGTACATCGGCGCACCGGTGCGCACGGGGAAGAAGCGGCTCAAGCTGCTCGAAGTCAACCCGAGGGCCCGCTGGGCCGCCGCACCGTCGTCCTTCCGCTACGACGACATCACCCGCATCGACTTCGACGACCGGTACAACACCGTCCTGGACGCCCTGGCCGGCCCGCCGCCGCGCGCGTAGCGAGGCAGCCGGCGGCCGTGACGCGTCAGTTCGGCGGGGCCCCGCCGCTGGCCTCAGCGCGGCCGCAACGCCGGCCCTTCCCGCGGGGCGTCCCCTCCCCTCACTCCTTGCTCAGTCGCACCGTATCCCCCGCCGGACCGCCCGCGAGGACCTCGATGCGGGCTCCGGTGTCCGGGTCGGTGAACGTCTGGCCGGGCGTGTAGGCGGCCAGGTCCAGTGGGGCGCAGCCGGTGGGTGGAGTGGGGGCCGGGTGGCCGTTGACCGGGTGGCCGTTGATGATCCTTATCGGGCCCTCGCCGGTCCGGGTGGCGGAATCGACCTTGTAGAGGAGGACGCCGGTGGAGCAGGCGTCCTGGTCAGCGCCCTCGGCGCGGCGGGATTCGGCGACGTACGCGGTGGTCTCGCCGGTGCGCAGTACGGCGATCTTGGTCCCGCCGGGGCGCTCCACCGGGGTGAGCCGTACCGTACGGCGTCCGGTCCGCGGCAGGCAGGCGACCTGGTCGTCACGGGCCCAGCCGAGCTTCCACGAGTGCCAGCCGAGGTAGTGCGGCGCGGGGCCGGCGATGTCGCCCATGACGTCCCAGCCGCCGGCGTATTGGTGGGTGGCCCCGGTGAAGGAGTACAGGTCGGGGAGGCCGAAGGTGTGGCCGGTCTCGTGGGCGGCGACCTTGTGTCCCCAACGCCACATGTCCTGGCCGAAAGTGACGGCCCATTTGATGCGGCGGCCGTCGGCGGTGACGCCGGCTGTGGCCGGGTCGTAGAGGTAGGTCGGGGAGAAGGAGATCGCGGCTGCTGCCTTGGTGGGGACGACGTAGACCATGTCGTACCGGGAGAGGTCCGCGAAGGGGTCGGCGGCGGTGACCGCATCACGTAGGTACTTCTCGTGGGCCTCGAAGGTGAGCTCGCGGGTGAACCCGTACGAGGTGGAGTCCGCGGGCATCCGGATCCAGCGGTGCAGCGAACGGATGGTGAGCCGGGAGCGGCCGTAGCTGGCGCGGCTCATCCAGGCGGCGGCCGGGGCGAGGTGGGCGGCGTAGGCGTCCGTGGAGTCGGTGGCCCGGGCGTCGGGGAAGTCCACGAAGAGGGTCAGCACGCGGTGGTTGCCGGCGGCGCGCTGGAACCGGGTGCGGTCGGTGTGGTGTCCCTCGTCGGTCCAGCCGGTCTTGCCGGGGAGCGCGCAATCGGCGGCTGGAGCAGGGGAGTTGGGCTGGGTGGTGGCGGCCGCGGTGGTTGGCGGCGCGAGACCGGCGAGGAGGGCGAAGGCCGCGGCGAGGGGGCGCAGGCGGGTCGGCAGGGCGGGCATGGCTCTCCCATCGGAGGAAGTGGCAGGAGAAGGAAGCCGGGGGGACGACGGGCGGGAGGGGTTACGCGCGGCCCGCGGCCAGGTCCATCAGGCGGGCCAGTACCCGGCCGCCGGAGGCGTTGACGCCGTCGTGCTCCCACTCATTGGTGACCCAGACGCGGGTGGCGCCGACCTCGCGGGCGGTGCGCAGGGAGAGTCCCGCGTCGACGTACATGTCGTCGTGGTAGACGATCGCGGCGAGCGGGACCCGGTTGGCGGCGAGGCGCTGCGGGTCGTACAGCGGCGGCCAGTCGGGGCGGGCGGCCAGCAGATCGGCGGCGTCGGCGAAGGGCCGCAGGCCGGTGATCTCCCGGAACATCCAGGGGTAGATCATTTCTCCGGTGAGGAGGAGCGGGTCCGCCTCCTCGGTGAATTCGGCGAAGCCGTCCAGGGCCCGGGAGGCTGCCCAGCCGGTCGGGCCGGCGCCCTGCCCGTAGAGCGTCTCCTGAAGCACGGCGTACAGCGGATTGTCGGTGAAGCCGGTCAGATTCCGCACCTGGTGGAGAAAGGTGTCGGTCAACTCGCCTTCGGCGTCCAGGGATTCATCGAGCAGCCAGTGGAGCCGTTCGAAGCCGTCGCCCATACCGAGGGCGAGGCCGAGGGTGCGCAGCCGGCGGGTGGTGAGGCGGTCGCCGTCGGGCAGCCGGACCTCGGTGGCCGTGAGGAGATCGGCGATCTGGCGGAGCCGGCGGGCGTCGTCCGGGTAGCGGGCGTAGAAGTCGAGGACGCGGGCCCGCACCCGCGGGTAGGTGCGGGCGTAGACCTCGTCGGCGGTGGCGGTGAGACCGGGCAGAC
>NZ_JBVHZH010000100.1:0-7335 GCF_055574515.1 Streptomyces sp. NPDC029466
CCCGCTGATGGGTCGGCTCGGGGATGGTGTGCTTGATCTCCGACGGCGCAGATATCGCCGGTTGCGAGGGGAACTGTAGGTCGTTCACCCGCGGGGTGACCCGGCGCTGCGACTTTCCCTACCAGTGGGCCTTGGTCACACGTGGGTGTCTCCGCAAGCGCGTACCGCAGTGCTTTCCGCGGGTCGGCAGCTCTCGCCCCAGGTACTGCGAGCCGTCAGAACCAGACCCACAGCTTGAACTGCCTGCCCGACTGGGTGCACTCGGCGTGGTAGTAGCGGGAGGGATTGGAATGCAGGACAGCTGCGCCGGCCGCGGTGCAGGTCCAGATGTCCGGGTAAGTGGCCCAATAATGCGCGCCCCCTGCCGCGACGTCGGCCGCTTCCTGCCCCTGAGCCACACGGTTGGCCCCGGCCGTGGAGGCGGTGGCTGTGTCGGACGAGGCGGCAAGTGCGGGCCCGGCTGAGCCGCCCAGCAGCAGTGCGGTGCCGGCGGCCGTGGTCGCGACAGCATGACGAATACGCATGAATCTCTCCCTCAGGAGAAACGCAGAGTTCGCGTCTTGCCTTCTCGCTCTTGCAATGAGCGCGGAACGGCATCCGCCCTGCTTCAGCGGCTGCTTACGACGCTCGCCGTCCGTCCGGCCCAGCGTGAGATGCGGCCCACTGGCTCCGCTGGTCCGCCAGGCGGCGCCGTGCCAGGCCCGGGCCTTGGTTCTGCTGCTGCCTTGACGAGCGCCTCGTCGAGGTGATGGTCGACGAGGCCCGGCGAGCCGGAGACGACGACCAGCACGCGGGCTTCTCGGATCGCGGTCTGCTTCACCGCGGTGTCGCACCCGCCAGCGGAAACGGTGAGGAGCTGACTCCAGCGCTCATCGCCGGTCCCGGGGCAGACCGAGTGTGGATCGGGCGCCGGTGTCGGCGGCGGGGACGCCGGGAGGCCCCCCGCACCCGCGACGAACACACAAGAGAGCCACCTCCCACTCGCTAGAGGTGGCTCTCCCTGATCTCAACGGCGGCGAGACATGCTGGACGGGGGACCCGCCACCCTTCACATGGCTTCCGACGACCTTCCCATTGCCCACAATACGCCCACGGTCCTCCGGCACAGCCGGGCGCGGACAGCTCTGAAAACGTTCCGTCGCTGCCGTACCCCTAGGTGTGCGCGGCGCGCGGGGACGCCGCGTGGGCGCTCCGCCGTTCGGGTGGTTACGCGGTCCGTCTATGGCATCCGGGCTACGGAGCGCGTCTAACTAGGTGACAGCGATTGGTGGGCCGCCTATCTCCCAGTCGAACGGCGTGTGCCTCTTGGCATGGCACTGCCGACTCGCCGGCGCTTGGCGTCAGGCGGGGGACGGCCCGTACAGTCGACGTATCCGGAGTGCCCCTCATGGCTCCCACCCTGACCCTGGTCACCTCCAGCCCGAACCCTGCGATGGGCGGGCAGACGGTCACCTTCACCGCAACGGTCATCCCTCTGTGGCTGGGAGTCCCGACCGGAACGGTCACCTTCCGCGTGGGCGGCCTCACCTTGACGGCGCCTGTGGTGGACGGTCGTGCCACGGTATCCACCAACGCCCTGGAAGCGGGCTTCCACACGGTCACCGCGGCCTACAGCGGCGACGCGAACTTCGGCCCGTCCAGCGGGGCCAACCTCCAGATTGTCTTGAAGAGTTCGACCGTGACGGCGGTGACCTCCTCTCCCGATCCCTCGACCGTCGGGCAGCCGGTGACGTTCACCGCGACCGTCACCTCCAGCACCCCTGGGACCAGCGGCACACCGACCGGCAGTGTCACCTTCGTCATCGGCGGCGGTCCCACGCTGACCGCTCCCTTGGTCGGAGGGCGGGCCACGGTCACCACCAGCGCCCTGTCCGCCGGCAGTCACACCGTCACCGCGCTGTACAGCGGCAGCGCGACGTTCCTCCCCTCCACCGGCACCGACGTACACACCGTCCGCAGCAAGGTCATGACATCCACCGTGCTTACCTCGGCTCCGGACCCTTCCGCGGTAGGCCAGTTAGTGACCTTCACCGCGACCGTTGCGCCGGTCGCACCTGGGTCGGGCACTCCGAGCGGCACGGTCACGTTCACCTTCGGCGACGGCTCCCCACCTGTCACGGCACCGGTTTCGGGTGGCGTGGCGAGCGCCATCCACGCCTACCGCACTGCCGTCGGCGGCCCCTTCATCGTCACTGCCTCCTACAGCGGTAACGGTGCCTTCGCCGCGTCGTCGGGAACGGATACGCAGACGGTCACGCGTGCCGCGTCATCGACGACGGTGTCGTCATCGCCGGATCCGTCGGTGGCGGGCCAGCCGGTGACCTTCACCGCGACCGTTGCGCCGGTCGCACCTGGGTCGGGCACTCCGAGCGGCACGGTCACGTTCACCTTCGGCGACGGCTCCCCGCCGGTCACTGCGGTCGTGACGGGGGGTGTGGCCATCACCTCGCACAGGTACACCAGCGCCGCCGCCAGCCCGTACACCGTCACGGCCACCTACAGCGGTGACGGTGGCTTCACCAACTCGGTCGGCACGACTACCCACACCGTCGGCCGGGCCTCGACCACGACCACCGTCACACCCGTCCCGAACCCATCGGTGACCGGTCAGCCGGTGGCCTTCACCGCCACCGTCACCGCCGCTATGCCGGGCACCGGCACACCGACCGGCACCGTCACCTTCACCATCAGCGGCGGCCCCACGCTGACCGCACCCGTGATCGCCGGCCGGGCGACCGTCTCCACCAGCACCCTGACCGCAGGACCGCATGCCGTGACGGCCGTCTACAGCGGTGACGCCGTCTTCGCCTCCTCAGCCGGCACGACCACCCAGACGGTCCTGCCCGCCTCCACGAAGACCACCGTCACATCCGCACCGGACCCCTCGGTGGTGGGTGAGCCGGTGACGTTCACCGCGACGGTGGCGCCGGTCGCGCCCGGCTCGGGCGTACCGACGGGCACGGTGGTCTTCGACTTCGGCGATGGCGCGACGACGTCGACCGTACTGTCCGGCGGCACCGCCGTCGTAACACACACATACACCGCCACCACGGGTAGTTTCCCAGTGACGGCGGTCTACGGCGGTGATGCCGCCTTCGCCCCCTCTCTCGGCACCGACACGCACACCGTCGGCCAGGCCGCAACCGCCACGACGGTCACCTCCTCGCCGGACCCCTCGGTCTTCGGGCAGGACGTCACGTTCACCGCCACCGTCACGTCCGTACCACCGGACGCGGGAGTACCGACGGGCGACGTCGTCTTCACCGTCGAGGGTGTGGGAATCTTCACGGTGCCGCTGACGGCGGGCGGCATCGCCGTTCTCACTCTCGACGCGCTCCCCGCCGGAAGCCTCATGGTCACGGCGGATTACGGCGGCGACGCCAAGCACACCCCGTCCACCGGCAGCGACACGCACACCGTGGGGCAGGCCGGGACCGAAACGACGGTCACCTCGTCGCCCGATCCCTCACTGCCGGGCCAGGAAGTCATATTCCAAGCAACCGTGACACCCCTACCGCCGGGTGCCGGAGTACCCACGGGCGATGTCGTCTTCACCGTCAGCGGTGGCCCGACTCGCACCGGTGCGCTGGTGAACGGCGTCGCCACCGTCACCACCAGCGCACTCTCGGCCGGGCCGCACACCGTCACCGCCGCCTATCAGGGAGATGCCGGCTTCGCCCCCTCCACCGGGACCGACACCCACACCGTCACCGGCGCCTCGACCACGACGACGGTCACCTCGTCGCCCGACCCGTCCGTCTTCGGGCAGTCGGTCACCTTCACCGCGGTGGTCTCTCCCGTGGCTCCCGCAACGGGCGTTCCGACAGGCACGGTCACATTCGACCTCGGCGGCGACGTCGTCACGGCGGCCCTCGACTCCAACGGTGTGGCCACCGTCAGCGACAACACGCTCCCCGCGGGGAGTTACTCCGTGACCGCCTCCTATGGCGGCGACGCCGACTACGGCCCGTCCACCGGCACGGACACCCACACAGTCGGCCGGGCGCAGACGACCACAGTGGCGTCCTCGGACCCCGATCCGTCGGTGTTCGGGCAGGCGGTCACCTTCTCCGCCAGGGTTGCCCCTGTCGCGCCGGGTGCCGGGACGCCCACGGGAACGGTCACCTTCACCGAGAGCGGCGGCGGCACCGTCACCGTCCCGCTGAACGCGAACGGCATCGCCACGATCACCAGCGGCGCTCTCGCCGTAGGCATGTACAGCGGCACCGCCACGTACAACGGCGACACCAACTTCATGCCGTCCACCGGTGCCGACAGCCACACCGTCGAACCGGCGGACACGACCACGACCGTCACTTCAGCACCCGACCCCACGGTCGCCGGGCAGACGGTCACCTTCACCGCCACCGTCGCGCCTGTCGCGCCGGGAGCCGGAACCCCGGTCGGCACGGTCACCTTCGCCATCGACGGCACCACGACCCTCACCGGTACGCTCGTGGGCGGCGTCGCCACTGTCAGCACGGACACGCTCACACCAGGCGCCCATGACATCCAGGCCACCTACGTGGGCGCGGGTGATCCCAACTTCAACACCTCCACCGGCACCGACACCCACACCGTGCTCCGGGCGGGAAGCACCACGACCGTCACCTCGGACCCGGACCCCACCGTCTTCGGACAGCCGGTCACCTTTACCGCGCAGGTGACCCCCGTGGCGCCGGGAGCCGGAGCACCTACCGGGACCGTCACCTTCACCATCAGCGGCGGGGGAGGAACCGCGACCGTGCCCGTGGCTGCGGACGGCACGGCCCAGCTCACCCTGGACTCCCTGTCTGCCGGCAGCTACTCGGTCACCGCCGCCTACAACAGCGACGACAATTTCACGGCCTCCACCGGAACCGGCCTTCACGCCGTCAACCGGGCAGCGACGACGACCACCGTCTCCGGCACACCCGATCCGTCCGCCGTGGGGCAGCCGGTCACCGTCAGCGCGACGGTCTCACCGGTCGGCCCCGGAGCCGGAACCCCGACCGGCACCGTCACCTTCACCATCTCCGGCACCGGCGGTGGCACCTTCACCGAAACGCTCGACGCCGCCGGGAACGCCCAACTCAGCACGAGCACGCTCGGTTTGGGCTCGCACACCATCACCGCCGCCTACAACGGCGACACCGACCACCTCTCGTCGACCGGATCCGACACCCACTCGGTCGAGGTGGAACCCTCCAACACCACCACCCTCACCTCCGGCCCCGACCCTTCCGTCTTCGGACAGTCCGTCACCTTCACCGCGACCGTGACCCCGGCCCAGCCCGGTCCCGTCCCCACCGGCACCGTCACCTTCACCATCGCCGGAACCGGCGGAGGCTCTTTCACCCGGCCCCTCGACGCCTCCGGAACCGCTCAACTCACCCTCGACAGCCTCAGTGTCAGCACCCATGCCGCCACCGCCACCTACAACGGCGACACCACTTACCACCGCTCGACCGGCACCGACACCCACACCGTCAACCCCGCCGGCACATCCACCACCGTCACCTCTACACCCGACCCGACGGTGTTCGGGCAGACGGCCACCTTCAGCGCAACGGTCGCGCCTGTCGCGCCGGGTGCCGGAACCCCGGCCGGTACGGTCACCTTCACCATCGACGGCACCATCACCCTCACCGGTACGCTTGCGGGCGGCGTCGCCACAGTCAGCACCAGCACTCTCACCACCGGCGGCCACACCGTCCAAGCGACCTACAACGCCGCGGGCGACCCCAACTTCAACGCCTCCACCGGCACCGACACCCACACCGTGGTCCGCGCCGCAACCACCACCACCGTCACCTCTTCACCCGACCCCACCGTCTTCGGACAACCCGTCACCTTCACGGCCCACGTGACCCCCCTGGCACCGGGAGCTGGAACGCCCACAGGCACCGTCACCTTCGCCATCAGCGGCGGAGGGGGGACAACTACCGTGCCCGTGGCCCAGGACGGCAGGGCGCAGCTCACCCTCAACTCTTTTCCAACGGGCAGCCGTTCTGTCGCCGCCACCTACAACGGCGACACCGACTTCACAGGTTCGTCCGGCACCGACACCCACACCGTGGGCCAGGCCGCAACCACCACCACCGTCATCTCCGCCCCCGATCCCTCGTCCTTCGGGCAGGCGGTCACCTTCACCGCCACTGTCGCTCCCGTCGCTCCGGGCACGGGTACCCCGACCGGTACCGTCACCTTCGCCATCAGCGGCGGCCCCACACTGACCGGAACCCTCGACGCGTCCGGCATCGCGGTCGTCAGCGCCGGCACCCTTTCCGTCGGCAACCACACCGCCACCGCCATTTACCACGGCGACACCAACTTCAGCACCTCCACCGGCACCGACACCCATACGGTGGGTCGCGCAGCAACCACCACCACCGTCACCTCCAACCCCGACCCGTCCACCTTCGGCCAGTCGGTCACCTACACCGCCACCGTCGCATCGAACGTGCCGGCGGCGGGGACCCCCACGGGCACCGTGACGTTCCTCTTCGACGGCGCCTCGCCCGTCACGGTCCCCCTCGTCGGCGGTGTCGCCACAGTCACCAACAGCAGTCTGGGTACCGGTCCGCACACGGTCACGGCCAACTACGGCGGCGCCCCCGACTTCGCCGCGTCGAGCGGCACGGACACCCAGACGGTGAACCGAGCCGCGACCACCACCACGGTCGTCTCCGAACCCGACCCCTCTCTTCCCGGCCGGGTCGTCACCTTCACGGCGACCGTGACGCCGACGCCTCCCGCGACGGGATCGCCCACCGGAACGGTCACCTTCGTGATCGGAGGAAGCGGCGGCGGCACGTTCACCGCCGCACTCGTCAACGGCGTGGCCAAGGTCACCAACCAAGGACTGTCCATCGGCGCCCACGCCATCACCGCCACCTACAACGGCAACGCCCAATTCACTCTCTCCACCGGCACCGACACCCACACGGTCAGCCCCTGACCGATCAGCTGACGGCTCACGGAGTCGGCGGCGGCCGGCGAGCCAGGAAACAGTCCGCTCAACGAGCCAGCGGTGACGGCCGAGCCGTTGCGAGGACTCGACGCCCTTGCGGGCTGGTCAGAAGTCCAGGTCAGGGAAGTCCGCCTCCGGTTCAGGCTCCGAATCGAGAACCGGCCGGCAGGGACCGGTGCTCGCGCGCAGAGTGATCAGCGGTTTCAGCAGGACGTGCCGGGGCGCCGAGGCAGGTGAGGTGAGCCGCTCCACCATCAGGTCGACGCCGATCCGGCTCATCTCCTTGGCCGGTATCTCGGCCGCGGTCAGCGGCGGGCTCACCTGTTCCGCCCAGCGGCTGGCCGCCACGCCGACGACGGAAAAGTCGCGCGGTACGCTGCGGC
>NZ_JBVHZH010000101.1:0-6727 GCF_055574515.1 Streptomyces sp. NPDC029466
CCTCTCGCCGGTAGCCATGGGGAACTCCGCGGCTACCGGTGACACGGCGGAACGTTCTCCCAGCCCGGGCTGAGGGAGAGGCGTCGGGCCATGACGTTCTCCCGGCCGCCGTCCGGCAGCACGTCGCCGAGCTGTCCGGTGTCCGCGAATCCATGGCGCCGGTACAGCGCGACCGCGGGTGCGTTCCCGGGCGTCACGGCGAGCTCCACCACCTCGGCCCGCTCCCGCTCGGCCCACCCCACGACCGCCTCGATCAGCCGGTCGCCCACGCCGCGCCCCCGGGCCTTCTCGGCGACCCACAGGGAGATCAACTCGACGACGCCGTCCCGCGGGCCGGGGACACCGCTGACCATCCCGGCCGGTTCCCCATCCCACAGCGCGAGGAGGTTGTACGAGCCGGAAATGCTCAGCCGGCCGCGCCACCGCTCCTCCCGGTCGCCGTCACCCTGCCAGTCCGCCAGCGTGGAGCCGAAGGCGTACGGCGCCTCGGCGAGCGCAGCCAGCCTGAGCTCGCGCCAGCTGCCCCAGTCGTCCGCTGTCAGTACCGCCAACTCGATCATGCACGGAGACTGCCCCGGAAGGAGCGCCGTCGGCAACTCCGTATCCGCGCGGGACGACGCCGACGTCACGGGGCGGCGGGCCGGGCCCCGGGCCGCCCGTCATCACCCCCTGCCAGCGGCGTGACGCCCCGCGGATATGGATGCACTGACGGACAGTCCGTGATCCGCAGGATGTCCGCCAGAGTCGCTCGATCCTCGCGAGGCGCTCCGGCCGCGGGCCGCGCCGCTGGAGTCGGTCGCCGAGGGGGCGCGGGCCGGCGAGGCCGGTGGCGCGGCGAGGTGGACGCAGCCACACGACGATCACCGTCACGCCGCCGCGCGGCTGGAGCGTCCACGACGACTATCGACGGATAGCCGCATTCCTGATCTTGTGTAGCAGATCAGTACAGTCACCAATATCATGGACATTGCTGGCGCACCCGCGTGCCAGACAGGCACGTGAAGTCGGTGCGGAAGGGCGATCGACTCGGGGACGGGATGCCTATGGATCAGGCCGCTGGTCCGGCGCGGACCGTCATCCTGACTGTGGACGACGACCCGGGCGTATCGCGTGCTGTCGCCCGCGACCTGCGGCGTCGCTACGGCGAGTCGTACCGGATCGTACGAGCGGAGTCCGGCGAGTCCGCCCTTGCCGCCCTGCGTGAGCTGAAGCTGCGCGGCGCGCCCGTCGCGGTGATCGTCGCCGACTACCGGATGCCGAAGATGAACGGCATCGAGTTCCTTGAGCAGGCTCTCGACATCTACCCCGGGGCCCGGCGGGTCCTGCTGACCGCGTACGCGGACACCAACGCGGCAATCGACGCGATCAATGTCGTCGACCTCGACCACTACCTTCTCAAGCCCTGGGAGCCGCCCGAGGAGAAGCTCTACCCCGTCGTCGACGATCTCTTGTCGGCGTGGCGGGCCGGCGACCACCGGCCGGTGACCGTCACCAAGGTCGTCGGACACCGCTGGTCGGCGCGTTCCTCGGCCGTACGGGAGTTTTTGGCCCGCAACCAGGTGCCCTACCGCTGGTACTCCTCCGACGATCCGGAAGGCCGGCGGTTGCTGTGTGCCGCCGGCGAGGAGGGCCTGCGGCTCCCGCTGGTGATCACTCCGGACGGCACGGCCCTGATCGAGCCCGAGGACCGGGAGCTCGCCACCCGGGTCGGCCTCGCGACGACCCCCGCAACCGACTTCTACGACCTCGTCATCATCGGCGGCGGACCAGCCGGTTTGGGTGCGGCGGTGTACGGGGCTTCCGAGGGCCTGCGGACCGTCCTCGTGGAACGCTCCGCGACCGGAGGCCAGGCGGGCCAGAGCTCGCGTATCGAGAACTATCTCGGTTTTCCGGATGGAGTGTCCGGGGCGCAGCTCACCGACCGGGCCCGGCGTCAGGCGGCGAAGTTCGGTGCCGAGATGCTGACCGCGCGCGAGGTCACCGGTCTGGAAGTCAATGGCGCGTCACGCGTCGTCCGCTTCTCGGACGGCTCCGCTGTCGCCGCGCACTCCGTCATCCTCGCGACCGGTGTGTCATACCGGCAACTGGATGCACCGCACGTGGCCGAGCTGACCGGTTGCGGCGTGTTCTACGGCTCAGCCCTGACCGAAGCGGCCGCGTGCCAGGGCCAAGATGTGTACATCGTCGGCGGCGCGAACTCCGCGGGCCAGGCAGCGATATACCTGTCCCGGAGCGCCAAGTCGGTCACCGTACTGGTGCGTAAGCCGTCCTTGTCCACGTCGATGTCGCACTACCTCATACAGCAGGTCGACGAGACACCCACGATCTGTGTGCGCACCAACACGGTCGTCGACGCCGTCCGTGGCTCGCGTCAACTGGAACAGATCACCCTGCACGACACGGCGACCGGCCACACCGAACTCGTCGACGCCCAGTGGATGTTCGTCTTCATCGGCGCAGCCCCGCTGACCGACTGGCTGGAGGGCACGGTGCTCAGGGACTCCCGTGGGTTCATCCTGACCGGCCCCGATCTGACCGCGGACGGGCGACCGCCGGCCGACTGGGAGTTGGACCGGCCGCCCTACCACTTGGAAACAAACGTCCCGGGAGTGTTCGTGGCCGGGGACGCCCGCGCGGAGTCCGCCAAGCGTGTCGCTTCCGCGGTGGGAGAGGGAGCCATGGCAGTCATGCTCGCCCACCGATATCTGGAGCAGTCATGAACGGCCGGCCGATGCCGTGCAGCCAGGAGGAACTCGGCTCACTGTTCCTGTTCGAGAAGCTGGCCCCCGACCAGATCGCCCGACTCTGCCGGGAAGGCCGTGTGGAGGAGTGCGAACCCGGGCCCGTGTACGAGGAGGGCGACGCCGCCACGTGCTTCTACGTGCTGCTCGAAGGGACCATCGTTCTCTCGCGCCGGGTCGGGGACTACGACGTGGAGACCAACCGGAGTTCCAGCCGCGGGGTGTATGCGGGAGCCTTCCAGGCCTACCTGGGAGACCGCCTGCGGCAGGTGTACAACAGCTCCCTGCACGTCCTTGAGCCCACCCGCTTCTTCGTGCTGCCGGCAGAGACCTTCGCCGCGATCATGCACGAGTGGTTTCCCATGGCCGTGCACCTGCTGGAAGGCCTCTTCTTCGGCACCAAGAGCGCCCAGGAGGCCGTCGGCCAGCGCGAACGGCTGCTGGCTCTCGGGTCGCTGTCCGCCGGGCTGACTCATGAGCTGAACAACCCGGCCGCCGCAGCCGTGCGAGCCACCTCCGCGCTCCGCGAGCGTGTTGCCGGGATGCGCCACAAGCTCGGCATCATCGCGGCACGCCCGTACCGGCACGACAGCCTGGAGACACTCATCGACGTCCAAGAACGCACGGCCGAGCGCGTCGCGAAGGCCACGACCCTGAGCCCGCTGGAAGCCTCGGACCGGGAGGACACCATTTCCGACTGGCTGGAGGACCACGGTATCGGGGACGGCTGGCAGCTCGCGCCGACCTTCGTGCAGGCCGGCCTCGACACCGACTGGCTGGACCAGATCGCCGCAGCCGTGGACACGGACACCCTCGAAGGTGCCGTGCGCTGGCTCAACTACACCGTCGAAACCGAATTGTTGATGAACGAGATCAAGGAGTCGACCAACCGTGTCTCGGCCCTGGTCACCGCGGCCAAGCAATACTCGCAACTCGACCGAGCGCCCTTCCAGGTCACCGACGTGCATGAACTGCTGGACAGCACCCTGCTGATGGTCTCCGCGAAGATCGGCCCCCACATCACCGTCGTCAAGGACTACGACCGCAGCCTGCCGAAGATCCCGGCCTATCCCAGCGAGCTCAACCAGGTATGGACGAATCTGATCGACAACGCCCTCTCGGCGATGAACAGTACGGACACCGACGGCACGTTGACCGTACGAACCGCACGCGAGGGAGACCATCTGCTCGTCGAGTTCTGCGACACCGGCCCCGGCGTCCCCCCGGAGATCCGTGACCGCATCTTCGATCCTTTCTTCACCACCAAACCGGTGGGTGAGGGAACAGGTCTCGGCCTGGACATCACCTGGCGCATCGTCGTCAACAAACACAACGGGGACCTGCGGTTCCACTCCGTCCCCGGCGACACCCGCTTCCAGGTACGCCTCCCGCTGGCCTCCGCCAACCCCCATCCCCCTCAGGAGCCGTCATGACTTCCCCGAACGGAATCGACCCCTCGGTCCCACCCAGCGGACCCGGATGCGCCGAGTGCGACGCCGCCGGCGGCTGGTGGTTCCACCTGCGACGCTGCGCACAGTGCGGCCACATCGGCTGTTGCGACGACTCACCCGCCAAGCACGCGACGGCCCACGCCCGGGTCACCCGGCACCCGTTGATCCGCAGCTTCGAACCGGGCGAATCCTGGTTCTACAACTACGACACCAAGGAGGCGTACGCCTCAGGCCCACCCCTCGCTCCCCCGGAGAGCCACCCGGCCGACCAGCCCACCCCCGGCCCCGCGGGACGCGTCCCGAAGGACTGGGCCGAGCGCCTGGGCTAGTGCAGAAGGACCCCGGGAGCTATCTCGCTCAACCGGCCGGGGGCCTCGCTCGTCACGGACCCGTGTCACGAGCCCGGTCGGTGACCACTCCGAAGGAGCTCAGTGGGCCCTGTAGCGGGTGGCGAGTGCGTGGAACGCTTGCTTCGGTTCCCAGGGCATGTCGGGGTAGGTGCGCTTGTCGGCGGGATAGCCACTGTGCTCGTCCAGGACTTTGACGATGCCGTAGGAGGCGAGGTCCTCGTCCGGTCCGGAAGTCCGGTGGGGTGTGCTGAAACCGGCGAAGCTGAACCAGAAGACGGAATCGACACCCTCCCCCTCGAAGACGGTCATGAGATCGTCGAGGTAGCGGACCTGCTCGCCCTCGTCGCGCACCAGGCCGGGTTTGAGGGTGACGCCGTCGGCCTCCCTCGCCATGTACCAGCCGGCGCCGCCGTGCTCGCTCGCTCCCCGGTAGGTGCAGCAGCCGGCCTCCATGATGGCGACGGGCTTGCCGTGGCCGCATTCCTTGCGCAGGTCGGTGCGGTAGGTGGCCGCATTGCGCAGGCTACGGAAGGCGTCCAGGCCGACGATGTCGAACGGGGCCCAGTCCACGCCGTCCAGAGGGCAGGAGGCGTAACTCACGCGGCCGCCGAAGCGGGGATGCACGGCGTCGACGACCTCCCCCAGGAAGGCGTTGACCTTGTCGGGGATGCCCTGGAGCGCGGCTTCGCGGCCGGGGCCCGCCAGGACCGGAATGCGCTCGTTCAGTGTGTCCCCGGGCAGATATCCGCGGGCGAACACGCTGAGTTCGCAGCCGGTGACGAGGACGACCTCGGCGCCGTCGCGCCGCAGTCGCTCCGCCCGCTCGGCGCAGTCGGTGAACAGCGGCAGCATCTCGGCGTTCGACAGCTCGCAGGGAAACGGCGAGAACCAGACCTCCAGGCCCGCCTCCGCCGCGTACCGCGCCGTAGTCTCGATACGGTCCGGATCGCCCCCGGTGATACGGACAGCGGTGCAGTGCAGGTCCTCCGCGACGACACGCATGTCCCGTTCGACGTCCTGAACGTCGAAGACGGGACGCGACGTGTCGCCGTTGGGAAAGGTGCCGGTGTCGTAATGGATGCCCTTGCCGCGCAACATGACGAATGCCTCCAGTGGGATGACTGTGTCTGCCGTACGGCGTCATCGTCCAAGTTGCCGCTGCGTCAGCGTCAAGGGCACGCCTCTCCAGAAGCCTTGCGTGTCTCACCCGGCCAGCTCCTGACCATCGCAGCCCCTGGACCAGACCCTGGTTCCCGCCCAGACACCGAGATGTTTCTCCCACTCGTCCCGAGTGAGTTCGTACTCGACTTCGCCGTGCTCGGAGCCCTCGATCGCCTCCAGCCAGTCACCGGTGAAGTGCCTGACGAAGTGCAGGCCCGACTTCTCCATGACACGGCGTGAGCGGGTGTTGACGGTCATGGTGTTCGCCATGACCCGCTGGACCCCCAGTTCCGTGAACCCCTTGGCGGTCAGGGCCCGGGATCCCTCGGTGGCGTACCCGCGTCCCCATGCCGCGCGATTCAGTCGATAGCCGAGTTCGACCACGGCGGAGCTGTGCTCCTCCAGCGGCCGGAACTCGAACCAGCCCAGGAAGGAACCGGTGGCCTTCTCCTGCGCGGCCCAGTAGCCGCGGGTCCCCCAGCACGGGTAATCGTGCAGGAACCGGGGCAGGGTCCGCGTCTGGATCGCCTCACGGCTGGTGGGGCGCCCGCCATTGATGAAGCGCATGACCTCGGGGCCGTTGTTCAGGGCGAACAGGCGGTCGGCATCGGCCGGCGTGAACGCGCGCAGGATGAGCCTGTCGGACTCCAGGAAGATGGGCATGCCGCGATCATCGCCACGGGCGGGTCGGCACCGCGACCGGTTTTCAGACCGGTGGCCGGCAACGGTGCCCATGCTGCGCGGGCCTCGGACAGGTCGACCATGACGCCCCGTTCGAAGCGGGCTTCCGCCCGGACGACGGCGACTGGTGGGGTGCGTTCACGGCCCGCCGGCGTTCCTGGGCAGACTCGACGAGCTGGAAGACCATGGCCAGGGCAGCGGTGCGAGAGCCGACCCCGCGGGTGGCCTTGGTCCGCAGGTGGACTCCGGTCCGGTCAGGAGCAGGTCGGTGTTGGGCGCCTGGTCGTCTGTCAAGGCGCGTACGGCGACGGCGGCGATGTCGTCGGCGTCGACGAAGCCGACC
>NZ_JBVHZH010000102.1:0-6559 GCF_055574515.1 Streptomyces sp. NPDC029466
CGCGCTGTGGCAGGTCAAGCTCGAGGGCGAGCTCGCCGACGGCTGGATCGAGTTCTTCGCGGTGATCGCGGTGGGCCTGGCGATGGTCGCCCTGGTGGTCTTCGTCGAGCAGGCCCAGCGGCGCATTCCGGTGCAGTACGCGAAGCGGATGATCGGGCGCCGGTCCTACGGCGGTACGTCCACTTACATCCCGCTCAAGGTGAACCAGGCAGGCGTGATTCCCGTCATCTTCGCGTCATCACTGCTCTCCATTCCGGCGCTCATCGCACAGTTCAGCGGGTCGAAGGCGGCATGGGCGACGTGGCTGGCCACCAACTTCGCCAAGGGAGACCGCCCCGTTTACATCGTGGCGTACTTCCTGCTGATCGTGTTCTTCGCCTTCTTCTACGTGGCCATCAGCTTCAACCCCGAAGAGACTGCCGACAACATGAAGAAGCATGGTGGCTTCGTCCCGGGTATCCGGGCTGGTCGCCCGACGGCCGAGTACCTCAGCTACGTACTCAACCGGATCACGTGGCCGGGCTCGCTGTACCTGGGACTGATCGCGCTCGTACCGACAATGGAGTTGGTGCTCTTCAACGCGAACCAGAACTTCCCGTTCGGCGGGACAAGCATCCTCATCATCGTGAGTGTGGGCCTGGAGACCGTGAAGCAGATCGAGAGCCAGCTTCAGCAGCGAAACTACGAAGGGTTCCTCCGCTGATTCTTCTGATTCCTCTGATTCTTCGAGGTGTACTGACTCGATGCGGCCCTTCTTGCTGGTCGTACCGGCCAGCGTCATGAGCACATGACATTACGGCCAGTCAGCCCGCCACGGAAAGTGAGCCAGAACCCGAGAATGGACAGCTTAAGTGGGTGCATACCACGGTTGGCTCAATCCGACGCGGTTCGCCCGAGCTGGAGGCCATCCAGGCACCAGGATGGGGCGCGATGAGTGCTGAGACCCTCCGCCATGTAGTGATCCTCCGCCATGCGAAGAGCGACCGGCCGCCGGTAGACGATCACGAACGTCCGCTTGCAAAGCGCGGTCGAAAGGATGCGCCCGTCGCCGGCCGGTGGCTGGCACGCTCCGGCATCATCCTGGACCTGGTGTTGTGCTCGACGGCTGCGCGCTGCCGCGAAACCTGGGAGCTTGCTGCGCCCGAGCTGCCGGAGAGGCCCAGGACGTCGTACGAGGAACGCCTGTACGACGCGTCTCCGGGTGAGCTGATTGCTGTCCTGAACGAGGTATCCGACGAGGTCCACAACCTGCTGCTCATCGGGCACAACCCCGGGGCACAAGGTCTCGTCGACATCCTCGCGAGCGAGGCAGAAGATGACGCGCTGGCACGATTCCAGCGTGGCTTTCCCACATCCGCGATCGCCGTACTCACCCTCAACGGCTCCTGGCAGGACGTTGAACCGGGTGCCGGGCGGCTAATTGCCTTCTGGACCCCGCATACCTGATTGACCTCCACCCTGCCCAGCGCGCCAAGCCGCTGCCTCATGCCGCGCCGGGTGCCGAAGGCCGTCCAACGGCACCCGGTCCGTCATCCGCTCATTCACCGCTGCTGTCGAAACCCGCGAACATTTCGACGTGGCCGCAACGGCCCGGTGCCGGTAGAGCCCTGGCCGACGGGCCGTATGACGGGAACACCCCTGATCGGTCACCCCACTGCGGGCTCCGTCGCCATCGCACGCACCGGGCGCGTCTCCGGCAGCAGCGCGAAGCAGCCCAGACTGAGCAGGGCGATCCCCGTCAGATACGCGGCCACGCCCCAGGGCACCGGGCCGCCCCGCTGGGCGAGTGCCGTGGCCACGATTGGCGTCAGCGCCCCGCCGAGGACCCCGCCGAGGTTGTAGCCGACCGCGGCCCCCGTGCAGCGCACGCGCGGCTCGTACAGCTCCGGCAGATACGCGGCGATCACAGCAAACATCGTGATGAACGACAGCAGCGCCCCCAGGAAGCCGAGGAACATCAACAGTGGCGCCCCCGTGGCGAGCAGCGCGACCATCGGAAACATCCACAGGGCCGAGGCCGCGCATCCCACCAGGCACAGGGGCCGCCGGCCGAAGCGGTCGCTCAGCAGCGCCGCCAGCGGTGTGCATGCGCCCTTCACCACCACCGCGGACATGATGCAGGTCAGCATGACAGTACGGCTCACGCCCAGTCGTTCCGTCGCGTAGGCGAGAGACCAGGTCGTCACGGCGTAGAAGATCGCGTATCCCACTGTGAGTGCGCCGGCGGTCAGCAGAACGAGCCGCCAGTGGTCGCGCACCACGTTGGCGATCGGCACGCGCGCGTGATCCTCGATTTCACGGAAACGTGGACTCTCGGCGAGCGACGAGCGCAGCCACAGCCCCGCCACGGCCAGCAGCCCGGCCGCCCAGAAGGGCACGCGCCACCCCCAGGACGCGAACTGCGCTTCGGACAGCGTCGCCGACAGCGCCAGCACCACGCCGTTGGCGAGCAGGAACCCCAGCGACGGCCCGACCTGCGGAACGCTTGTCCACAGCGCGCGCCGTTCGGCGGGCGCGTGCTCCGCGGTCAGCAGGATGGCCCCGCCCCACTCCCCGCCGAGCCCGAGCCCCTGCAGAAACCGCAGGACGAGCAGCAGCACGGGAGCGGTTACCCCGATCGTGTCGTACGTCGGCACGCAGCCGACCGCGACCGTGGAAGCACCGGTGAGGAGCAATGACGCGACGAGAACCGGGCGTCTGCCGCGCCGGTCCCCGATGTGTCCGAACAGCACCGAGCCGAGTGGCCGGGCGACGAAGCCCACGCCGAAGGTTCCGAAGGCGGCCAGCGTCCCGGCGACCGAGGAGAAAGTGGGGAAGAACAGCGGGCCCAGGATCAGCGCCGCAGCGGTCCCGTAGACGAAGAAGTCGTAGAACTCGATGGTCGTCCCAGCGAGTGAGGCGGCCGCGAGCCGCAGCATAGAGGGCGCCCTTACGGTGCGTACATCGTGCATGCCACGTCAACTACCCACGGTGACAACGTTTACGCGAGTGCGGGGGCGCGGACGCGTCAGTACGTCACGGCGATGCGTCCAGCGAGACCGTGGACGCGGATCGTGCCCCACAGGGGGACGACAAGCCGGCGGTCGGTGTGCCCGCCGCACAGGTCGTGATTACCCGGCGGATGTTCTGCGCTCGGCCGGCTAAGTGCCCATCACGTGACCCGGACACCCCCTACCCACGCGGCGTGTTGTGAGGTGGGCGCGGCAGAATTCCCCGTGCGCATGTTGTGGTGCCGACGGGCGGTGGGCGCGTCGTTCCCCCTGGAAACGGACAATCGAGGGCCGCGCCGGGGTGCACTGAGACGCTGCCGAGCTCCGCGTGGTCCGGGCATTGGGGGCGTGCTCTCCTTGAGGCCGGGCGGGCCCCGAGGGTTGTCCCCGCGGGGAAACTCCGCCACCGGTAACAGCACCAGAACCGATACGACGAGACGGGACGCTCCATGACCTTCACCTTCACCCGCCACCTTGACGCCAAGCGCTACGAACTGCGTCCCCGAGGTGCCGCTCCCGTCCACGTGCGCAGTGGTGCCCCCGATGATCGCCCCCTTCCCAAGGGGTGCAAGCCGCGCTTCACCCTCGCCGACGACCCTGCCGGCGCCTCGCCGGTCGCCGTGGTCGTCCGGCAGGATGGCGGTCGCCTCGCCGTGCTCACCCCGGACCACGAGCACCTGGCCGAACTGCGCCTGCCGCCGCGCAAGAAGCGGTGGCGGCCCTCCTGCGAGATCCACCTTCCCGATGGGACGGTGCTGCGCGGGCGGGAGGGGACGGTGCCGTCGCTGCTCCTGTGCCTGGGGGTGCTGCCGTTCGTTCTGGTGTATCTGGTTGCCCTGGCGTTCTCCGACTCGCCCGCCGGTGCCACTACCGCCCCGCTGCGGACGGCTTGGAAGCGGCCGGGTGAGCTCTTCGGCCGGGCGGCCCTGACCGAGTCCGCGCGTGGCCGGTTCCGCGTTCAAGGCGGCAGGCTCGACCACCGGGTGGCGTACGCGCAGGCTGTGGCGAAGTACTGGGAGCGGTAGTGCACAGGGCGCGGGCTCATCGCCGACATCACCGAGGAGAACGCGTGAGCCCTGATCAGCCCCGTGGACCTCACGCACGAAACCGACCTGGAGGCCGAGGACCAGTCTTGATGGAAAGCGGCAGCCTGACTGGGCTGTGTGGGGACCGTCGCGGCGCATGCCGGCTCCGGCGCCCGACATCGGGCTCTTCATGGTCGACGACCTGCTTCTGGACCTCAAGAGCACCGTGAGAGCTCAACCGACGTCCGCCCGGTGGGCTTGATGCACGCAGAGGCTGTGGGCCTGCTCGGGATGGAACCGGCCCCCTACCTCATGAGCGGCGTCCGGCGGCGGCGATGGAGGTCGCGCGCCCTCCTTTGGCAGGTGATGGCGTGGTCGTGACGGTCGTGCGGAAATTTGCGCTGCGGAGCCTCCGCCTGCGCGAAGGTCAGGTCGACCGCCGCCGTGTGCGCCCCTTTCACGCCCTCCCGCCCCGGCCTGCGCCCCGCCAAGATGCTGCCCATGCCTGATCCGCACTGCAACAACTGCTGCCCCGTCGAACCGCCCAAGCCTGAGACACCCGTACCGTGGCCGCTCGGGGCGCTGCTGTGGCTCGGCATCATCCTTGGCGTGGGCGGCGGCGCGTACGTGTGCGTGATGTGGCTGATGGTCAGCGCCTTCTGACGCACCGATCCCCCCCGCACCACCGGGCTACAGCGGCTCCGGGGCCGGGGCCGCTGGGGTGTCCGTCGTCGGCGATTCCCCGGTGTGTGGGGTGGCCTTCCAGCCACCCCGCAGGGCCGACACGGCCAGCAGGCACGACAGCAACGCGGCCGTCCCGCAGACCACGTAGCCGAGGGAGTAGCCCTGGCCGAGCGCGTCCCGGGCAAGGGATACCGCCTGGCCTGGTGCAGAGTCCGGCGGAACCGAGTTCACCGCCAGCGGGCCGCCGGCCTGGGCCACTTCTGCAGCAGCGGCCTTCGCTGTCGGGGCGAGCGAGGAGGCCGACAGGTGGGACTGGAACGCCGAGCCGGCGTGGCCGAGGGCGACCGCGCCGATGAGTGCCGGGCCGAGCGTGAAACCGAAGTCCCGGAGCAGGCTGTTCGACGCGCTGGCCATACCGGCGTACCGGATCGGCACCGTGTTCACGGCGACGGCGGTGACCGACGCGATGCTGAACGCGTAGCCGATGCCCGCCAGGCCCAGGGGGGCGAGGTACGCGCCGAGTGAGGTCTCCCGTATGTCCAGGGTCGCCATCCAGAAGTCGCCCGCCGCCATCAGCAGCAGGCCGCCGGAGAGCAGCCAGCGCGGGTTCGCCCGCTCCAGCAGCCGTGAGATGAGGGGAGTGAGCAGCAGCGAGAACCCGCCGAGCAGGACAAAGGCCACCGAGGTCCGCAGGGGGCTCTGATGCTGGATCACCCCGATGCGGATGCTGGTCGCATAGGCGGTGCCGAGGAAGCTGAACATTCCGACGACGGTGATGATCGAGACGATGGTGAAGGCGCGGTTGCGGAACAGGTCGAGGCGCAGCAGCGGCGTGCGGGCCCGGTGCTCCGCGAAGACGAACAGCACGAGGAACACCGCGGCAACGACGAAGGCACCGATCACCAACGGGGAGCCCCAGCCGTCGGTCGGCCCCTGGATCACCGCGTAGAGCAGGGCGAACAGGCCGATGAGGATGGTGATCTGGCCACCCGGGTCCAGCGAGCGGCCCTCCGGCGAGCTGGAGTCCTCGGCGAGCAGCCGGCAGACCAGCGCGGTGATCACGGCCAGGGCGGCGACGATCACAAAGGAGAGCCGCCACGAACCGTAGGTTCCGGAGATGCCGCCGAGAACGGGGGCGACGAAGCCGCCGGTGGAGAGCGAGGCGGTCCAGACCGCGATGCCCCGGGCCCGGTCGCGCGGTGTGTGGGTGCCGGCCGCGACCATGGCGAGCGTGGTGGGGAACAGCGCCGCGGCGCCGAGGCCGCCGAGGAGCTGGCCCGCCCACAACTGGGGGACACCCCCGGCGGTCGCCGCCACCACCTCGCCGACGGCCAGCAGTCCCGCGCCGCCGACCAGCAGCCGCTTGCGGCCGAAGAGGTCGCCCAGTACGCCGAAGGTCAGCTCCAGTACCGTCACGGGCAACAGGAACGCGTCGGAGATCCAGGTGAGTTGGGACCCGACCGGGTGCAGACTCTCCTGGAACAGGCCGTTCAGGGTCGCGGGCATGGCCAGCGCGATCTGGGCGAGACACACCGCCAGGCAGCTGGTGATCAGCGTTCCCGTACGGGCGGAGCCGGTGTGCCGGAGCCGCCGGCGGTGGTCCGCAACGGCCTTGGCCCCCGGGCTGATTCCCGGGCCGGCGCCGGAGCTGGTGCCGGGGCTGGTTCTGGGGTTGGTCATCGTCTCACTCGCTTCCACACGTCGCCGGCCCGGCCGGCCTGCCGTCCTGATCCCGGCGCACGGTCCGCACCGCGCGCAGCGGCCTGGTGGTCCGCGAAGGCTCCGGCCACCCGTCCGGCGAGCTTCGCCGTGCTGATCAGCACGGAGCGGCCGGCCGCCGTGCTCCGTCCCTCGGTCGCC
>NZ_JBVHZH010000103.1:0-6552 GCF_055574515.1 Streptomyces sp. NPDC029466
CAAGGGGAGCGTGCTCCGCATTGCGCGCCGGGGGGGGTGGCCGTTGTGCCGGCGCGGGGCAGAGAGGGCGGCGGCGGGAGTCGGTGGCCACCCCCCTACTCGCCCGCAATGACGGAAAGGATGTCCATGACCGCAACTCTGGCTCCCCCGGTACGCATCGGGAAGGCCGCTGTCGGGGCCCTCGGCATGCTGGCAGTCGCTACCGGTGCCTTGGAGTCGGTGGTGACGCCGACGCTCCCGCTCCTGCAACGCGAGCTGGACATGAGTCCCGCCGAAGGGGCGTTACTCAGCATCATGCTCCTCATCACCGGCGCGCTCGTCACACCGGTCGCAGGCAAGTTAGGCGACCGCTACGGCGGAAAACGGGTCCTGGTCCGGCTGATGGCGGTGGTCTGTGCCGGTGGTCTGGTGTCCGCCCTGGCGCCGAACCTGCCGGTGCTGCTGCTCGGTCAGGTATTACAGGGGGCGATGGTGGGCGCACTGCCCCTGTCATTCATCCTGGTGCGCGCACACCTCCCCGCGGGCGAGTCGACGGTGGCCATCGGGGTGGTCAGCGGTTTGTTCGTGGGCGGCGGCATGGGGGGAACGCTGTCGGCCGGGCCCGTGGCGGAAGGGCTGTCCCGGCACTGGATGTTCGCGTTGCCGACGATCGCGGTCATCGGGGCCACCATGCTGGTGAACAGGCTGATGCCGCATGATCCGCCGGGCCGGTCGGACGACGCCGGGGTCGACTGGTCCGGCCTGGTTCTCCTGAGCGGGACGCTGGTCACGCTCATGCTCGTGCTCACGATGGTGCCCGACCTCGGCTCGCAGCCCCTCGTACTCGGCGCCCTCATCGTGGTTCTGGCCGCCTTCGTGACCGGATGGACAGCCGTTGAGCGTCGTGCGGCCTCGCCGATGGTCGATCTGCGCATGCTGGCACGGCCTGCGGTGTGGAAGTCATGTGCGCTGACGTTCGTGATGTGCGCCGGTACCTCGGTGGCGGTCTATCTCGTCCCGCAACTGTTCGCGGTGTCCTCCCGTGAGTACGGTTTCGGGGCCGGCGCCACCGAGATCGGCTTCTTCCTGCTGCCCGGCGCCGTGGCCGCGTCACTGGCCGGACCGATCAGTGGGATCGGAGCGCGGCGTTTCGGCTCGCGTGCCGTGGTCTGCGCCGGGATCGTCATCATGGCCGTCGCCCTGATCGCCCTGGCAGTCGTGCACACAGAGGTCTGGCACCTCGTCATCGGCAAGGCGTTGATCGCGCTTGCCAACGGCCTGTGCGTCACGGCGATGGTGACCAGCACCGCCACATCCGTCGATCAAGGTGACACCGGCATCGCCACCAGCTTGGTTCTGGTGACTCGCGTGCTCGGCTACGCCGTGGGTGTGCAGGTCAGTGGTGCGATCCTCACCGCCGGCACCCCTTCTGGGTCGGATGTCCCGGCCGAATCGGCCTTCGTCACCGGCTTCGTCTTGGCCGGCGCCGTCACGGCACTGTCCCTGCTTGTCGTCCGGACCATGAGCAAAGGAGTCAAGGAATGACCCGCACCGATCTGTTGAGGGATCTGCGTTCCACGCCGAGGCGCAAGGTCCTGATATCTGGAGCCGGCGTCGCGGGGTCTGCCCTCGCGTTCTGGCTGAACCGCTACGGATTCGCGGTCACGGTGGTCGAGAAGGCGGGGACACTTCGTGGCGGGGGTTACCCCATCGACGTGCGCGGCACGGCGATCGAGGTCGTCCGGAGGATGGGAATCCTGTCGCAACTCAAGGACGCGCACATCGACCTGCGCCGACTGACGTTCCTCGCCGGGGACAGCAGCAAGGTGGCCTCGGTCAACCCGTACACCGTCACCGGCGGTGTCGCGGGACGGGATCTCGAGGTGCGGCGCGGGGATCTGACCGGCGCTCTTTACGCGGCGGTCCGTGACGACGTGGAGTTCTTGTTCAACGATTCCATCGACGCCCTCGACCAGTCCGGCCACGGGGTCGACGTCACCTTCCGCGGAGGCAGCAGGCGTACGTTCGACATGGTCTTCGGTGCGGACGGCCTGCACTCACGTACCCGCGAGTTCCTGTTCGGCCCCGAAGAGCAGTTCCACCGGTACCTCGGCTACTGCTTCGCCGGGTTCACCATGCGCAACACCTTCGGGCTCGCCCACGAGCTCATGATGTGGAACACCCCGGGCAGAGCCGCCGCACTCTACGCCGTGGGGGACAACGACGATGTGCACGCCTTCCTGAACTTCGCTCACCCGGAACCGCCTTTCGACGCGTTCCGGAATCCGGAAGCCCAACGGGACTTGGTCGCCGCGGTCTTCACCGACGCGGGATGGGAGGTCCCGGGCATGCTTGCCGCCATGCGCGACGCGGATGACCTGTTCTTCGACGGGGTCAGCCAGATCCGCATGCCCCGCTGGTCCAGCGGCAGGGGCGCGCTGGTGGGCGACGCCGCTTACGCGCCCTCGTTCCTTACCGGTCAGGGCTCCAGCCTCGCGCTCGTCGGCGCGTACATGCTCGCCGGTTCCCTGGCCGACCGGGACCACGCCGCGGGCTTCGCTGCCTACGAACACAACACCCGTGAGTTTGTGACCGTGAACCAGGAGCAGGTCGGCGAGGGCGATGCCACGCTTTTCCCGACCACCGCTCAAGCCCTGGAGCAGCGCAACGACATACTGCGCAATCTCAGCGCCATGCCCTCCGCGCAGGAACGACCGGCTCATTCGGCCCTCACCCTGCCCGAATTCAGGTCGTGGGTGAGTTCGTAGGGGGTATCCCGCCCTCGATGAGTGCGGGGGTGCGGCCCGCGCGGCGTCCAAGGAGGCCGCTCGGGAGCCTTGCCGCACAAGTGGGGTCGAATCCTTGATCCGGGGGTCCCCGTTCGTGCTGGGTGGTGCTGTCCTCGCAGGTCAGCACCATCCACCATGACGCGTATTCCTGCTCGTGACGACTGATGCCCGACTATCCGCTCACGCATCGCTCACGCATCCGCCGAGCTGACCACTGAGCGCACAGCGGTGCTCGCCCATCACGTCGTTGGGTGCCCCGCTTATTTGATTGCCTTGCGCCCAGGCCACGTTGCCCCATCACCGGGTGCGCACAGCGTTGCTGGTGGTGGCCTGATTAGGGGGCCGTGGTGATGCCGCCTGCGGCTGGCGCAGTGTGAGGGCGGCCGTCTACCCGGCGGGGCCGGAGCCGATGATGGTGCGGATCTCGGCGGTCACTTCGCGGACTCCGCGTCGATCTCGGCGATGAGGGCTTCGATGCGGGTCTTGATCTCGTCGCGGATGGGGCGGACCGCTTCGACGCCCTGACCGGCCGGGTCGTCCAGCTTCCAGTCCAGGTATCGCTTGCCGGGGAAGATCGGGCAGGCGTCGCCGCAGCCCATCGTGATGCACACATCCGATTCCTTGACCGCGTCCACGGTGAGGATCTTCGGCTTCTCGGCGGAGATGTCGACGCCGACCTCCCGCATCGCCTCGACCGCGGCAGGGTTCATAGCGTCAGCAGGGGCGGAACCGGCCGAGCGGACCTCAATACGATCTCCAGCCAGGTGGTTCAGCCACGCGGCAGCCATCTGCGAACGGCCGGCGTTGTGGACACAAACGAACAGCACAGAAGGCTTGTCGGGCATCAGATCTCTCTTGTCTCACGACGGAATCAGGCACGAGTGACATCAGCACCGGATGGCGTCAGCCGCCACTGATGTGACAGTATCAGTCCATGATGACGTCAGTCGACACTGACCTGATCCGGGTTCTTGCGGACCCCCTCAGGCTCCAGATCGTGACCCTGCTTGCCCACGAGACCCTCTGCACCACGCATCTGGTTGAGGAGACGGGCGCCAAGCAGACCAACCTCTCCAACCACCTGCGGGTCCTGCGCGAGGCCGGTGTAGTGGAGACCGAGCCGTGTGGCCGCTTCACCTACTACAAGCTGCGACCTGACGTCATCGAGGCCGTGGCCGGCTCGTTCTCGAACCTGGCCGCCGTCGCCCGTGCCACCGATGCCGCCGACAAGAAGAGGGCTTGTCCGTGACCCCTACCGAACCGTCCACGACCACGAAGGCGACCCCGGAGCCCGAGTCCGGGGTCGTCGCCAAGCTGTCGACCCTGGACCGCTTCCTGGCCGTCTGGATCCTCATCGCGATGGCCCTCGGCCTGGGTCTGGGTCGCCTCGTCCCCGGCCTGAACGACGCCCTGGCCAAGGTCGAGATCGGGGGCATCTCGCTGCCGATCGCCGTCGGCCTGCTGATCATGATGTACCCGGTGCTGGCCAAGGTCCGCTACGACAAGCTCGACGCCGTCACCGGCGACCGCAAGCTCATGGTCTCCTCGCTGGTCATCAACTGGATCCTCGGCCCCGCGGTGATGTTCGCCCTGGCCTGGATCTTCCTGCCGGACCTGCCCGAGTACCGCACCGGGTTGATCATCGTCGGCCTGGCCCGCTGCATCGCCATGGTCATCATCTGGAACGACCTGGCCTGCGGCGACCGCGAAGCCGCAGCCGTCCTCGTCGCCCTCAACTCGGTCTTCCAGGTCATCGCCTTCGGCCTGCTCGGCTGGCTCTACCTCGACCTGCTGCCCGGCTGGCTCGGCCTCGGCGACAGACAGCACCTCGACATCTCCATGTGGAAGATCGCCCTCAACGTCGTCATCTTCCTCGGCATCCCGCTGCTCGCCGGCTTCCTCACCCGCCGCCTCGGCGAATCGAAGCTGGGCCGTGAGCGGTACGAGAGCAGCTTCCTTCCGAAGATCGGCCCGTTCGCCCTCTACGGGCTGCTGTTCACGATCGTCATCCTCTTCGCGCTGCAGGGAAAGACGATCACCTCGCAGCCGATGGACGTCGCCCGGATCGCGCTGCCGCTGCTGGCCTACTTCGCGATCATGTGGTTCGGCACCTTCGCCCTCGGCAAGGGCCTCGGCATGGCCTACGACCGCACCGCGACCCTGGCGTTCACGGCGGCGGGCAACAACTTCGAGCTGGCCATCGCGGTCGCCATCGCCACCTTCGGCGTCACCTCCGGCCAGGCCCTCTCCGGCGTCGTCGGCCCGCTGATCGAGGTGCCCGTCCTGGTCGCCCTGGTCTACGTGTCCCTGGCCTGGCGCAAGAAGTTCGCAGCCTCACAGCTGGGTTCATGACACAAGGCGTCGATGTGGTGGTGGTCGGCGGCGGCCAGGCAGGGCTCGCCGCCGGCTACCACCTGCGCCGCCAGGGCGTGGACTTCGTCGTCCTGGACGCTGAGGTCACGCCGGGCGGGGCCTGGCAGCACACCTGGGACTCGCTGCACCTGTTCTCGCCGGCCGCCTACTCCTCGCTCCCGGGACGGCTGATGCCGGCCCAGCGCGGCGAGACCTACTCCGACGCCGGGCACGTGGTGGGGTACCTCGCCGAGTACGAGAAGCGCTACGAGCTGCCCGTCCAGCGCGGCGTCCATGTCCATGCCGTACGCCGCGACGGCGCCCGGATGCGAGTGGAGAGCGATGGGGGGACCTGGCGGGCACGGGCGGTCATCAGCGCCACCGGCACCTGGTCGCGTCCCTTCCTGCCCGCCGTCCCCGGCCAGGACGTCTTCGCCGGGCGCCAGCTGCACACCGTGGGCTACCGGCGGCCGGCCGACTTCGCCGGGCAGCGCGTCATCGTGGTCGGCGGCGGCAACTCCGGCGCGCAGATCGCCGCCGACATCGCCCTGGACGGCGTCGATCTGGAGTGGGTGACACAGCGCCCGCCGCGGTTCCTGCCCGACGACATCGACGGCCGGGCCCTGTTCGACGTCGCCACCGCCCGCCGCCGCGCCCTGGACGAAGGCCGCAGCGACACCGGCGGCGTGGCCTCGCTCGGTGACATCGTCGCCGTGCCGCCCGTACGCGCCGCCCGGGATGCCGGGCTGCCTGGGCTACCAACAGGGCCCGGGAGCTGATGGTCAGCATCTGGTATCCGGCCCGTCGGGCGAAGGGATATCCGCGTCAGCCGTACATGCCTGCCGGCGTCGCGCGTTCCGTGGACGAATCCGGTTCCTTCAATCTTGCCGGGCCCGGCCAGGTGGACTGGGCCGGCATCCGCACGGAGGCGGCCGCCGTTGCCCCGGTCGACGACCGTGAGGGCCGGCCTGTCGTGCTGTACTCATCGGGCTTGCGGGTCTCCCGGACGCTAGGCACCTCGACAGCGGTGGAGCTGGCGAGCCGTGGCTATGTCGTCGTCACCGTGGACCACACTGATGAGGCCCCTGCGGTGGAGTTTCCCCGGGGCCGGGTTGAGCTGGAAAAACCGATGTCCGGAATCGAAGGATTGAAGAGGGCCGTGGACACCCGGGTGCGCGACACGCGCTTCGTTCTCGATCGGCTCGCCGCGCTGCATCGCGGTCGGAACCCGGACGCAGAGGGGCGTCGACTGCCTAAAGGGCTGGGGAAGGCGCTGGACATCGAGAGGGTCGGGATGTACGGCCATTCAGGCGGGGGCGCCACTGCGGCTGAGACCATGCGCGTGGACCGCCGTATCGACGCGGGTATCAACATGGAGGGCACGCTTCAGTTCAACGACAGCGAATACCTTCCCGTGGCGCTTACAGGACTG
>NZ_JBVHZH010000104.1:0-6333 GCF_055574515.1 Streptomyces sp. NPDC029466
GAATGCGTTTCTGCTGTGCGGACTTGAGGGGAGTGGACTGTCAGTGCCCGGGGCCAGCATGCTTACCTGGGGCATGCCCCAGATCCTCCGTCACGGGCAGGCACTCGGCGAGCAGGTCGACGACGTCGCGCCAGGCTCGCTGCGCGTGCTGTGGGTGGTAGCCGACGCCGGGGCGCACGGTGTGGTCGACCGGTGGGTGGTGGAAGGCGTGCAGCGCTCCGCCGTAGACCGTGAGGCGCCAGTCGACGCCCGCGGCCTGCATCTCGGCGGTGAACGCGTCCCGTTGTGCGGGCGGCATGATCGGGTCTTCCGACCCGACCCCGGCCCACACCGGGCAGCGAATGCGCGCCGCCTCGCCCGGTCGGCCCGTGGTCAGTGCGTTGACTGTCCCGATCGCGCGCAGGCTGACGCCTTCGCGCCCGAGTTCCAGCCCGACGGCGCCCCCGGTGCCGTAGCCGACGGCGGCGATCCGGTCGGGGTTGGTCCGCGGTTCGGTGCGCAACACATCGAGCGCCGCATGGCCGATGCCTCGCATCCGCTCGGGATCAGCGAGCAGCGGCAGGCAACGGGCCAGCATCTCCTCGGGGTCGCCCAAATAGCGCCCGCCGTGAAGGTCGAAGGCCAGCGTTATATATCCCAGTTCGGCGAGAGCATCGGCCCGGCGGCGCTCGACGTCGCTGAGTCCCGTGCCCTCTGGTCCGAGCAGCACCGCGGGCCGGCGGTCGACACCGGCCGGGAGCGCGAGGTGCCCGATCATCGTCAAACCGTCGGCCGGGTACTCGACCGTACGCGTCGTAATCTTCGTCATGAGACTGGACTGTAGTGATCGTCGAGCCCGGTCCGGCCGGTGTTCTGCCGCTGGCAGAACAGTGCGGGTGTCCCTCTGAAATACGGCGAGGGCTCACGAGAACCGTCACAAACCCCGTCCCCACTGCAGCGCTCTCGGATCACCTGCCCAGGCCACGGTGTTGGAGGCTGACCCTCGCAGCAGGATGCTGGGGTATGACGGCCGCCCCGGGCTCTCGCCCGCGCAGCTGGCCACCGTCTGCGTGCTGCAGTACGCGCTGAACCTGTCGGACCGTCAGGCCGCCGAGGCGTTGCGCTGCCGCATCGACTTCAAGTATGCCCTCGGCCTGGAGCTGGAAGGCCCCGGCCTTCACCACGGTGTGCTGTCCGACTTCCGCGACCGGCTCGCCGAGGGCGAGCGCGCCGACCGGCTGCTGGGCCTGGCGCCGGCCCGGATCCGGCGGGGTCACCGGCGGGGGCTGCCCTGGCCGGCCTGCTCAACGGGCGCGCCGCCCGCGCCAGTCGGCCATTTCCATAAACTATGAATATAAAGCTTGCTATGCTTCGAGCATGAGTCGTCAAGACACCGCTCCTGGCGCGTCCGCCGCCATCGGGGCAGCCCTCTACGGCCTGGCCACCAGGGCCGCGAGACGCCTGCCCCGGGACATGAGCCTGACGTCCGCCGCCACCCTGGCCACCCTGGACCGGACCGGCCCGCGGCGCATCACCGATCTGGCCGCGGTCGAGGGCGTCACCCAGCCCGCGATGACCGCCCTGGTCCGGGTGATGGAGGAGTCCGGCCTGGTCGAGCGGCGGGGCGACGCGTCCGACAAGCGGGTCACGCTGGTGTGCCTGACCGAGGCCGGCGCCTCCTATGTCCGGACGCGGCGTCAGGCGGGCGTCCACGCCTTCGAGCGGTTGATCGGCGAGCTCACCGGCGACGAGGTCGAGGCGCTGGTGGCGGCCCTTCCGGCGCTGAAGCACCTGGCAGAGCTCGAAAGCCAGGACCGCGAAGGGCCGAAGCCGTGACCGGGCGGCCGGTCGGCGGGGTCGCGGCGAAGGCGTTACCGACGGCGCGTTCCGAGGCGCGGCTGCTGGTCCCCGCCCTGATGTTCATCGCTCTGGTCGTGGCGGCGGTCGGCAGCCTCGGGGCGCCGCTCATCACCAGCGTGGCGACCTCGTTCCACGTCTCGCTCGGCAGCGCGCAGTGGACGCTGACCGTCGCGCTGCTCAGCGGCGCCGTCGCCACGCCGGTCCTGGGCCGGCTCGGAGCCGGCCCGCACCGGCGGGCCACGATCCTCGCCACGCTGGCGGTCGTCGTCGCCGGCAGCGCGCTCACCGTGCTGCCGCTGCCGTTCGCGTGGCTGCTGGCCGGCCGGGCGGCCCAGGGCGTCGGGCTCGGGCTGACGGCGCTGATGATGGGCGTGGCCCGGGACCACCTCCCCGAGGAGCGCAGCACGGCCGTGATCGCCCTGATCTCGGTGGTCTCGATCATCGGGGCCGGCGTCGGCTACCCGCTGGCCGCGCTGCTCGCCGAGCTCGGCGGGGTACGGGCCGCCTACGGCCTCGGCCTGGTCGTCACCGCCGCCGCCCTCCTGACCGCGTGGCGCTCCATGCCCGAAGCCCCCGAAGGCCGCTCCGCCCACGTGGACGTGGCAGGCGCGGTCGTCCTGGCCGCTGCCCTGCTCCTGGTGCTGTTCCTCGCCGGCGAACGGAATCTGTGGAGCCGGCACCTCGCCGTGGCGGCGGGCCTCGCCGTCCTCGCGGTCGTGCTGCTCTGCGTCTGGGCCGTCATCGAGCTGCGCAGCACGACGCCCCTGGTCGATGTGCGGGCGGTGCGGCACCCGGCGGTCGCCGGGGCGAACCTCGCCATGTTCGTCGCCGGGATCGGCATGTACCTCCTGCTCACGCTCATCACCCGATACGCGCAGACGCCGCACGGCGCCGGCTACGGCTTCGGGCTGACGACCTTCGCCGCCGGGCTGGTCCTCATCCCGTTCTCGGTGCTGGGGTTCGTCGCGGGCAAGCTCACGCCGCGGGTCCGGACGCGGATCGCCGACCCCCTGCTCCTGGCCGGCAGTGCCGTCGTGGTCGGCGGCGGGTTCGCCCTGTTCGCGGCGGCCCGGTCGGACCTGGCCGAACTGTTCGCGGCGATGGGCGTGCTCGGCTTCGGCGTCGGCGGCTTCTCGGCCGCGATGCCCGGCGTCATCCTGGCCGTCACCCCCAAGAGCGAGACATCGAGCGCCATGAGCTTCAACTACGTCGTCCGCAGCGTCGGGTACTCCCTGGGTAGCGCCATCGGCGGCCTGATCCTCACCGCGGGCACCGGCCCCGGCCACCTCTTCCCCGACGACAGCGCCTACACCACCGCGGCGCTGGTCGGCATCGGCGCCATGGCGATCGCGACGCTGACAAGCCTCGCTCTCGCCCGCCGGCGCTCGTCCGAGACCAACCCGTAAGTCAGATGCACTCATCCCAACACTGGAGGTTCCCATGCCCAAGGGCTACTGGGTCAGCGTCTACCGCACCATTTCAGACCCTGAGAAGCTGGCTGCTTACAACAAGCTGGCCGGTCTGGCCGTCGGGCCCATGGGCGGTCGGACCCTCGTCCGTGGCGGTCGGGTCGTGGCGTATGACGCCGGAATCGCCGAGCGCACCGTCCTGGTCGAGTTCGACAGCTTCGAACAGGCCGTCGCGGCGCGCGAGAGTGCGGCCTACCAGGAGGCGCTGGCCGCACTTGCTGACGGCGTCGAGCGCGACTTCCGCATCGTCGAAGGCCTCGACTGACCGAGGTCCAGTCGGCCAGGGGGCTGTGCTGGTGCCTTTGGGCCTCGCCGCGGACGCCCCCGCAATCACCGGCCTGGCACGCTTCACCCTGGAAGCCCCCAGCATCGCCCGAGCAAGCGAAGACCCGCCCCGGACCATGCGCGAGTTGTTCGCCCTACTGGAAGGCGGCTGGTCCACCACCCCCTTGGCATGAGGGGGGAACCACCTCGGCCAGGACGGCTGACTGCGACGACCAGGCGCCGCACCAGGGCACTACCGGAGCCGCCTCCAACTCGCGAAGCGGCGTGCCGGTTGGCGCGCCGCTCCGCCCGCAACGGTGATCAACGTTCGTAAGTGCCCACGAGCGTGCCGCTCGCCAACTCCCGGCCGCTCACGGCACGGTGTACGGCGTCGACCGTCGGCTTGCCGTGCAGCGAAGGCGACTCCGAAACGGCCCACAGACGGAAGAAGTAGCGGTGCACCCCATGTCCTGGCGGAGGCATCGGACCGCCCCAGCCCACCCGGCCGAATCCGTTGGGCCATTCCTGGCCGCCGTGCGGTGACTCTCCCTCCGCCACGCCGGAACTGCCCGGGTCGATGCCCGTGACCAGCCAGTGCAGGAAAGACCCGCCCGGCGCGTCAGGGTCCTCGCAGAGCAGCACCAACTCCGACGTACCGTCCGGCACCGCCGACCAGGTCAGCGGCGGTGAGACGTCGTCGCCCTCCCCGCTGTGGCGTCGGGGGATCGCTGCATGGTCGTGGAACGCCGTACTTCTGAGCTCAATTCCTGTCATGCGCGCGGCTCTACCCCGATCGGACCGGTCGGCACCGGTCCGGGCGGACGGAGCACCCGATTGGCCGCGTACACCGATCAGCGCGCCGGGAACCCTGTACGAAGCACCCGGTCCCGCCTCCCATACGGAGCACACGATGCCGACGAGGATCTTGCTTGAGGGACGCCCCGGAGTGGGCAAATCGACCGTTGTCCGCCGACTTGCCGCGCTGCTGCTCCACCGCAAGGCCGTGGGCTTCACCACGGAAGAGATCCGGCAAGGCGGCACCCGGACCGGGTTCGTGCTGGAAACCGTGGACAGTGGTTCACGGGCCGTCCTCGCCCACGTCGATCTCCCGGGTCCACCGCGGGTGGGCCGGTACGGCGTCGACCTGGGCGTCATGGAGCGGCTCGCCCTGCCGCCGCTCAGGTCAGCGGATCCGGCTCGTGGCGAGCTCGTGCTGATCGACGAGCTCGGGCGGATGGAATTGGCATGCACCGCGTTCCAGGAGGTGGTCCGGTGCCTGTTCACGTCCGAGATCGACATCGTCGCCACGGTCCATGTGAAGAGCGACCCGTTCACCGACGCGCTCAAGCGGCGCGCCGACATCGAACTCGTCCAGGTGAGCCGGGCGAACCGGGACGCCCTTCCCGAGGACCTGGCAGCCCGGTTCGACAGCCCATGACGACCAGCACCTGGTCGAGTGGCGTCGGGCCCGGTCCACGTGGCCAGGAGGGCTGGGGGCGCAGGGCTTGGTAGGGCGTCAGGCCCTGGTAGGGGCATCGGGATAGGCCGCTGTACGGTCAGCACAGGTGGGCGGCGGTGGCGAGGTGGACGAGATGTCCCATGGCGAGGTTGACGACGATGTCGCGGTGGGCGCCCGGCACACCGGGACGCGGTGGCGGGACCGGCCGGGGCTGCTTACGGTTGAGGTAGGCACAGGAAAAGCGCGGCCGTCGACGCGAGGAGACGGTGCGGCAGCGAGAATCCGTAAGGACAAGGGTCGCTCACCGGAACAAGGTGCGAAAAATGCGCCCGGAGAAACTTGGCTCCGCCGCTCGGCAGATGCTGTTCATGGCCGGCCAAGAAGAGACCTTGAGCGACTCGGTTCCCATCAGGGTGCTCATTCGGGTCCGGGACGAGCCCAACGACCAGCAGCGACGCCACCTCACTGAGGCCGGCGCCCAGCTGCACACCGTCGCCGGGGATGTGGTGACCGCGAGCCTGCGGGCCGGAGATCTCGGGCGGCTGACCGAGGTTGACGCTGTCGCCTATGTCGAGCTTTCCGAGCCGCTCCGTCCCGAGAAGGGCACCGAGACACCTGACAAGTGATCGACACCTGACACGCGAGGGCTCCGTCGGCCGTGCAGGCCGGCGAGTTCGTCGGGTCGGCCTCGTCGGCCCGTCGGGGCCATCTCGTGGAGAGAAGAATTCCCATGCTCGACTCACGGCTGAAATTCTTGACATCTCAAGCGGAGGAAGGCCAGGCGGAGCTGGCAAGCCTGGAATCGACCGGTCGCTTCGGGCTCACAGTGGAAGGAGTGGAGTCGCCACGGGTGCGGGTGCTCGTCCGCATCGCGAAGGGTGCCGAGGACGATGCGGAGGGCCTCCGCAAGCACTTCGACGACGCGGGACTGTCGGTGTTCACCCGGGCCGGGGACATCATCAGCGGCGAGATCGGGGTGGACCGCCTCGCGGAGCTCGACGAGATGGACTCCGTGGGGTACGTCGAGGCGTCCCGGCCCACGCAACCCGAGCTGGACGCGTCCCTACCGGAGATCCACGCCGACCGGGTGCACGCGGGCCCGCCGTCGTTCCGCGGGGCCGGAGTGATCGTCGGGGTGGTCGACAGCGGCATCGACTGGCGCCATGGCTGCTTCCGCGATCCGACGGGGCGGACCCGCATCCTGCGCGTCTGGGACCAGAGTCTGACCCCGAAGACCGGGGAGACCTCGCCGACACCGTTCGGCTACGGGGTCGAATACCAGCGTGCCACGATCGATCTCGC
>NZ_JBVHZH010000105.1:0-6307 GCF_055574515.1 Streptomyces sp. NPDC029466
AAGAAACATTTGCTTACCGAGGGACCACCGCCCCCCGCCGTCCCCCCCCCCCCCACACCCCCCCCCCCCTGGGCTCTTTCCCTGCGGTGCCCCCCCCCCCCCCCCCCCCCCCCCCCCCAGGACCAAAAGGGGTGGCGAAGGGCCGACGGGGACAGGCTGCCGTCCCGCAGGGGCGTCGATGAGGGGTGGTGGTCGGGAGAGGGGCAGGCCGTACCATTTGCGGCATGAGCACCACCGGCGCGATGGCGCACATCACCGTCAAGTCCCCCGATCAGATGCAGGAGTTGGGTCGCCGCCTGGCCCCGCTGCTGCGCCCCGGCGACCTGGTACTGCTCACCGGTGAGCTGGGGGCCGGCAAGACGACGCTGACCCGCGGCCTGGGCGAGGGCCTGGGCGTGCGCGGCGCCGTGACCTCCCCCACCTTCGTCATCGCCCGGGTCCACCCCTCGCTGGCCGGCGGCCCCCCGCTGGTGCACGTCGACGCCTACCGGCTCGGCGGCGGGCTGGACGAGATGGAGGACCTGGACCTCGATGTCTCGCTGCCGGAGTCGGTGGTGGTCGTGGAGTGGGGCGAGGGCAAGGTCGAGGAGCTGTCCGACGACCGGCTGCATGTGGTCATCGGCCGCGCCGTGGGGGACGACGGCCCGGCGGTCCTGGACGCCGACGCGGACGATGTGCGCGAGGTGACGGTCACCGGCTTCGGCGCGCGCTGGGCGGACGCCGGGCTGCCCGCGCTGGAGACCTGCTGACGGCGGGGCGGGACGCCCGCTGCGGCGCCTCGGTCCTGCCCTGGACCCGGCCGGGCGCCCGGTAGTTTCCGACAAGCCGTCGGTAAGATGTTGCGCACCCGGTGCCGGGCGTGGTCACATGGGTAGAGACCCCAGTTAGGTGTGCCTAAGTAGCCAGCCTAGCTTCTGTCGCTTGCCCCAGGAGCCCCGGGAGGCGTCCATGTCGGCCCACCAGCCCTTCCCCACGTCTGACGGCCGCGAGGACAGCCCCGTCGCGGCGGCCGGGCGCGCCGGCCGCGAGACGCCGACGATGAATGAGCTGCTGGCGGCGTGCGCCGCGGCCAGCGCGGTCTCCACACCCCCCGACGCCGCCGCGGAGGTCCGTCAGGACCAGCCCGCTGAGCCGGCGGCGGAGGAGTCCGACGAGCCGGCGTCCACCGGAGGCCGCGACGCGGCGTAGCCCATAGGGGCGAAGCACGGACCGGCCGGGAGCCGTGCCGTCAGGAGACCACGACGACCTTGGTGCCGGTGGGCGCGAAGTCCCACATCGCCTTGCCGTCCGCACGCGACTCACGGATTCCGCCGGTCTTCTTCCCCGCGCCCGGATCGGGCCGCGAGCCGTCCACGGCGGCGCTGAAGCCGACCGTGACCCCGCTGACGCTGGCGAACCGCACCACGTGCTCGATCGCGATCCCGTCCGAGCCCGTGACGCTGACCGACCGCGAGGCGACCGCGTAGGACCCCGGCGGCGGGCTGACGGTGCTCGGCGTGACCGTGAACGTACGCAGCGCCTTGTCCTGCGCGCCGACCAGCCAGACCCGCTTGGCGCCGAGCGAGTAGACGATCCGCTGGCCCGTGCCGGATGCGGCCGGGACCGGGGCCGGAGCCGGTTTCCTGTGCTTCTTTTCCTGCTTGGCCGGGGGCTTCTCGGGAGTGCTGTGCCGGCCGTCGCTGCGGGCCTGGGTGAGGGTGTCCGGGGCGGACGCCGCGGCCTGGTAGCCGAGCACTCCGACCACGACCAGGGCCGCCGTGGTCAGCGCGGTGACGATCGTGCTGCTCTTACCGGGCACCGCTGTGCCACCTTTCCTCCCTCTCCCTGCCGCCGGCGGGGAGTCCCGGGCCTGGAGGCCGGGCTGCTTGCTGCTGGGCTACGGGGGCGACGGTAGCACCGGGAACGGGAACCACCCGTCGAGCCGTAGTCTTAAGGACGTGCTGCTGCTAGCTCTTGACACCGCCACGCCCGCCGTCACCGTCGCGCTCCATGACGGCACCCGCGTTCTCGCCGAGTCCCGCCAGGTGGATGCGCGCCGGCACGGCGAGCTGCTGCTGCCCGCCGTCGACCGGGTGCTGGCCGAGGCCGGGCACAAGCTCGACGCGGTCAGCGACATCGTGGTCGGCGTGGGCCCGGGCCCGTACACGGGGCTGCGCGTCGGCCTGGTGACCGCCGCCACCTTCGGGTCCGTGCTCGGCGTACCCGTGCACGGTCTGTGCACCCTGGACGGCCTCGCCCACGCCTCCGGGCTGACCGAGCCCTTCGTCGTGGCGACCGACGCCCGCCGCAAAGAGGTCTACTGGGCGCGCTACGCGGATGCCCGCACCCGGCTGACCGACCCGGCCGTCGACCGCCCCGCTGACCTCGCCGACCAGGTGGCCGGTGTCCCGGCCGTGGGCGCGGGCGCGGTGCTCTACGACACGGTCTTCACCGGCGTACGGCGCGAGGCGCCCGAGCACCAGTCCGCCGGCGCGCTGGCGGACCTGGCTGCCCTGAAGCTCGCGGCGGGGGAGGAGCTGCTGCCGCCGCAGCCGCTGTATCTGCGGCGTCCGGACGCCCAGGTCCCCGCCAACTACAAGGTGGTCACTCCCCGGTGAGTTCCCGCCCGTCGTCCGAGTCCCGCACCCCGGCGCCTCCCGCCGACGCTGTCCAGGGGGACGCCCGGTGCGGCGACGACGCCCGGCCGGAGGCCGTGCTGCGCGAGATGCGCTGGTGGGACATAGCACCGGTGCTGGATCTTGAGCGGGAGCTGTTCCCCGAGGACGCCTGGTCGCCGGGCATGTTCTGGTCCGAGCTGGCGCACGCCCGCGGGCCGTTCGCGACTCGCCGCTATCTCGTCGCCGAGCACGCGGACCGGCTGGTGGGCTACGGCGGGCTGGCCGCCGTCGACGGCACCGGCGACATCCAGACCATCGCGACCGCCCGGGACCAGTGGGGCAGCGGCCTCGGCGCCCGGCTGCTGACCGAACTCCTGGGCGCGGCAACGGACTTCGAATGCCATGAGGTGCTGCTGGAGGTACGGGTCGACAACCTCCGCGCCCAGCGCCTCTACGAGCGTTTCGGCTTCGAGCCGATCGGTTTCCGCCGCGGCTACTACCAGCCCGGCAACGTCGACGCCCTGGTGATGCGCCGCACCACCCAGACCTCCTCCGAAGCACCCTCCGTACAAGGAACTTGACAACCATGGCTGACTCACGCGGCGGACCGCTGGTCCTCGGCATCGAGACCTCCTGCGACGAGACCGGTGTCGGCATCGTCCGCGGCCACACCCTGCTGGCCGACGCGGTCGCCTCCAGCGTCGACGAGCACGCCCGCTTCGGCGGCGTGGTGCCGGAGGTGGCCTCCCGCGCCCACCTGGAGGCGATGGTCCCCACCATCCAGCGCGCCCTGAAGGACGCCGGGGTCGCGGCCTCCGACCTGGACGGGATCGCGGTCACCGCGGGACCGGGCCTGGCCGGCGCGCTGCTGGTCGGCGTCTCGGCCGCCAAGGCGTACGCCTACGCCCTCGGCAAGCCGCTCTACGGCGTCAACCACCTCGCCTCGCACATCTGCGTCGACCAGCTGGAACACGGCGCGCTGCCGGAGCCGACCATGGCCCTGCTGGTGAGCGGCGGCCATTCGTCGCTCCTCCTGGCCCCGGACATCACCTCCGACGTACGGCCGCTGGGCTCGACCATCGACGACGCGGCCGGTGAGGCGTTCGACAAGATCGCGCGGGTGCTGAACCTCGGTTTCCCGGGCGGCCCGGTCATCGACCGCTACGCCCGCGAGGGCAACCCCGACGCGATCCGCTTCCCGCGCGGACTGACCGGCCCCCGCGACCCGGTCTACGACTTCTCCTTCTCCGGTCTGAAGACGGCGGTGGCCCGCTGGATCGAGGCCAAGCGGGCGGCCGGTGAGGAGGTGCCGGTGGCGGATGTCTCGGCGTCGTTCCAGGAGGCCGTGGTGGACGTGCTGACCCGTAAGGCCGTGCGGGCCTGCAAGGACAACGGCGTGGACCACCTGATGATCGGCGGCGGGGTGGCGGCCAACTCCCGGCTGCGGGCGATGGCCGAGCGCCGCTGCGAGGACGCCGGCATCACCCTGCGGGTGCCGCGGCCCAAGCTGTGCACCGACAACGGTGCGATGGTCGCGGCCCTGGGCGCGGAGATGGTGGCCCGCAACCGGCCGGCCTCCGCCTGGGACCTCTCCGCGGACTCGTCCCTCCCGGTCACCGAACCGCATGTGCCCGGCGAGGCCCCCGAGGACGCGCCCCACCCGCACTCCCACTCCCACGACCATGACCACGTCCACGAGATGAGCAAGCACAACCTCTACTCCTGAGGCCCGGCGAGGACTCGTTTTGTACTTCTGCGAGTCCTCGCGCCGCCCCCGGCCCCACGTCCGGCCCGAGGTCTTACCCTGACTGGAGCACCGAGCGTGCGAGTGGGGAGGCGGCAGGCTGTGGACTGGTTCTGGTGGGTCTTCATCTTCTTCATGGCGGGCGGCTTCGCGAAGGTCGCCGACACCGCCCGCACCGCGCTGCGCACCCGGCACGAACGCAAGATGGAGCGTCTGGAGACCGCCCGCCAGGAGCGGCAGGAACTGGCCGCCGCCCAGAAGCCGCCGGAGCCGGTGTGCGGATGCACCCACCACCTCGCCAAGCATGACAAAAAGGGCAAGTGTCATGAGCGGGTGGAGATGGCGGTCGTCTGGGACGCCGACCACAAGCCGGTGCAGTACGAGGCCGGCCAGTGCACCTGCCAGCAGTACATCGGCCCGCAGCCGCTCTCCCAGATCTACGCCGAGGACCTCACCGACCTGGCGTGACCGGGTCCGTGGCCGGGTGCCCCAGCAGCATGGTGGGGGCGCCGGCGACCCGGGTGAGGAAGATCGTGCAGGACCTGCGGCCGCCGCCGAGCTTCAGCTTCTTGCGCAGCTCCTCGGGCTCCACCGCGGAGCCCCGCTTCTTGATCACCGCGATCCCGACCCCGCGCTCCCGCAGCAGCGCCTTGAGCCTCTTGACGTGGAACGGCAGCACATCGGTGATCGCATAGGCGGTCGCGTACGGCGTCCCGACGAGCCGGTCCGCGGTGATGTAGGCGATCGTCGGGTCGATCAGCCGCCCGTCGATCCGCGCCGCGACATCCGCGACGAGATGCGCCCGGATCACCGCCCCGTCCGGCTCGTACAGCCAGTCGCCGACCGGGCCGACCGGGGCGGGCGGTGCGGCGTCCTCGGCCGCGGACGGATCCGGCAGCCCGGTCCCGAGCAGCGAGTCCCCCGCGGGCAGCAGGGTGGCGCGGCGCCCACCGGCCACCGGGCGGGGCACGCCCCCCTCGCCGGTCCCGAACCACACCACGGCCTCCTTGACGTCGCCCCCGTCCGAGATCCACTCCGTCTCGGCGTCCTCGGGCAGCGCCTCGTGCGGCACCCCCGGCGCGATCTTCAGCGCCGCGACCGGTGCCTTACGGGCCGCCTCGACGGCCCAGGACAGCGGCGGCGAGTACGCCTCCGGATCGAAAATCCGCCCACCCGTCGCCCGACCACCGCCCCTCACCGAGGCGCTGCGCGCCGCCCCCTTCGTCGTGGCCTTGCTGCGCCGCGCCGGATCGACGAACACCGCGTCATACCCGGCGGTGTCCACCTCCGTCACATCCGCACAGCGCACCTCGATCAACTCCGCGAGCCCCAGCGCCTCCGCGTTGGCCCGCGCCGCCGCACAGGCCAGCGGGTCACGGTCAACGGCCAGCACCCGGATCCCGGCCCGCGCCAGGGCGATCGCGTCGCCCCCGATACCGCAGCACAGGTCGGCCAGCGTACGGACGCCTAGCCCCGCGAGGCGGGCGGCGCGGTGGGTGGCGACCGTGGCGCGGGTGGACTGCTCCACACCGTTCGGCGTGAAGTACATCCGCCAGGCATCCGCCCCGAATTTCGCCGCGGCCCGCTGCCGGAGCCGGGCCTGCCCTAGCGCGGCGGACACGAGCCCTGCGGGGTGCTTCCGCCGCAGTCTTGTGGCCGCCGCCAGCTCATCCGCCGGGTCGTGGTCCCGCAGCTCTGTCAGCAGGGCCTGGCCCTCCGGGGTGAGGAGGGCGGCGAAGGTGTCTCCGTCATTCACGGTGTCATTGTCCTCCCACGTTTTCGGCTTTCCCGCCGTGGGGGTTTCTCGCCGTTGCGCCAAGCGCTGCGCTTTGCTTTCGGCCCGCGTTTTCGGCTTTCCCGCCGTGTGGGACCTCGCCGTTGCGCCTGCGGCGGGCGGGGTTGTTGTTGGGTGCGGTGACGGTCCTCCGGGGCCTGTGTTGTGGACTGCTTCGCTTTACGTCCACAA
>NZ_JBVHZH010000106.1:0-6084 GCF_055574515.1 Streptomyces sp. NPDC029466
CCCCCCCCCCCCCCCCACCCCCCCCCCCCCCCCCCCCCCCCCCCCCCCCCCCCCCCCCCCCCCCCCCCCCCCCCCCCCCCCCCCCCCCCCCCCCCGCTCCGTTTCGCCGTCGCGTACGGCTCGGCGCTATCCCAGCGCCCGCCCCAGGACGTACACCGCGGGCGCGGCCAGGGCCAGCGGCAGGGCCACCCCGGCCGTCAGGTGGACGAAACGGGAGGGGTAGTCGTAACTGGCCACCCGCAGGCCGATCAGGGCGCAGCCGCCGGCCGCCAGCCCCAGGAGCGCACCGGACGCCCCCAGGCCGGTGAGCTGCCCGGCCGCGATCCCGGCGCCCGCGGCGGCGACCAGCGCGATGCCGACGGAGGCGACGGGCGGCAGCGGCAGCGCACGGGCCAGGGTGGCCACCCCGACCGCGGCGGCGCCGACCACCACCGCATGCGGGCTCGCCGCGAGCTGCCCGGCGGCCAGCACCACGAGCGCGGTCGAGGTCAGGCCCGCGGTCAGCGCGTACATCCGCTCGTCGGCGCTGCTGCGGTTGCGCAGCTGGAGGACGAGGACGAGCAGACACCACACCCCGAGCGTGCCGATGCCGACCAGGGGCGCGCTCTCGCGGTCGGTGGCCAGCAGGGCGACATCGGTGGTCAGCCCGGCCAGGAAGGCCAGGGCGATGCCCTGGCGGGCCGGCCACATGCCGTTGAGCCGGAACCAGCCGGCCGCGGTGACGGCCTGGAGCAGCGCCACCGGTACGGCGAGCACCGGACGGGCCAGCGGCGCGGTCAGCGCCAGCAGCAGGGCCAGTACGGCGGTCAGCGCGGCCGGCTGGACACCGGGCGGGATGATCGGCGAGCGGCCCTCGGCGCGGGCGCGCTGGTTGGCCGCGAGCGGTGCGCTGGAGACCACCGCGGCGGCCGGCGCGGGCGCGGCGGGCGCCGGCCTGGCCTGCTGGGGGTGCCGGCGGGCGTACGGCTCCTCGGCCGGTGACGCGGTCTGGTGCTGCGGGGGCAGCGGCGCGGGCTCGGCGTGCGGGGCGCGGTAGCCCTCCTGGCCGTGCGGCGGCTGCTGCGCCGGCCGGGCGTGCTGCGGCTGTCCGTGCGGCGGCTGTCCGTGCCGGGGCTGCTGGCCGTACGCCTCGTACCCGTACGGGTCCTGTCCGGTCCGGCCGCGCCCGTACGGGCCGGGCCCGGGCTGCGGCACGGGGCCGGGCGGCTGCTGCTGCCGGTACGGGTCGTGGGCCGGCTGCCGGCGGTACGGCGCCTGCGGGTCGTACGGCTGCTGCGCCGCGGGCTGCTGCGCCGGACGGCCGTACGGGTCAGGACGGCCATACGGGTCCGGTCGGCCGTACGGCTCCTGCGGGGCGTACGGGTCCTGCTGGGCGTAGGGATCCTGCGGCGCATACGGGTCGTGCGGCTCGTAGGGCGGGCGGTGCTGCGGCTGGTGGTCGCTCATGATCGGGTGCTCACCCTCCCGCGAACGGCGGCAGGACCTCGACGGTGCCGCCCTGGGCCAGCGGCACCGCACCGTGGTCGCGGGTGCCGACCGGATCGCCGTCCACCAGGAAGGAGCAGCGCAGCAGGACGCGCGCGAACTCGGGGTTCGCGGCATGCGCCGCGCGTGCCGCGTCGAGCGCCTCGGCGAGCGTCGCCGCCGCATACGGCTCTTCTGCCGTGCCTGCGGCGGCCTTGGCCGCGGCCCAGTAGCGCACGGTGCCAGTTGTTGTCACGGCGGCCTCTTCGTCGTGTCGGTCGGGGGGCTTCCGTGGTGGCGGAGACCCCGTCGTTGCCGCCTCCATGATGGCGTACGCGGCGGCCCCTCCGGTTCCGGGCACATTCCGGCGACGGGTCAGGAAAGGGACGGGCAGAACACGAAAATTCGATTGCCGAGGGCAAGTGTTCGCCTAGGCTCACGGTGTGTTGGTCCGACTAGCGCGGGCGCATCTGCGGCCCCACAGGCGCTCGATATCCCTGATCGTTCTGCTCCAGCTGATCCAGACCCTGGCCACCCTCTACCTGCCCACCCTCAACGCCGACATCATTGACAACGGTGTCGTGAAGGGGGACACGGGCTACATCCTCCGCATCGGCGGCTTCATGGTCGCCGTCACCCTGCTCCAGATCGTCTGCGCGATCGGCGCCGTCTACTTCGGTGCCCGTACGGCGATGGCGCTCGGCCGGGACATCCGCGCCGCGGTCTTCGACCGGGTGCAGTCCTTCTCCGCCCGCGAGGTGGGCACCTTCGGCGCGCCGTCGCTGATCACCCGGACCACCAATGACGTCCAACAGGTCCAGATGCTGGTACTGATGACGTTCACGATGATGGTCTCGGCGCCGATCATGTGCGTCGGCGGCGTCATCATGGCGCTCAACCAGGACGTGCCGCTGTCCGGCCTGCTCCTGGTCATCGTCCCGGTCCTCGGGATACTCGTCTCACTGATCGTGCGCCGGATGCGTCCGCTGTTCCGCGGGGTGCAGGAGCGCATCGACACCGTCAACCGCGTGCTGCGCGAGCAGATCACCGGTATCCGCGTCATCCGCGCCTTCGTCCGCGACCGGCACGAGCGCGAGCGGTTCGCCGGGGCCAACACCGACCTCTACGAGATCTCGCTGCGCGCCGGCCGGCTGATGTCGATGATGTTCCCGCTGGTCATGCTGATCGTGAACCTCTCCAGCGTGGCCGTCGTCTGGTTCGGTGGGCTGCGCATCGACAGCGGCTCCATGCAGATCGGCGCGCTGACCGCGTTCCTCAGCTACCTCATGTACATCCTGATGTCGATCATGATGGCGACGTTCATGGTGATGATGCTGCCGCGCGCCGAGGTCTGCGCCGAGCGCATCCAGGAGGTCCTGGCGACCGACTCCAGCGTCACCCCGCCCGCGAACCCCGTCACCGAGCTCCGCCGCCACGGCGAACTGGAGCTGCGCGGCGTCGAGTTCCGCTTCCCCGGCGCCGAACAGCCCGTCCTCAAGGACATTTCACTGCTCGCCCGCCCCGGTGAGACCACCGCGGTCATCGGCTCGACCGGCAGCGGCAAGTCCACCCTCCTCGGGCTCGTCCCCCGACTCTTCGACGCGACCGGCGGCACGGTCCTGGTCGACGGCGAGGACGTCCGCACCCTCGACCAGGAAACCCTGGCCAAGGCCATCGGCCTGGTCCCGCAGAAGCCCTACCTCTTCTCCGGCACCGTCGCCACCAACCTGCGCTACGGCAACCCCGACGCCACCGACGACGAGCTGTGGCACGCCCTGGAGACCGCCCAGGCGCGGGACTTCGTCGAGCGGATGGAAGGCGGCCTGGACGCGCCCATCGCCCAGGGCGGCGGCAACGTCTCCGGCGGCCAGCGCCAGCGGCTGGCCATCGCCCGCGCCCTGGTGCGCCGTCCCGAGATCTACCTCTTCGACGACTCCTTCTCCGCCCTGGACTACGCGACGGACGCCGCGCTGCGCGCCGCCCTCGCCCGCGAGACCGACCGGGCCACGGTCGTGATCGTCGCCCAGCGGGTCTCCACGATCCGCGGCGCCGACCGGATCGTCGTCCTGGACGAGGGCCGGGTCGTCGGCACCGGCACCCACGCCGAGCTGATGGCCGGCAACGAGACCTACCGGGAGATCGTGCTCTCCCAGCTCACCGAGCAGGAGGCGGCATGACCACCGCGGACAAGGGGGCGGCCCCCCGGGACGGGGCCCCGGCGGCCACCGGGGAGACACCCCCCAAGGCCCCGATGCGCGGCCCGGCACCGGCGGCCGGGCCCGCCCGGATGATGGGCGGCCAGCCCACCGAGAAGTCCATGGACTTCAAGGGCTCCGGCAAACGGCTGCTGGCCCAGATGCGCCCGGAGCGCGGCATCATGACCGTCGCCCTGCTGCTGGGCGCGCTGAGCGTGGCACTGACCGTCGTGGGCCCCAAGGTCCTCGGCCACGCCACCGACCTGATCATGGCCGGCATCATCGGCCGCCAGCTGCCCGACGGGCTGACCCGGGCCCAGGCCGCCGATCAACTCCGTGCCCACGGCCAGGACGGGCTCGCCGACATGATCGGCACGATGCCGGTCGTCCCCGGTCACGGCATCGACTTCGGCGCCGTCGGCCAGGTCCTGCTCTGGGTCACCCTGATCTACGCGGCCGCCTCGCTCTTCGGCTTCGTCCAGGCCAGGATCGCCACCCGGGTCGTCCAGCGCGCCGTCTTCCGGATGCGCGAACAGGTCGAGGAGAAGCTGGCCAGGCTGCCGCTGAGCTACTTCGACAAGCAGCAGCGCGGCGAGGTCCTCTCCCGCGCCACCAACGACATCGACAACATCCAGCAGACGCTCCAGCAGACCCTCAGCCAGATCGTGGCCTCGCTGCTGACCATCCTCGGCGTCCTCGCCATGATGTTCTGGATCTCCCCGCTGCTGGCGCTGGTCGCCCTGATCACGGTCCCGGTCTCGGTCGTCGTCGCCACCAAGGTCGGCAAGCGCGCCCAGCCGCAGTTCGTCCAGCAGTGGAAGACCACCGGCAAGCTCAACGCGCACATCGAGGAGATGTACACCGGCCACAGCCTGGTGAAGGTCTTCGGCCGCCAGCGGGAGTCCGCCGCACTCTTCCGCGAACAGAACGAGGCCCTCTACGCCGCCGGGTTCCGGGCACAGTTCATCTCCGGGATCATCCAGCCCGCGATGATGTTCATCGGCAACCTCAACTACGTCCTGGTGGCGGTGGTCGGCGGCCTCCGCGTCGCCTCCGGCGCCCTCTCCATCGGCGACGTCCAGGCCTTCATCCAGTACTCCCGGCAGTTCAGCCAGCCGCTCACCCAGGTCGCCTCGATGGCCAACCTCGTCCAGTCCGGCGTCGCCTCCGCCGAGCGGGTCTTCGAACTCCTCGACGCGAAGGAGCAGACCCCCGACCCCGTGCAGCCGGCCCGGCCCGAACGCATCGAGGGCCGCGTCGAGTTCGAGGACGTCTCCTTCCGCTACGCCCCCGACAAGCCGCTCATCGAGGACCTGTCGCTGGCCGTCCACCCCGGCCAGACGGTCGCGATCGTCGGCCCCACCGGCGCCGGCAAGACCACCCTCGTCAACCTCCTGATGCGCTTCTACGAGGTGAGCGGCGGCCGGATCACCCTCGACGGCACCGACATCGCCGCCATGTCGCGCGAGGAACTGCGCGCGCACATCGGCATGGTCCTCCAGGACACCTGGCTCTTCGGCGGCACCATCGCCGAGAACATCGCCTACGGCGCCCCCGCGGGCACCTCCATGGACAAGGTCGTGGCGGCCGCCCGGGCCACCCATGTCGACCGCTTCGTGCGGACCCTGCCCGACGGCTACGACACGGTGCTCGACGACGAGGGCAGCAATGTCTCCGTCGGTGAGAAGCAGCTGATCACCATCGCCCGCGCGTTCCTCGCCGAACCGGCCATCCTCGTCCTCGACGAGGCCACCAGCTCGGTCGACACCCGCACCGAGGTCCTCATCCAGCACGCCATGGCCCAGCTCCGCACCGGCCGCACCAGCTTCGTCATCGCCCACCGCCTCTCCACGATCCGTGACGCGGACGTCATCCTCGTCATGGAAAACGGCGCGATCGTGGAACAGGGGCCCCACGATGCGCTGTTGGCCGCCAACGGCGCGTATGCGCGGCTCTATGCGGCGCAGTTCGCGGAGCCTCTCGCCGAGGCGGGCTGAGGCCCACGTTTTCGGCTGGCCCGCCGTGGTTGTTGCTCGCCGTTCGTTGCCCGCTACGCGGTGCCCCCGCCGTTGCGCCTGCGGCGGGCGGGTGGTTTGTCGGGTGCGGTGACGGACCTCCGGGGCCTGGTGTGTGGACTGCTTCGCTTTACGTCCACACACCAGGCCCCTCCGGCCCGTCCCCTCCCGTGGGGGAGTGAGTGCGGGTGGGTGGGGGCGTGCCGCCGTAAGCAATATCCGGCCCTACGGGCCGCACCGGACCACCTACGGGTCCACCTACCGGCCTTTTCCCACCCTTCAACGGGAGGGGGCGGGTCGGAGCGGGTGGGGTGTGCCGGACGTAAAGCGAAGCAGTCCGGCACACCCCACCCGCGCAGGCCCGTCCCCCCACCCCCCCACCCCCCCACACCCGAACCGCCCCCCCCAGA
>NZ_JBVHZH010000107.1:0-5602 GCF_055574515.1 Streptomyces sp. NPDC029466
CGTCGAGCCCGCTCCCCTTTGGGGGCCTCCCCCTCCCCCAACCCCCCCCCCCCCCCCCCCCCCCCCCCCCCCCCCCCCCCCCCCCCTTTCCCCCCCCCCCCCCCCCCCCCCCCCACCACACGCGGCCTGAACGGGTATCAGAGGAGGCCGAGCAGACCGAGGTTGAGCAGGCCGTTCCTGCCCAGGCCGTAGCCGTCGCGGTCGTAGCGGTCACGGTCATAGCGGTCGCGGTCGTAGCGGTCGCGGTCGTAGCGGTCGCGGTCGCGGCCGTAGCCGTCGCGGTCGAAGCGGTCGTAGCCGCCGTCGCGGCCGTAGCCGTCGCGGCGGTCACGGCCGAAGCCGTCATAGCCGTCCCGGCCATGCTGTCCGACGCGGCCGTGGTGGCGCTTGTGCTGCTGGTTGCCCAGGTGACCCTTCTCGCAGCGGTGCGAGGCGCACTTGGCGTCCTGGGAGCTACCGGGGGGCGTGGTCGCGGCGGTGGCGGCGCCTGCCGTCGGCACCACGAGGGCAGCCGCGGTCAGGCCGGCCACTGCAAGGCCGCGCGGGATCGAACGGAGCATGTTTCCACCTTCACTCGACTCAGCAGAAAATGAATATTTCCTGCCAAGGCGACGATAAGCGGGCATAAGTCCACCGACTTGCGACCCGCCGCAGAGTCACTGGAACGCAGCACGCACGGCAACGCACCACGCCGCGCCCCGGCCGTTCACCCCGGATTCCCTGCGCTTTCCCCGTCGGCCGGCCCGTCCTTCGGAAGGTTCTCCAGCAGGTTCCCCAGGGCGCCCGCGACGAGTGCGCAGACCGTGTCGGGGTCGGCGCTCGCCAGCGGCTCCTTGGCGACGACCACCCGCATCAAGCCAATTCCCAGCAGCCAGGACAGCGCCAGATCCGCCCGCAGACTCCCGGTCTCGGACGCGGAGAGCGTGGCGAGGACCTCCGCGTACTCCTCCCCCAGCCCGCGCAGCGCCTCCGCGATCTCGTCGCTGCCGCCGATGGAGCGCAGGCACACCTCCAGCGAGCGGTCGGTGCCCGCTTCGCCGCCGCCGGCCAGCATTCCGCGCAGCGCGACCTCGAACAGCCGCTCGGGGGGAGTGCTGCGCAGCTGCTCCTGCCCGCCACGTGCCATCACCTCGCCGAACAGGGCCTTCTTCGATCCGAAGTAGCGGAACAACAGGGCCTGGTTGGCCCCGGCCCGGGACGCGATGTCGCGCACCGTCGCGCGTTCGTAGCCGCGCTCGGCGAACAGCTCCGATGCGGCATCGAGCAACCGCAGCCGGGTGCCCTGCGCGTCCCGGCGGGATGCGCTCGCCGTGCCGTTCTGCGGGGTCTTCGCCATCGCCACGCTCCTCTTCGTCGGACCGTCACGAAGACGGCCACAATGCGTCGTTGACCGCCTCCGGGGGGCGGCTTACCGTGATGTAAGCAGGTGCTTACACAAGGGAGGTCGCCTTGACCACAGCCGACACAGCACCCCTCTCCTACCCCTTCAATGTTCCCGAGAGCCTTGAGCTTTCCGAAGAGTACGAACACGCCCGCAGCCGGCCGGGACTGCTGAAGGTCCGGATGGCCTATGGCGAGCCGGCCTGGCTCGTGACCCGGTACGCCGAGGCCCGGTTCGTCCTCGGTGATCAGCGCTTCAGCCGCGCCGAGGGCGCCCGGCACGACGAGCCCCGGCAGTCCGAAGGACGCACGGACAGCGGCATCCTGGGCATGGACCCGCCCGATCACACCCGGCTGCGGACGCTGGTGGCCAAGGCCTTCACCGTCCGCCAGGTCGAGAAGCTCCGGCCGCAGGTCAAGCAGCTGGCGCACGAGCTGCTCGACGAGCTGGAAGCGGCCGGTCCGCCGGCCGACCTGGTGGACCGTTACGCCCTGCCCATTCCCGTGGCCGTGATCTGCCGGATGCTCGGGGTGCCGGCCGAGGACCGGCCGCGGTTCCGGGTGTGGAGCGATGCCGCCTTGTCGACGAGTTCCCTGACCGCGGCGGAATTCGACGCCAATATGGAAGAACTCCGCGCCTATATGCGGCAGTTGATCGAGGCGCACCGACGCGCTCCGCGGGACGATCTGATGACGGCGCTGATCGACGCCCGGGATGTCAACGACCGGCTGTCCGAAGTCGAACTCGTGGACCTCTGCGTCGGCATCCTGGTCGCCGGGCACGAGACCACCGCCACCCAGATCCCCAACTTCGTGCTCGCGCTGCTGGACCACCCGGGCCAGCTCGCGCTGCTGCGGGAGCGGCCGGAGCTGATCGGCGGCGCGGTGGAGGAGTTGCTGCGTTTTGTGCCGCTGGGAAGTGGGGCGAGCCAGGCCCGTTACGCCACGGAGGATGTCGAGGTCGGCGGGACGCTGGTACGGGCCGGGACTCCGGTCCTGGTGGCGGTGGGCGCCGCCAACCGGGACGCGCTGCGCTTCGACGCACCCGGGAAGCTGGACATCTCCCGGACCGGAATTCAGCACCTCGGATTCGGCCATGGCGTCCACCACTGCCTCGGTGCGCCACTGGCCCGCCTGGAACTCCAAGAGGCGATCGGCGCCCTGCTCACCCGCTTCCCTGACCTGCGACTGGCCGGTGACGTGGTGTGGAAGAGCGAGATGCTGGTGCGCGGGCCGCGGGTCATGCCGGTGGGGTGGTGAACGGATGACCTGGCATGTGGAGATCGACCCGCAGCAGTGCATCGCCTCGGGCTCCTGCGCCGCCATCGCCGCGGACCTCTTCGTCGTGGACGGCGCGCATGCCCGTCCGCTGAAGGACCGGATCGAGGAGGACGAGCGCGCTCTGGACGCCGCCGATGTCTGCCCGGCCGCCGCCATCACCGTCCGGGACGGTGCGGAGGTCGTCGGACCCCGGCCGTAGGACAACGGATACCGACGGGGCGTGGCGCCGGCCACGCCCCGTTTGCGTGATCCCCGCTGGTCAACCCCAACTCCCTGGGATGGCACTCCAGTTGGGCACCGCGTCCGCCCGGCCCCCATGGACGTCCAGGATTCTCACCCTCCGTGGTCGGCACACAAGATCATTTCATGTAGGCTTACTGCCCGGTAACGACCCATTTTTCGACCAGGGGGATCTCATGCGTCGACGTATTTCCGTTCTCGCCGTGACGGCTGCCGTCGCCGGCGGTGTGCTGTTCGCCGCGCTGCCCGCGCAGGCCGCCACCACGGCCGCCGGCCGGCAGAGCGTGGCGGCCGGGGGTGGCATCAGCGTCAACATCGACGAGCTGCGTCAGCAGTCCGCCGACCTGAAGGCCAAGGCCGCGCGCCTGGACCACGAAGGCGAGCACGAGGCCGCCCAGCGCGCCCGTGCGCAGGCCAACGCGCTGGACGAGAGGATCCAGGCATACCTCGACGCCGAAGAGAACGTGTCCTGACCGCACGTCAGCGTCATCGCGTCGCCCGCCCCGGAGCCATCGGGGCGGGCGACGCCGTTGTGTACGGGGCGACCGGCAGACGGCCGCTCCGCCCGCGGCCCGTCCAACACCCCCCGGCGCCCCTGGAAACGGCAGGTCGGGGCCCCTCTCGTTCCGCGGTGAGGCCGGGGTGCGACGATGGCCCTGTCATGGATGCGGGACAGGTTCTCAGGGGGCTGCGGGCCGCGGTGTTCGCGGCGGTCTGCGTACTGCTCGCTGCGCTGGGCCACGCGGTGATGTCGGATGCCGTGATACCCGGCTGGATGCTGTGCGCCGCCTGGGTGGGCACCGCGGCCGGTGCCTGGTGCTGTGCGGGCCGGGAACGTGGCCCGCTGCTCGTGGGGTTGCTGACCGTCGGCACCCAGGCCGCCCTGCACACCGCCTTCTCGTTCGGCCAGGCGGTCACCGGTTCCGGCGGCGGCGAGCGCTCGCTCGTGCGCCAGTGGGCGGACAGCTGGCTGTGCGGCGCCCAAGGGATGCCGTCCTCCGGAGCTGACCACGCCGAGCTGCTGCGGAAGATGCATCAGCAGATGGCGGCCATGCCCTCGACGGGCCACGGCGGCCAGCTGCCCGGCATGGAGCACATGGCAGGCGGCCACATGACCGGCATGGCCGACCCCGCGCAGCAGATGCCGGGGATGCACGGCAGCGCGACCGGCATGCTCGCGGCCCACCTGCTGGTCGCCCTGATCGGCGCCGGCTGGCTGTGGGGCGGCGAACGGGCCGCGTTCCAGCTCGTACGGACCGTGTCGGCCTGGCTGTTCGCGCCCCTGGTGCTGGTCCTGCGGATCGTGCTGCCCGAGGCGCGGCCCGCCGTGCGCACCGCCCGGCAGGAGCCGCGGCACGCGGTGCGGCAATTGCTGCTGGCGCATACGAGGTCGTTGCGGGGTCCACCGCGGGAACCGGCTGTCGTCTGACAGCGCGGACGAATTCCCGAGCCGGCGGACGGACGGGCGCCGACGCACGCGCCCGGGGTCCCGGCTCCGACTTCACCGGTCCCCGCCGGAGCGCGGTGGCCGGATCATGCGAAGGACTCCAGATGATGAATCCTGTCCGGATGCCGGTGGCGCCGCCGCCCGCATCCGTATGTGCACCGGCCGGCGGGGGCGGGCGCCCGCGGGCCGCCGGGTCAACCGGCCCGTTTGCCGCCGGTGTCCGCCGTGCCGGGAGAGACCGGGCCCGGCAGTACGGAAGCCGACCGCAGCCGGGCGAGCAGCGCATCGGCGGCCGCCCGGTCGTCCTCGGGGTGCGCGGCGGCGCGGTCGAGGCCGGCCGTCAGCGCCTGTGCCTGCGCGTGCCACCGCCGGCAGTCCGGGCAGCCGGCGAGATGGTCGTCGAGCCGGCGGGCGGTGAGTCCGGGGGGCAGTTCCTCGCCGTCGAGGCGGGCGGAGAGCGCCGTACGGATGCGCGAGCAGAGCATGTGTCCATCCTCCCCGAAGCCGGGCCGGGCGGCGAGGGGCGGTCGCGGGATGCGGGATGACGAGGCGGTGACGGGCTGGGCGCTGGCCGCCCGTACCGGTGACGAGCGGGCCGTGGAGCAGTTCGTGCGGGCCACTCAGCTCGATGTGCGGCGCTATGTGACGCATCTGAGCGGTGATCCGCAGGCGGCCGACGACCTGACGCAGGACACCTATGTGCGGGCGCTGCGCAGTCTGCCGCGGTTCGAGGGCCGGTCCTCGGCACGGACCTGGCTGCTGACGATCGCCCGGCGGGTCGTGGCGGACCGTATCCGGTCCCATGCGGTCCGGCCGCGGCTGGCCGCGACGGACGACTGGCAGACCGCCGCGGAACGGGTGCAGCCGCGTGGCGTGCCCGGGTTCGACGAGGGCGTCGCACTGGCCGAACTGCTGGCGGCGCTGGCCCCGGAGCGGCGGGAGGCCTTCGTCCTCACCCAGCTGCTGGGGCTGCCGTACGCGGCGGCGTCCGGGGTGATGGGCTGCCCCATCGGCACCGTGCGGTCCCGGGTCGCGCGCGCCCGGGAGACGCTGGTCGCGCTGCTGACGGATGCGGAGCGGCCGGAGACGGCCGGGGCGCCGCGGGTCTACGCGGATGCCGTGGCCTGACGGGCCGCCCGCCCGTGGGCGGGGGGGGGGGGGGGGGGGGGGGGGGGGGGGGGGGGGGGAGCAGGGGGGGGGGGGGGGTGGCCCCCACCCTGGGGGGGAGGACCAGGAGAACCAAACGCGCGGTGG
>NZ_JBVHZH010000108.1:0-5156 GCF_055574515.1 Streptomyces sp. NPDC029466
CCCATCCTCCGCAGATGCATTCCAAGGACCCGCCTGATCCGTCCCGCGCGGGTGCTCACTCCGGGGCACTGAGTCGATGCCCCGCAGCTCATCGCGGTCAGCCCGGCTGTCGGTGCGGTGCGGTCAAGTGCCTGGGCGGGGAGCTCGTAGGTGCCGGCGCCGGGTCAGCTCTTCGTCGTCGACCAGGGTGAGCATGGGCTGGCCCGGTGCGCACATCATGGTGACGAGGAAACGGCTCCGGGAGTCCGTCCGGTTGTTTCCGTCCGCCTGGTAGTCACGGTGAGCGCCGTCTTCCACGCTTCCGAGCGCGGCTGACTCCCGGCGCTGCCCGCCGCCTGTTCGTTATTCGGCATGGCGAGGTCTCCAGCGGGGGCCGGCCGGGTCAGGTGAGCCAGTCGGTGTAGTGGGTGGGGGCGATGCGTGCGTCGCCCTTGGTGGTGAGCACATCGCCGTCGACGGCGGCGAACATGCCTGCGTTGTCGTCGGTGACGACCGAGCGGCCGTCGGGTCGGGCGTTCAGGGTGATCCGGCCGAGTTCGTCGAGGGGATGGACGTCGGGCCCGCCGACGTTGAGGGTTGCGTTCAGAGGGGGGCCGGCGGCGACCTCGGCGACGGTGTCGGAGACGTCCTGGGCGGCGATCGGCTGGAGTGGGGTGGTGGGCAGGCGGACGGTGTCGCCCTCGGTGGACCAGGACATGACGGCGTCGATGAACTCCATGAACTGGGTGGCGCGGACGATCGAATAGGGGATCGGTCCGGCCTTGAGGATGTCTTCCTGCAAGACCTTGGCGCGGTAATAGGCGAGGTCGGGTACCTGGTCCGCGCCGACGATCGAGAGAATGACGAAGTGCCCCACCCCGCTCTTGTGGCCGGCGGCCAGGAGGTTGTCCATCGAGGTCTGGAAGAAGGCGGGAGAGGCGTCGTCGAAGGTCGGGGAATTCGTCAGATTGACGATGACGTCGGCGCCGGTCACCGCCTCCTCCACGCCCTGACCGGTGAGCGCGTCGACACCTGTGGACAGCGAGTGCGGCACGGCCTGGTGCCCGGCGGCGTTCAGCTTCTTCACGACCTGCGACCCGATCAGACCCGTACCACCGATGACTGCGAACTTCATTGCTCACCTTTCGCCGCGCACCGATAGGACATGCGTCCAGGTTGCGGCGACACAGTGCACGGCGCACGCCGGCCCGTGTGTTCTTGGGTGTGCCGGTGGGGAGCCTCCTGTCACGGACAGCGGGAATCCCTCCGACCCGGTACCGCCCCTCACCACCGGGGGAGTCATGTCGGATGCCCAGGTGGGGCAGCGGTTGGCGAGCAGGGCGAGTTTGCTGAGCCGTTGATGCGGCTCCCCTCGGGCGCGGCCCAAGTACTCCTCGCCGCTGGCGGGGTGGTGACATGCTGAGCCGTTTGGTGGCACGCTCGGATGCCGACTTGCAGCGCGTGATCGACCGGATGGGGGGATTCGATGGCATCGTGCGGGCCTCGACGGCGATCACGTTGGAGAATCCGGTGCCACCCGGTGCCATCCGGTGCCGCTCCGAATTACTCCACCGGTGCGCCAGGCGTCGCGGCAGGCGCCGGATGGACCGCTGACCGCTGGAGGACCGGCCTTGAGGGAGGGACCGAGAAGTGACCTTCTGGGAGTACCTGGGCACCCGCTGCCGGCAGCTGCTGGTGGGCGCCTATCAGCACGCCAGGGCCGTCTTCCCGTGCATGGTCGTCGCCACGGTGCTCGGGGCCCTTGCCCGGCCGCCAATCCTCACCCGTGTCCGGGTGCTGACCCAGATGCTGATGGGCATCGCGGCGATGGCGGCCTTTGCCTCAGGACCCGGGCCTGGCAACCAGATCTTCCGCGGGGTCGCCGGCCTGAGCAGTGCGAACACGCTCAACGAAGTACTGTCGGGGACGCTCGGAATCGTCGTCGTCCCAGCCCTGCCGTTCGACGCCGGGTACGTGCTGATCGGACGGCCCACCATCTCATGGGGGATCCGTGGCTGACTCTGCCGAAATCGTCTTACCGACCTCCCCGACGTCCGGGGCCGCGGGCCCCGGCGAACATCGGGCTCGTACCGAAGATGGCCGGCCGGCCCCGCGCGAAGGTGCGGGACCGGGCCGAGGAGATGAGCAACACCGTGGCCGGCCCGAGGGCCACCGACCCGGCACTCGTGGAGGCGGCGCGCGGCATCGGGATGTCGCCGCTGCTGATGCTGTTCCGGGTCGAACTGCCCCTGGTCGTCCTGCTGATCCTGGCGGGCGTACGGACCGCGCTCGTGCTGAGCGTCGGCACCGCGACGCCGGCCACCTTTGGGGTCGGGGGAGGACGCGGGGTCCTGGTCTCCTCGGGCATCACCGGCATCACCAACCAGCGCATGCCGGTGCTGGTGCTCGGCTCCGTATTGACGGTCGCCATGGCGCTGATCATGGACTGGCTGGGGACGCTCGTCGAGTTGCTGCTACGCCCACGCGGCCTGGAGGTGGACTGATGCGCCTGGACCGGGTACGGACGGCCGTCGCGGGCGCCCTGCTGCTCGCCGTCGCAGGGCTGAGCGGCTGCGGACTGACCAGCGGCAGCCCGCTGGCCGACTCGGTGCGGCCCGGCTCCATCGGGAAGGGGAGGCCGCTGGAGGGCGCCCAACTGACCGTGACCTCGAAGGAGTTCACCGAGCAGATCATCCTCGGCCAGATCATGGGGCTGGTCTTCAAAGCGGCCGGCGCGGAAGTCCTGGACCGGACGAACATCCAGGGCTCGATCGGTGCCCGCGAGGCGGTCAAGTCCGGTGCGGCGGATGGGATGTACGAGTACACCGGCACGGCCTGGATCACCTACCTCGGTCACACCAAGCAGGTCGTCGACCCGTACAAGCAGTGGGACGCCGTACGAGAGGAGGACCGCCGCAACGGCATCACCTGGCTGCCCGCCGCCCCGCTCAACAACACCTACGCGCTGGTCGCGAACCAGGCGAATGCGCAGAAGTACCGGCTGCGCACACTCTCCGACGTGGCACGTCTGACGAAGAAAGACCCGGGCGCGGCGACGATCTGCGGCGGAAGCGAGTTCTCGGTGCGCGAGGACGGCCTGCCGGGCGTGGCGAAGACGTACGGATTCGCCCTCCGGCGCGGGAACTTCAAAAAGATGGACGACGGCGTCGTCTACACCCAGGTCGCCGAGGGCTCGGCCTGCGCCCTCGGCGTGGCGGCCACCACCGACGGCCGTATCCCCGAACTCAAGCTGAAGGTGCTGGAGGACGACCGGCACTTCTTCCCCAACTACAACGCGGCACCCGAGATGAACAGCGCCACAATGAGGAAGTACCCCGCCATCGCCGATCTCCTCACCCCGATCACCAAGCGGCTGACGGGGGCGGAGGCCCAGCGGCTGAACGCGCGGGTGGATGTGGACGGGGAGGACCCGCACGAGGTGGCGAAGGACTGGCTGATGCGGGAGGGCTTCATCCGGGAAGGCTGACAGACGGCTTCGCACGAGCGTCCGGCGAGCAGTCCGACGAGCAGGAGGAGCGCCCTGCCGCTCGCGTAGACGCTGCCGTTCGCAGGGCCGGGACACCATGAGCCGAACGACGTGCCCCAGCCCACTGCCCCTTGGCGCCCGGCAACCCAGAACAAGGACGGCTCAACACCTGCGCTCCACCCGTCAGGCGTCGAAGCGGTGGCGCGAGGCTTCGATGTGACTGAGGTGCTGGTGGGTCCAGTCGCACAGTCCGTCGATCGTCACCCGGAGGGCCTGGCCCGCCTCGGTGAGGGTGTAGTCGACCCGCGGTGGCACTACGGGGTGCACCGTCCGCTCGATCAGACCGTTGCGCTCCAGCATGCGCAGGTTCTGGGTGAGCATCTTGTGGCTGATGCCCTCGATCTCGTTCCGCAACTCGCTGAAGCGCAGGGTGTGTTCACCGAGTGACTCGATGATCAGGAGCGCCCACTTGTTGGCGACGTCCGAGAAGATCTCCCGAGCCAGGGAGTCCGCACGCCTGAGGTCTGCATCCTCGGGCGAGCCGCTGAACTGCTTGGTCACCATCAGGTTCCTCAGTCACTGAAAAGTGCGTTCTTCCATGTCAGCGGCCACTCTCCTACGGTTTCTGAGTAACCACAAGAGAGCGGTTCTTATGGCAATGGAGGCAGCAGTATGGCCATTACCCTGATAAACCCCAACGGATTGCCGGAGATTGACGCCTACCGGCAGGTGTCGATCGCGACCGGGTCGAAGCTGGTCTTCATCGCGGGGCAGGTCGCTTGGGACGCCGACGGGGTCGCGGTCGGCGAAGGCGACCTCGCCGCTCAGGTCGAGCAGTGCTACCTCAACATTGGTACCGCCCTGACCGCGGCCGGTGGTTCCTTCGGTGACGTGGCGAAACTGACCGTCTACGTCGTCGACTGGACTCCCGACAAGATGCCCTTGCTCTTTGAGGGGATCACCCGGGCAGCCGCCAAGCTGGGCGTCACCCCGGTACCGCCGGCCACGCTGCTGGGCGTCGCGGCACTGGACGTACCCGAGCACCTGGTCGAGATCGAAGCCACCGCCGTCATCGACTGAACGAATGCTCGTCGCACGGAACTGTCTGATGCCATTTCGCGGGCGTTGGCGGATGTCCGCGCTTGTCCTCGCTTGCCCGCGCTCGACGGGATCCGGGTCGGAAGTGACTGGGGCCGGGGGGCAGGCTGCGCAGCAAGGAGTCCATCGCCGCCTACATGCGCCACTACCCCGACCACATAGACCTGCATGACTTCCCCGACGTACGGATCCACCAGACCACCGACCCCGAGACGATCGTGGTCGAGATGCGCGGTGTGGGCCGCCTGATGGAGAGCGGCAAGCCCTTCGACATGACCTACATCGCCGTCGTGACTGTTCAGGACGGGCGCTTCACCACCTACCGCGACTACTGGAACCCCCTCGCCGTCCACGAACCCGGCGCCGGCTTCGCCCGGAGCGCCCGATGACCGACACCCACACCACTTTGGTCATCGGCGCCACCGGAACCACCGGAAGCCGCACCACCGCACACCTGATCGCCGCCGCCACCACGTCAAGGCCGCCAGCCGTCACGCCACCCCGGTCCCGGGCGCGGAATCGGTCCGCTTCGACTGGTACGACCCCACCACCCACGCCGACGCCCTCGACCGAACTGACCGCGTCTACCTCA
>NZ_JBVHZH010000109.1:0-5107 GCF_055574515.1 Streptomyces sp. NPDC029466
GGTGTCGCCTGGGCGGCTTCCAGCTCGTCCAGGCGACACCGGCCGCACCCATCAACCAGTCGCGCAGCGCCCTGCCGGCCCGGCGCGACCAGGGCGGCGGCACCGCTCACGCCATAGCAGGAGGCGATTCACCCGATGTCGACGAGGAGATCGCCACCCTCCACCTGCTGGATCTGGTTGATCGCCAGCCTGGCCACCCGTCCGGTCTTCGGGGCGGTGATCGCGGCTTCCATCTTCATTGCCTCGATGGTGGCCACGGTGGTGCCGGCCGTCACCTCGTCGCCCTCGGCCACCGCGAGCGTCACCACCCCGGCGAACGGCGCGGCGACATGCCCCGGATTGGTCCGGTCGGCCTTCTCCGTCACCGGTACGTCGGCGGCCGCTGCGGCATCGCGTACCTGGATCGGCCGCAGCTGGCCGTTCAGGGTGGACACCACGGTGCGCATACCGCGGTCGTCGGCCTCTCCGACAGCTTCCAGCTCGATCAGGAGCCGTACCCCCGGCTCGAGATCGACCGCGTACTCCGTCCCGGAACGCAGTCCGTAGAAGAAGTCCTTGCTGTCCAGCACGCTGGTGTCGCCGTAGGCCTGACGGTGTGTCTCGAAGTCGCGGGCCGGCCCGGGGAACAGCAGCCGGTTGAGCGTCGCGCGCCGGTCCTGCTCCAGTCCGCTACGGTCGTCCGCGGTCAGTTCCTGCACGGGCCTGGGTTCGGCGCGGCCCTCCAGCGCCTTGGCGCGGAACGGCTCCGGCCACCCGCCGGGCGGGTTCCCCAGCTCGCCGCGGAGGAAGCCGATGACGGAATCGGGGATGTCGAACTCGTTCGGTGCCGCCTCGAAGTCCTCCGGTTTCACCCCGGCGCCCACCAGGTGCAGGGCCAGGTCGCCGACCACCTTGGACGACGGGGTCACCTTCACCAGGCGGCCGAGAATCCGGTCGGCGGCGGCGTACATCGCCTCGATGTCCTCGAAACGGTCGCCCAGGCCGAGCGCGACTGCCTGCGTACGCAGGTTGGACAGCTGCCCGCCGGGGATCTCGTGGTGGTACACGCGGCCGGTCGGCGAGGCCAGGCCCGCCTCGAATGGCGCATAGATCCTGCGGACGCTCTCCCAGTACGGCTCCAGGTCCCCGACCGCCTTCAGATCCAGCCCGGAGGGCCGTGCGGAGTGGTCGGTCGCGGCCACGATCGCCGACAGCGAAGGCTGCGAGGTGGTGCCGGCCATGGACGCGACCGCGCCGTCCACCGCGTCCGCGCCGGCCCGGATCGCGGCGAGGTAGGTGGCCAGCTGGCCGCCCGCGGTGTCGTGGGTGTGCAGGTGCACCGGCAGGTCGAACTCGCGGCGCAGGGCCGATACGAGCTTCTCGGCGGCCGGCGCCCGAAGCAGCCCCGCCATGTCCTTGATGGCCAGGACATGGGCGCCGGCGTCCACGATCTGCTCGGCCAGGCGGAGGTAGTAGTCGAGGGTGTACAGCCGCTCGGAGGGGTCGGACAGGTCGGAGGTGTAGCACAGGGCGACCTCGGCGACGGCCGTTCCGGTCTCCCGTACAGCGTCGATGGCGGGCCGCATCTGGCCGACATCGTTGAGCGCGTCGAAGATCCGGAAGATGTCGATGCCGGTGGCCGCGGCCTCCTGGACGAAGGCGTCGGTCACCTCGGTCGGGTACGGCGTGTAGCCCACGGTGTTGCGGCCACGGAGCAGCATCTGGAGGCAGATGTTCGGCACCGCTTCACGGAGTGCGGCCAGCCGCTCCCAGGGGTCCTCGGCGAGGAAGCGGAGGGCGACGTCGTAGGTGGCGCCGCCCCAGCACTCCAGGGACAGCAGTTGCGGCACCGTCCGCGCCACCACCGGGGCGACGGCGAGCATGTCCTTGGTACGGACCCGGGTGGCGAGCAGGGACTGGTGGGCGTCCCGGAAGGTGGTGTCGGTGACTCCGATGGACGGTGACTCGCGCAGCCACCGGGCGAACCCCTCCGGGCCCAGCTCGGCGAGCCGCTGCCGGGAGCCGGCGGGCGGTTCGATGGCCGGCAGGGGCGGCAGTTTGGTGATCGGATCGATCAGCTGGGGTCGTGCGCCGTGCGGCTTGTTCACCGTGACGTCCGCGAGGTAGGTGAGCAGCTTCGTGCCGCGGTCGGCGGAGTGGCGCGCGGTGAGCAGGTGCGGGCGCTCTTCGATGAAGGAGGTGGTGACCCGGCCGGCCCGGAAGTCGGGGTCGTCGAGCACGGCTTGCAGGAACGGGATGTTCGTGGCCACGCCGCGGATGCGGAACTCGGCCACCGCGCGCCGGGCCCGGCCGATGGCGGTGCTGAAGTCGCGGCCGCGGCAGCTGAGCTTGACCAGCATCGAGTCGAAGTGCGCGCTGATCTCCGTACCGGCGTGTGTGGTGCCGCCGTCCAGGCGGATTCCTGAGCCGCCCGGCGACCGGTAGGCGCTGATCCGGCCGGTGTCCGGGCGGAAGCCGTTGGCGGGGTCCTCGGTGGTGATACGGCATTGCAGCGCGGCGCCGTGCAGGACGACCGTGTCCTGGGTGAGGCCGAGATCGGCGAGTGTCTCCCCCGCGGCGATACGCAGCTGCGCCTGCACGAGGTCGACGTCGGTGACCTCCTCGGTCACCGTGTGCTCGACCTGGATGCGCGGGTTCATCTCGATGAAGACGTGGTTCCCGTCGCGGTCGAGCAGGAACTCCACGGTGCCCGCGTTGCGGTAGCCGATCTCCCGGGCGAACCGCACCGCGTCGGCGCAGATCCGCTCGCGCAGCGCCGGGTCGAGGTTCGGCGCGGGCGCGAGTTCGATCACCTTCTGGTGCCGGCGCTGGAGCGAGCAGTCGCGCTCGAAGAGGTGGATGACCTCGCCGTGCCCGTCGGCGAGGATCTGCACCTCGATGTGGCGGGGGTCGACGACGGCCTTCTCCAGGAAGACGGTGGGGTCGCCGAACGCGGACGCGGCCTCGCGGGCCGCCGCCTCGATGGACTCGCGCAGCGCGCCGGGGTCCTCGACGCGGCGCATACCGCGTCCGCCGCCGCCGGCGACCGCCTTGACGAACACGGGGAAACCGATGTCCTCGGCGGCACGAACCAGTTCGTCCACGTCGCTGGAGGGCTCCGAGGAACCGAGCACCGGTACGCCGGCGGCGCGCGCGGCAGCCACCGCGCGCGCCTTGTTCCCGGTCAGTTCGAGCGTGCTTGCGCTCGGCCCGACGAACGTGATGCCCGCCTCCTCGCAAGCCCGCGCGAGATCGGGGTTCTCGGACAGGAACCCGTAGCCCGGGTACACCGCGTCCGCGCCCGCCCGGCGCGCGGCACGGACGATCTCCTCCACGGAGAGGTAGGCGCGCACCGGGTGCCCCGGCTCGCCGATCTGATGCGCCTCGTCGGCCTTCAGCCGGTGCAGTGAGTTGCGGTCCTCGTATGGGAAGACGGCAACGGTTTTCGCGCCCAGCTCATAGCCGGCGCGGAAAGCGCGAATCGCGATCTCACCACGATTGGCGACCAGTACCTTGCGGAACATTCTCGACCCCTTCAGCCTGCCATGAGGGACACCATGGTGTACGCCACGGGCAGATCGGACTCCGGACCCGCAGGGACTTGTTACCAGACCATGCCTGATCATTCAGTTGGCCGACGTCAAGATCCGGGTCCTTCCCGGATCCATGCTCTGCCGACGCCGTCACGGCCGCCATTTCAGCAGGTCAGCACCGCTATGATGGTGGATCCTACGAAGAGACGAAGAACCTGCCAACGGTAGTGGCGTCGATCACTGGCGGCTCGGCGTCTGCCCTTGCCGGAGCGCTCTGACCTGGGATAACGCCAGCCCGGCCGATACCACTTTCCGCAGAACTTCGCAGGCAGGAGCTGGTGCGTTCCGTCCGCCTATGTGGTGGACACCCAGGCGAGGGGCCGCGGCACCACGGCAGCGGTCGGCGGCCGCCGGCAGCACCGGTTCTGTCTGCGCGACCACCCCGCGGCAGCCGCCCTCGACAGGGAAAGCCGCAGCCGACCGCCCTGCGGTCACGGCTGGTCGTACCAGGCAAGCGCTGCGATCCGCCAGCCCTCTGAGGTGCGGACGAACTGGATGGTCTTGGTCCCGCCTCCCTCGAACGGCTCGCCATCCAAGATCCCGGACTTGCGGTACTCGCTGAACCGCGAGGCGACATCGCCCGCGACCTCTGTCTGTTCGGAGGTCTCCCACTCGGAGAACTCGACCAGCCGACCGTCGGTCAGCAGTGACTGGCGAGGCTTGATGAACTCGTCCACGGTGTAGACCGTGAACTCCGGGCCGGTCTTGACGATCACGCCGCCCGGAAGAACCAGCCGGCGGATCCGGGCCACGTCGGCGGCCTTGCCGCCCCGGTTGTCAAAGGCATCGAAGAACTCGGCGGTCACCACGTCTATCTCGATCTTGGACATGGCGCGACAGTAACAGCGAAGGGGCGCCCGACATCGTCGGTCTCGACGCTTCCCCTGGTCCGCGCCGCCGATGAGAATCGCGTGTCCAGCGAAACCCCGAACTTGGCAGGCCAAAGCCAAGAATCTTCATGCCCTAGTTGTTGGGTGAACGCACCTTTTCCTGCTGAATCAGCAGATCGACCCGCGTGGCCAACCGGTGCAGTTGCGGGCACTCGTAGAAGGAGTTCAGCGGGACGTCAACGCCCAAGCTTGCCGTGACGGCGTCTCGGACCCGGGGGATGGTCAGGGAATCGCCGCCGAGCGCGAAGAAGTCCGCGTCCTGGCCCTGCGGCGGGACGTCGAGGACCTGTGACCAGATGAGGGCCAGCTGCCTCTCGGTTGTACTGCCCACGGCGGCATCGATCCGGCCCGGTCCCCCAGCTTCGAAGAGTACGGCGGTCAGCCGCTTCCGATCGATCTTTCCGGACGTCGTCAGCGGCATCAGGTCGAGCACGACGAAACGTGCCGGCACCATGTTCCACGCGGGCCCGGAGTCGCGCCCACCCCACGGTAATTGCCGGGCCCTCGACCTCACTTGGCGGGACATTCCGAAGTAAGCACTCAATGGGCAGGCCGGTTGCCGGAAGGGTGGCGTTGTAGTTACCCGGGCGGTGATCCGGCCGCGTTACGTTCATCGCGCAGTGGCGGTCCTTCCCCAGGGCGGAC
>NZ_JBVHZH010000110.1:0-4968 GCF_055574515.1 Streptomyces sp. NPDC029466
TGTTGTGCCGAAGGGATCGACCCGGCGACGGTGCAGGCCGGTTCCATGGGCGGGACGCTGCACTGGATCGACGCGGACGCGGGCGCCAGTGAGGTTCTCCAGACCATGGAGCAGCACCACATCAAGCGGCTGCCGGTGATCGACGTCAAGGGCGGCCACCGTCTGGTGGGAATGATCACCGAGGCCAACCTCGCCAAGAACCTCAGCGACGCGGAGATCGCGGAATTCGCCAACAAGGTGTACGCGACCGCGTAGCGCGGCGGAAACGGAGCCGTCTGCCCGCGCCGGCCGCACCGTCGGCCGGGCGGCAGGGGCGCCCTCCCACCTGTCCCGACGGCGCGGAGGGCGGCACCGTCGTCGTGCGTCCGCCATGCGGAAGGCCCGTCCGCGGTGCCGCGGACGGGCCGTTCCCGCACTCCCGGCGGCCGGCCGATCACCCCACCCGGCCGTCGCCACCCCTTTCCGCGCCGGCCCGTCCCCTCCGGCGGGCCATCTCGCGGTGTGGGTAAGGAGTTTCCGCGGAATTCCCCGGGTTCTGCGTCATGAGGTGCCGGGAATTCCGGAAGGTGCTCAGCGGGTGCCGGAGTGCGGCAGGGCCAGCCGTGTGCCGGGGAAAATCAGATGCGGATTCGCCCCGATCACGCGCCGGTTGAGCCGGTAGAATTCCTGCCAGCCGCAGCCATGTGCGTAGGCGATACCGCTCACGGTGTCCCCGGCGTTGACGACGACCGAGCCGCCGGTACTCCTATGGCGCCCGACTTTGTAGCGCTTCTCATGGGACTGCGGATGCCGGACCCGGCCGCGGGACGACAAAGCGGCGTGCCGTTGCGGCGCGGGGCGGGCCGTGGTGCTCCGTGGAGTGCGGTGCGCGGTGGCCGAGTTGAGCCCCAGCGAGGCCGAGCAGGCCGGCCACGCGCCCCAGCCCTGACGGGCCAGCACCCGCTCCGCCACCTGGATCTGCTGGGCCCGGGTCGCCCGCGCCGCCCGTGCCGCATAGGCGCCGCCACCGAACGAGTGCCAGGTGGAGTGGGCGAGCTGAAGCCCTCCGGAGAAGCCGTTCCCGGTGTCGATACGCCAGTTCCCGCCGCTCTCGCAGCCGGCCAGCCGGTCCCAGGCCCCGCCGCCCCGGGCCTCGGCGGGCTGCTCGGTGACCAGGTTCAGTGCACCGGCCGCCAGCAGGACGGCTGCTGCCGTGATGCCCCGGGCCCCGTAGCCCCGGAATTCACTCCGGGTCGTCGATTCCGATACCTGAGGAAATTGCATGCCTTTACTCCCGTCGCTCGCCGCGCAGTTGCCTGGCAGCCATTCAGGAAACCCGGCGCCGGTGCGGCGTATCGCGTTCGAATGGAGCTCGAACTGCGATTTCCGCGCGGCGCCATGAATTCGACGGGGAAGAGACAACCACGGCCCGAGTTGTTATCGGCAGAGCGCGCGGTAGCGCCGCAGCGGACCGGCCTGCCCCCTTGCCGTCGGCGCGCGGCCGTGCCTGCACACGGCGCACCTGTTCAGACGGGCGGGGGCGCACCCCGCAGGCCGTGGGCGCATGACCATCAGAAGCCTGGCGATCACCTGCTCGGCCGGGGGGTGTCCGCCGAGCGCAACCGGCGCACTTGATGCACGCGCTGCGCAGGTACGCATGCACCGCGCACGGGTCCTGAGCGGTGTAACGGCCCGTTCGCCGGTGGGGCTGTCCCCCGGAAATGGACAGCCCCACCGCGCTGTGTTCCCTTGGGAGGAGGGTGGTTCCGCCCCGGGAGGCAGCCATGGCCGATGTGGATGTCCTGGTCGTCGGTGCGGGCCCGGTCGGGCTGACGGCGGCCTGCGAACTGCGGCGGCGCGGCGTACGGTGCCGCATCGTCGACCGGCTGCCCGCCCCGCAGCCGTACGCCAAGGCGGTGGGCATCCAGCCCAGGACGCTGGAGATCTGGGACCTGATGGGGGTGGCGTGGCAGGCCCTGGAGGCCGCGGCCCCGCTCCGGGGACAACTGATCTACGTCAATGGCGCGGAGCAGGCGCGGATCGAGTTGACCCTGCCGCCGGATGTGCCCTATCGCTTCGCCGCACTGCCGCAGTACGCCACCGAACGCATCCTTGCCGAACGGCTCGCACGCTGGGGCACCCACGTCGAACGCGGCACGGAGCTGGTGGACTTCGAGCAGCACGCCGACGAGGTCCGGGCCTGCCTCGCGCTGCCGTCCGGCGCACAGGAGTCGATCCGCACCGGATTCCTCCTCGGCTGCGACGGCGCCCACAGCGTCGTCCGCAAGACCCTCGGCCTGAGCTTCGAGGGCGGTTCCTTCCCCGAGGAGTACATGCTGGGGGATGTCGAGGTCGACTGGGAACTGCCGCACGGCTACGCGGTACGGGCCATGCACCAGAGCGACGGCCGCACCGACGACCTGCTGGTCTGCATCCCGCTGCCCGGCCGTAACCGCTACCGGACGTCCATGCTCGTCCCGCCCGAACTCGCCCTGCCGCAACAGCCGCAGGAGGAAGACGTGGCGCACGGTCTGGAGGCCGGTTCCACCCCCGGCCTCCCGCACATCCAGGCGGTCCTCGACCGGCTCTCACCGCAGCCCACCCGCGCCTCCTCGCTCCGCTGGTCCTCGGTCTTCCGCATCAGCCACCGTCTGGTGGACCGCTACGGAGCGGGCCGGGTGTTCGTCGCGGGAGACGCCGCCCATGTCCATCCGCCCACCGGCGCCCAGGGCATGAACACCGGCATCCAGGACGCCTACAACCTGGCCTGGAAGGTGGCCCTGGCGGTGCGCTCGACCGCGAGTGAGGGGCTGCTGGGCAGCTATCACGCGGAGCGCCACCCCGTGGGCGAGGAAGTGGTGCAACGGACGGTCCGGCACGCCGGCAGCGGCGTCCAGGCGGACCCCGACGACCCGTCGACGGTGATCCGGCGCGAGGCCCAACTGCTCGTCGGCTACCGGGGCAGCCCGATCGTCGGGCCGGACCGGCACCGGCCCGAGGGCCCCGCCCCCGGCGACCGGGCACCGGACTGCGACGGCCTCCGCCACGACCTCACCGCGTTCCCGTCCCGCCTCTTCGACCTGCTGCGCGGGCCGGACCACACCCTGCTGCTCTATGCGGACGACGAGGCCCAACTGGCGCCGTACGACGCGGTGGTGGCGTCGGCGCGGCGCGGTGCGCAGGGGCAGTTGAGCGCCTGGGTGGTCGCGGCCCCGCACCTCCGGACGGACGGCCTGTCGCTGCCCGTCGTCCACGACGGCCTCGACGCGTTCCGGAAGAGGTACGGGGCGCGGGGCGGCGAGGGCTTCCTCATCCGCCCCGACGGCTACCTGGGGCTGCGCGACGCCCCGGTGAGCGCTCCGGGGCTGCGGGCGCACCTCGCACTGACCTTCCGGGGGTGAGGGCCAGGGGAGGACTACTCGGGGCCGGCGCCCGGCCAGGCATCGACCAGCAGCCGCCCGTCACCGTCCCGGTCCAGCGCCGCGAAGGCCTCCGCCGCCTGTGCGGCCGAGTAGCCCGCCGCGCGGTGCACCACCGCGAAGTCCTCCCGGCTGACCACCCCGTCCCCGTCGGCGTCGGCGAGCGCGACGGTCGCGGCGATCGAGGGTCCCACGACCCTGCCGAGGGACCCCAACTCGCTCGCGCGCGTGAAGGCTTCGACGAACTGCTCCCGGTTCAGCCGGCCCGTCGCGTCGATCCGCGCCAGCGCGGCGAGCTGCTCGAAGGTGTGGCGCATCCCCGCGCCCAGCGCCCGCGCCTTGGCGGAGTCCGCCGGTTCACCGACCGCGTCCGTCAGCAGCCGGGCCCGGTCGGTGAAGTCCTGGGCGGTCAGGTAGCCGTCGCCGTCGGTGTCGTACATGGCGAAGCGGTGCTCGTACTCCGCACGCACTGCATCGGTGATCATGCGTCGTCCCTTCTGGGCGGGGGTGACTCCTCGCGGAGCCGGGGAAAGCGGCCGGTCGCGGGCGCCGCGACCGGCCGCCATGAGCACATTAAGTGGCGATGCGATAGCGGATGGTCATCGGAGAGGGTGTGTTCGCCGTCTTGCCCCGTCGCGCCCGTCGTGGCCATAAACCGGCGGTTTCCGCACGGAAGGTCACGTATGATCGCCGTCAAATTGAACATCTGTCGCAGTCGCCCGCACAGGCGGAGATTTCTCCGCCGTCTTCGACCGGGGCGGCTGCGCGGGGGGAAGGAAGCCACCAATGAAGTCATCCCGGGTACGGCGTCGTCTCGTCGGCGCCGCGGCCGCAGCGGTCCTGGCCGGTGCCGGAGTACTGGTCGCCGCGCCGGCGGCGGTCGCCAAGGCCAACATCCTGGCCATCGACAACGTCTCGCTGCACGAGCCCGGCCTGCAAGTGAAGGTCACCTACTCCTGTGACGTCGACATCAACCACCAGCTGGTGGCCAGGGCAGTCAAGGTCAACGGGACCGGGCACGACGCTCCGTACGCCGCCGGCACCGTCAAGATCGACAAGCTGGTCTGTGACTACCGCGACCACACCGCGCTGGTGAACCTGCGCCCGGCCGCCGTGTCGCAGTTCGCCAAGGGCGACAAGCTCAAGGTCACCGTCTTCTACTTCGACGACGACGGCTTCAGCTACGCCCACCAGAAGAAGGTCGTGGTGCTGTAGGCGGTCCCGCTCCCCGGTGGACGGGACGCCGTTCCGTCCACCGGGACACGGATCACGTACCAGATATTTCGGGTCGGTCACGCCTGCAACCGGCGGGTCGGGCAAACAGTCATACGGGGTATGAAAAGACGACTGAACCTGCGTGTCCCGCGGTCCGGCGCCGGTCGTCGGGCGGGCGCGGCGCTCGCCCTCACGGCGCTGGCCGTTCCGCTGACGGTGGCCTTCGGCTCGACCGCTCAGGCCGCCACCGCGTCTTCGTGCACCGCGAGCCGCGGCCCCTACCAGAAGCAGGCCGAGAAATTCCTCGGACTGCGGGTGGACGGCCGCCAGTCGGCCGCCGACTGCCGGGCGATCC
>NZ_JBVHZH010000111.1:0-4934 GCF_055574515.1 Streptomyces sp. NPDC029466
GTGGCTGGTGAGGGGCGCCTTGGTGTGCTGTTCACCGGTCAGGGGGCGCAGCGGCTGGGGATGGGCCGTGAGTTGTATGAGACGTATCCGGTGTTTGCGCGGGCCTGGGATGAGGTGTGTGCGGAGCTGGATGGTCTGCTGCCTCGGCCGCTGACGGAGGTGGTCCGGGACGGGGGCGACCTCCTCGATCAGACGCAGTACGCGCAGGCGGCGCTGTTCGCCCTCGAAGTCGCCCTCTACCGTCTCGTTGAGTCTCATGGTGTGACGCCGGAGGTGCTGCTGGGGCATTCCATCGGTGAGGTCACGGCCGCCTATCTGGCCGGTGTGTGGTCGCTGGCGGACGCGGCGAAGCTGGTCGCGGCGCGCGGACGGCTGATGCAGGCTCTGCCGGCAGGTGGCGTCATGGTGTCGGTGCGGGCCTCGGAGGACGAGGTCGCCCCGCTGCTGGAGGGCCGGGAGCAGGTCGGCATCGCCGCCGTCAACGGTCCCGAGTCCGTCGTGCTCTCGGGTGCCAAGGCCGAGGTGGAGCAGATCGCCGCCGCCCTGGAGGCCGAGGGCCGCAAGGTCAAGCGGCTGCGGGTGAGCCATGCCTTCCACTCACCGCTGATGGACCCGATGCTGGCCGACTTCCGCGCAATCCTGGATCAACTCACGTACGACGAGGCCAAGTTACCGGTCGTGTCGAATGTGACCGGCCGTCTCGCCGACCCCGCCGAGCTTCGTGACCCGGAGTACTGGGTGCGGCATGTGCGGGAGGCCGTCCGCTTCCACGACGGTATGCGCGCCGCCCACGGCGAAGGTGTCACCACCTTCCTCGAACTCGGCCCCGACGGCGTCCTGGCGGCCATGGGGCAGGACTGCCTCCGTGAGGTCGAGGGCCCTCCCGCGGCCTTCCTGCCCGGTCTGCGCAAGGACCGGTCCGAGGCGGAAGCCGTCCTCCAGGCCCTTGGCGCTGCGTACGCGCGGGGTGTCGTCGTGGACTGGGCGACGTTCTTCCCCGGCGCCCGCCAAGTGGCGCTGCCCACCTACGCGTTCCAGCGCCAGCGGTACTGGCTGGACCGCACCGGCGCGGGCACCGGCGATGTGACCTCGGCCGGTCTGGGCGCCGCGGACCACCCGCTGCTCGGCGCTGCCGTCGCCCTGCCGGATTCGGACGGGTTCCTCTTCACCGGGCGGCTGTCCCTGGCCACCCACCCCTGGCTGGCCGACCATGCCGTGCTCGGCGCCGCCGTACTGCCCGGCTCGGCCCTGGTCGAACTCGCCATCCGGGCCGGGGACCAGGTCGGCTGTGACCTGCTGGAAGAACTCACCGTGCGGGCGCCGCTGATCCTGCCGGACCGCGGTGGAGTGCAACTCCGGGTCGCGCTCGGCCAGTCTGCGGTGGACGGTCGCCGCGAGATCGCGCTGTTCGCCCGCGATGAGGAAGCCGTGGACGGGGCATGGACCCGGCATGCCGACGGCGTGCTGGCCGCGGGGGCTCCCGTCGGCAGCATCGACGCTCCGGTATGGCCGCCGGCCGGCGCGGAAGCCGTCTCGGTGGAAGGGCTGTACGGGGAGCTGGCCGCGGCCGGCTTTGAGCACGGACCGGTGTTCGGCGGCGTGCGAGCGATGTGGCGTCGTGGCGATGAGGTCTTCGCCGAGGTTGCGCTGCCCGAGGAAATCGCCGACCGGGCGGGCGAGTTCGGCCTGCATCCGGCATTGCTGGACGCGGCCCTGCAGCCGGTGACCGATGGGCTGCGGCTGCCGGTCTCCTGGTCCGGGGTGCGGCTGCACGCGGTGGGCGCCGTGTCGTTGCGGGTGCAGCTGACCAGGGCCGGTGACGGCTATGCGCTGACTGCGACGGACGAGGCCGGCGGCCTGGTGGCCTCGGCGGACGGGGTGGCGTGGGGCGCGGTCTCCGCCGAGCAGTTCGCAACCACCGGGGTGCGGCACCGGGATTCGCTGTTCGGGGTGGAGTGGTCGGAGTTGCCGCTTCGGTCTGAGCCGGTGGCGGGTTCGTGGGCGGTCCTTGGCGAGGATGCGGGGCTGGCTGCTGCGTTGGGTGCGTCGGGTGCGGACGTGCTGAGTGAGCTGGTGGAGGTGCCGGAGTGTGTGGTGCTGGCGGTGCCTCGCTCGGATGGTGCGTTGCAGGTGCCGCAGGCGGTCCGGGCCACGGTGGGCCGGGTGCTGGAGGGTGTGCAGTCCTGGCTGGCTGATGAGCGTTGCACGCGTTCGAAGCTGGTGGTCGCGACCCGTGGCGCCGTGTCGGTGGCGGGGGAGCCGCTGGATGCGGTGGGCGGCGCGGTGTGGGGTCTGCTGCGCTCCGCTCAGGTCGAGAACCCGGGCCAGTTTGTGCTGCTCGACCTTGATGAGCAGCAGTCGTCGATGGAGGTCATTGCTGCGGCGGTTGCTTCGGGTGAGCCGCAGTTGGCGGTTCGCGACGGGGTGGTATCCGTGCCGCGGCTGGTGCGGACTGCGCCGTCGGAGGGTGCGCCGGTATGGGACTCCGAGGGCACGGTGCTGATTACGGGTGGCACGGGCACGTTGGGTGTACTGTTCGCCCGCCACCTGGTGTCTGAGCATGGCGTTCGCAGCTTGGTGTTGACGAGCCGCCGTGGCCTTGAGGCTGTCGGCGCCCGGGAGTTGCAGTACGAGCTGACGGAGCTGGGTGCCCGAGTTGAGGTCGTGGCGTGTGATGCGGCTGACCGTGACGCGCTGGCCGCCGTGCTGGCCGGGATCCGGGCCGATGCCCCGCTGACGGGTGTGGTGCACACGGCAGGTGTTCTGGACGACGGCATCATCGGCTCGCTGACCCCGGAACGTCTCGACACCGTGCTTCGGCCGAAGGTGGACGCGGCCTGGAATCTGCACGAACTGACCCAGGGCCTGGACCTGTCGGCCTTCGTACTGTTCTCCTCGGCTGCCGGTGTGCTCGGCAGCGCCGGGCAGGCCAACTACGCGGCGGCCAACTCCTTCCTCGATGCCCTCGCTGAGCACCGTCGCCTCGGTGGCCTGCCGGGTACCTCCCTGGCCTGGGGTCTGTGGGCCGATGCCAGTGGAATGACGGGGCAGCTGAGCGAAACCGACCTGCGGCGCATGGCGGCCGACGGCGTGCTGCCGGTCTCCGCGGCCGAAGGCGTGGACCTGTTCGACGCGGCGGTCGCCGTGGAATCGGCGCTGGCCGTACCGATCCATCTCGATGTGCGGGCCCTCGCCGCCGCGCCTTCGGTACCGGCCATCCTGCACGGCCTCATACCGGTCCGGCGGCGCGCTGCCGCAGCCGGCGGCGGTGCCGGCAGCACGTTGCGGGACCGGCTCGTCGGGCTGACGAAGGCCGAGCAGGACCGTGCTCTGCTGGACCTTGTCACCGCCCAGGTCGCCCTGGTGCTGGGCTACTCCGACAGCAGTGGGCTCGACGCGTCCCGGGCGTTCAAGGACCTCGGGTTCGACTCGCTCACCGCCGTGGAACTGCGTAACCGGATGGACAACGCCACCGGTCTGCGGCTGCCGGCCACGCTGATTTTCGACTACCCCACTCCGTCCGCGATGGTGCGCCATCTGCGGGAGGAACTGCTCGGCGGCCAGACCGCCGGCCCCGCGGTACGTGCCAAGGCAGCCGTGGACGACGAGCCCATCGCCATTGTCGGCATGGCCTGCCGCTTCCCCGGCGGGATCGACAGCCCCGATGCGCTGTGGGAGCTGCTGGCGCGTGGCGGCGATGCGATCGGTGCCTTCCCGGCCGACCGTGGCTGGGACGTGGAGCGGCTGTATCACCCGGACCCGGAGCACAAGGGCACCTCGTATGTGCGCGAGGGCGGCTTCCTCGGCAACGCCGGTGACTTCGATGCCGGCTTCTTCGGCGTCTCGCCGCGTGAGGCGACCGCGATGGATCCGCAGCAGCGGATCCTGCTGGAAACCTCCTGGGAGACCCTGGAGAACGCGGGCATCGACCCGACCACCCTGCGGGGCAGCGACGCCGGTGTCTTCGTCGGCACCAACGGCCAGGATTACGGCTCGGTCCTCGCCCAGGGCGCGGACAACGCGGACGGCTACCTGATCACCGGAACCTCGGCCAGCGTGGTGTCCGGCCGGGTCTCCTACTCACTCGGCTTCGAAGGCCCCGCGGTCACCGTGGACACGGCGTGCTCCGCCTCGCTGGTGGCGCTGCACTGGGCGATGCAGGCACTGCGGTCCGGTGAATGCTCGCTGGCCCTGGCCGGCGGTGTCTCGGTGATGTCCACTCCCGACACCTTCGTCGACTTCTCCCGGCAGCGCGGCCTCGCGGCGGACGGTCGCTGCAAGCCGTTCGCCGCCGCCGCGGACGGCACCGGCTGGGGCGAGGGTGTCGGCATGCTGCTCGTGGAGCGGCTCTCCGACGCCCGGCGCAACGGCCATACGGTCCTGGCGGTGGTGCGGGGTTCGGCGGTGAACCAGGATGGTGCGTCCAACGGTCTGACCGCCCCCAACGGTCCCTCGCAGCAGCGGGTGATCCGGCAGGCCCTGGCCGGCGCGGGCCTGGAGCCGTCCGAGGTGGACGCGGTGGAGGCGCACGGCACGGGCACGCGGCTGGGCGACCCGATCGAGGCGCAGGCGCTGCTGGCCACGTATGGCCAGAACCGGCCCGCCGACCAGCCCTTGTGGCTCGGTGCGATCAAGTCCAACCTCGGGCACACCCAGGCCGCGGCCGGCGTCGCCGGCGTCATGAAGATGGTCCTCGCCATGCGCCAGGGCCTTCTGCCCAAGACCCTGCACCTGGACGAGCCCACCCCGCATGTCGACTGGTCCGCGGGTGCGGTCGAGCTGCTCTCCGAAGCACAGGAGTGGCCGGACACCGGCCGCCCCCGCCGTGCCGGTGTGTCGTCGTTCGGCATCAGCGGGACGAATGCGCATGTGGTGTTGGAGCAGGCTCCTGAAGAGGAGCGGGTGGAGTCGGTTGCTCCGGTGGTGGCGGGGCC
>NZ_JBVHZH010000112.1:0-3959 GCF_055574515.1 Streptomyces sp. NPDC029466
TGGCCGGTGGGGATCAGGACGGTCATGGCCGGGTCGGGTGCCCAGTGGGGGCGTTCTGGGCGGTCGTGGCGGTGCAGCGGCCCGCGCGCAGGAGGAGGAGAGCGATGGGGGCGAGGTCGCTGAAGACGTGGTCGAAGTCCACGTCAAGGGACTGTTCAACGACTTGGGTGGCGACCACGATCACAGGCCGCGGCGGTCGCTGGCCGCGGGCGCGGGTGTAGTGGCCGCTGGGGGTGGTGTAGGCGGGGCGGGGTTTGCCTGCCCAGTGTTCGAGTCGGCGGGTGATCGCGTCGCGTTGGCGGGCGGGCATGCGGGCGTGGAGGAGCTGCACAAGCGGCCGGTGGGCACCGGTCCAGGCTTGCCGCAGATGCCGGGCGGTGGCCTGGGCGTCAGCGACGGTGTTGCAGACGACGAGCGCGCACCCGGTGCCTTCACTGGTCATGGGCTGGAGGGTGCGGGCGATGGTGGCGAGGCGACTGTCGGCATTGGCCGAGGCGGCTGCGTGCTGAACACTTTGCGTGGTGATGGTGAGGGCGCGGGCACGGGTGGTGGGGAGGGTTTCGCTGGTGGTCACCTGGCCGGTCATGGCGTCCACGAACGTCCAGCCGGGCTAGGCGGGGTCGAGCGTGATGGGGATGGTGTGGCCTGCGCCGCGGCGAGACAGGTGGCGATGATCCCTGTGAGCGTGGCGGACAGCAATACGACCGGGGTGCGGGTGTGCCCGAGCCATTCGAGGAGGCGTTCGGTGAGGCGGTGGCCGTACGCGTCGTAGGCATGGGCCTCGTCGATAATGACGGTCTTCCCGGTGAGGCCCAGCCAGCGCATGACGTTGTAGCGGACGGGCAGCGCGGCGAGCGCGGCGGTGTCCCAGGTGCCGACGGCCGCGCCGCCGAGGAGCCCGCGATGGCGGCCTCGAAGCCACTCCCCCGAAATCCTGACGGTTTCGGCACAGTTCGCGATCAGCGTGTCGTCGGTGGTCTTGGCGCTTTCTTCGAGCCACGCCATGGAGTGCAGGAGCCGCACGGGGATGAGAGCGACCTGGAGGCGTTGGACGTTTTCGACGATGCGGCGATGCATGGCGTTTGGTCGTGGCCATGGTCGGCAGGAACACACCTAAGGGCTGTCCCGCAATGATCGTGCGGAGCGGCGTTGCAGGTGGTTGCCGACTGGTCGTGGGTCAGCGCAGGCTGGTCGCCCATGCCGTGAGTGCGGCGAAGTCGTCGCTGGTAAGGCCGCAGCGGGGGTCGATCCGGTGCAGTAGGGCGGAGCCGCTGTGATGCTCCTTCACCCAGGCTCGATCCGCCTCGGTGATCTCGTCATCGATCCAGGCGAACGCCCGGCCTTGCCCCCACGCGACGATCTCCGGGGTCTTCCAGAACACACCGTCCCCGGGCTCGGCCCGCGGCGAGGGCCAGGCGATGAAGGGCAGCTCGGGCAATCCCAGGACCGGTGCGACGAAAGCGTTGGCTTCTTCCTCCCACGTTGTCGCCCACACCAGGTCGAAGGGGAGCGCATCCAATGCCGGGCCGTGGGCCGGATTGAGCCACACTCGCAGTGGTTTCACCGGCTTGTTCGGCAGCCCCCATTCGGCCAGCCGGCGCCGCTCGGCCGCCTCCCAGCGCGGCGTCAGAAGCCGGTGCGTCTCATAACCCTCGGGCCGTCGATGCGGCTTCGCGGCATACGGATTCAGAGGCCCGTCCACATCTACCAATAGCACCGGGCGCACCAGCCCACCCCCCTCACCGCTCTGCATCGCACGGTACTAGCTGATGACGAGACCGCCCAGCGAAATCCTGGCAGGTAGCGATCTCCGTGAGTCTGGCCTCCGAGGCAGTGCGACGATCTTGATGTGACAGCAGTGATCACGGCGTCGGAGCCGTCTTGGATAGCCCCGTTCACCGGCCTGAATCCGCGCGCCTTCCGCAAGCTGATCACGATGCTGCGCCGCGAAGGAGCCGAGGTGCTGCGGCCGGGACGCCCATGGTCGCTGCCGTTGGAGGACCGGGTGCTGCTCGTCGCTGCCTACTGGCGAACCAACCTGACATTGAGGCAGCTCGCCCCGCTGTTCGGCATCTCGAAGTCCGCAGCCGACCGGATCGTTACCCGCACCAGCCCACTGCTCGCACTCAAGCAGTGGCAACGATTCCCCGAGGACACGGTGCTCATCGTGGACGGCGCTCTGGTCCCTACCCGCGACCACAGCATCGCCGAGCAGTCGAAGAACTACAGGTACTCCACCAATCACCAGGTCGTCATCGACGCTGACACCCCTCTGGTCGTCGTGATCGGACAGCCGATACCGGGCAACCGCAACGACTGCAAGGCATGGGCCGAGTCCGGCGCCAAGGCGGCCGTCGGGAAGACGACAACAATCTCCGATGGTGGCTACCCGGGCACCAGCCTCGTGATCCCGCATCGTCGTCCGGCCGGCAGTGAGCTATGTGACTGGAAGAAGGAGCACAACCGCGCCCACAAGCGCGTCCGAGCCCGGGTCGAGCACGTCTTCGCACGGATGAAGGCGTGGAAGATCCTGCGCGACTGCCGGCTCAAGGGTGACGGCGTCCACCACGCCGTGCTCGGCGTCGCCCGCCTGCACAACCTCCTCCAAGCCGCGTAATCGGACCACCGCCCCGGTTACCTGGCACGCTTCGGCCTACCTGAAGATCGATTACGGGACAACCCTTAGCCGTCGAGGTCATGACCCGGGTCCACGCTCCGCCGTCAAAGATCATCGAGCCGCTGACGCCAGACTTTAAGTTCCTCCGTCTGGGCCCCGACTCCATGAGCCCACTACTCAACGAGGACCGTTTCGCCGACATTGGCGACCGAAAGCTGTACGGGCTGCGGTTCCAGCACTTCGGCGCCTTCATCCACAGCCAATGGCGCCTCTCCGACTTCGCGTGGGGACGTATGGACGCCGCCCACCATCTGCTGCGGTTGTTCCAGATGCCCGATCATCGGGTGTGAGTAGTTGAGGTACAGAAAGTGCCGCTGAGATTGATCTTGGTCTGATCTGCCTACTGCGTGGAGGCTTCGAGCTGGCGGGGTACTGCGCTGGCGCGCAGCTCGCGCAGGTCCGGGATGTGGTTGTAGAGCGTGCCCGGCGAGACGCCGAGCAGTTTGGCGATCGAGGTGATCGAGCGGCCCGGGTCGGGCAGCAGGTCACGGGCGTGATGTCTTCCGGCTTCGGCCTGGCCTCAGCAGGCGCCACGAAGGGGGTGAGCTGCCAGCGATCTGTCCGCGGCACCAGCCGTCCACACCAGCCGATGATGACACCCTGACGGCTGCCCGCCTGCCGGACCACCGAGGACCGTCTTCCGACGTTGCCGGTCCTTGCCCCCGAAGAACGGCGGTAGCCGATCGCCCCTTCCTCTCAACTCCCTTTTCAGCCCTTACGGATTACCGGCTGCCTTACGCCGGCGATCAGCACCGTTCGCCGTCCGGGAGCGGCCCCTCAGTCAGCGCCTCCGGACAGGGTGAAGCCGCGGTAGCCGTCCCGGGCGGCGGCGTCGCACTCCGCCCGGTACCGGTCCAGGCCGCCCGTGTAGGCCAGGAATACCCGCGGCTTGCCGGGCACGTTCGCCCCCATGTACCAGGAGTCGACGGCCGGGTAGAGGGTCTGGGCGGCGAGGTTGGCGACGTGGGTGCACCAGTCCGCCTCGGCACGCGGGGTGGCGTCGATCTCGGTGATGCCATTCCGCCGCAGGTGGGAGATGCAATCGGTGATCCACTCCACGTGCTGTTCGATGGCCACCACCGCGTTGCTGAGCACCGATGGGCTGAGGGGCCCGATGACGGTGAAGAGGTTCGGGAAGCCGGCCGAGAGCAGGCCCAGGTGGTTTCGGGGGCCGTCGGCCCACTTCTCCCTAGGAGTTGTCTTCAAATGTCACGCCCACATCAGGAGCGATGCGAGGGTGACGGCGGCTTGGTAGGACTCGACGGTCTTGTCGTAGCGGGTG
>NZ_JBVHZH010000113.1:0-3885 GCF_055574515.1 Streptomyces sp. NPDC029466
GGGCCTTGGCCATGAACGGCGATGCCCGCGCCTGCCGCCGTGACCTCGACGCCGCAGAACACGCCCTCGACTCCGCCACCACCGCACCCCCCGCATGGTGCTCCTGGATGAGCCCAGCAGACCTCGCCGTCGACTCCGGCCGCTGCCTCATCGACCTCGGAGAAACCGGCCCCGCCCTGCACCAGATCTCTCAGGGAGTAGCCCTCCTGCCCACCGCCCGGGACAAAACCCGCGCGGTCTTCCTCACCTACGAAGCCGAAAGCCTGCTGCGTCAGGGCGAGATCGACCACAGCGCCGCCATCGCCGGCGAAGCCCTCATGCTCGCCCAGCGGATCGGCGCCTCCCGCTGCGTCCGCCAGATCAGCGACCTCGCACGCGGCTACGAACCCCATGTGAAAGTGCAGGGTGTTGAGCAGTTCCTCAGTGTCGTCCGGGCAGCGGCATGACACCACCAGGAGGCCCCTCATGAACGACGATCTGGGGCTCGCCCCCACGTCCGGACCACTGACCGCCGGGCTGCCCACGGCCCGAGCGGCGACGCCCGCAGACGCGGCAGGCATCATCCGGCTACGCTCCGAGTACGTTCTGTCCGAGCCGATGGGCGAGGAGTGGATCCGGCGGTGCACCGCCGAACTGGCTCCACGGCCAGCGCCGGGCGGTGACGCACGGGCCTTCGTCATCGACGCCCCGGACGGCTCGATGGCCGCCTGCGCCCTCGGTCTCATCCATCGCGTGCTCCCGGCACCGTCCTACCCCTGGGGGCTGGCAGGCCGCGTGCACGTGGTCGCCACACGCCCGGATGCCCGGCGCCGCGGCTACGCCAGAGCCGTTGTCCGCGCACTACTCGACGAGCTCCGCACTGAGCACGTCACCCTGTTCGAACTCCACGCCTGCCAGGAAGCGGCGCCCCTGTACCGCGAGTTCGGCTTCGCCGACAGTCCAGCCCTGATAAGGATGACGCACCTGGAGCAACCGGGTGGTCGACTTCGCTGACCGACGGACATAAGGGTGGCTCCGCAGACGGGGGATGCCGCGAAGCCACCCACTCCCCTGCGAATGAACGGCGCGAAGAACATCGCCTCCGGCCGTCGCCGCAATGCGCGTGACGCCCGCCGACCCCTCACACTCCTCGGCCTCGCCCGAGCACGAAGTGGACCTCGCTCGACTACGCCGATGCCCTGAGAGCTGTCGCAGAAATAACTTCAGACTTTGATCTTGGTCAGGCGGGCTGTCTCGCGAGGTCATCGAGTGGAACGGCGCTTCGGCGTGCGTGAGTTATTTTCCGACGGCTCCCTGGGCCCGCTCAGGGGTCGACCGGGGCCGGCGCATGCGTTCTCGGCGTTCTCTCAGGCCGAGACCGAGAGGTGACGCCGCCTCAGATGGTCGGGGTGTCGTCAACAACCGGCCTGTGAATCTCAACGACCGGCTTCCACCCCGCGGAGAACTCGATGAAGTCCGCACGGGTGGGGTAGGTGTCGACCGCGCGACGGTCACGCTTGGGGCTGTCGCTCCCCTTGCGCCCCCGGGGAATCTGCTCCTCGAAGATGTCGACCTTCACGTCGGGAACCTCCTTGAGGCCCTGGCGCCAGATCTGCACGACGTCGGCGCCGAAGGCTTGCCGGGCTGCAGCGTAAAGGGCCGTGAGGGCCCCCTTGTCCCCACTAGGGACGAAAAGCGCCAGGTCCAGCACGACACCGGCGGACTGGAGGACCTCGATGGTCACCGAGCCGTTCTCGTCGGCCAAGTAGATTCCGGCTTCATTCTCGTCGTCGGGAAGGCAGGAGACCTCTTCCTGGAATACGGTTCTCGCCGTGACGGAGCCGCCCTCGAAAGCCTCACCGGACTTGGTCAGAAAAGCAGGGACATAGCAGTCGGGAAGCTTGAGTTCTGCCGTGTCGGCGGAAACGAAGAGCCTGTCTTTCACGCCGAGCTTCGCCACCTCTTCCAGCGAGAGGCGGCGAGCGGCGATCTTCTCCGTGTTCACGATTTCCCTTTCAGGTTGCATTGTCCCTCCGAACAAGGACGCTACCACGAAACCCTGAGGTCAACTGCCCAGCAATCGTTGGGCAAATGACCTTCGATGACCTGCACGGGAGGATACCGAAGCGAGTGCCACTCGGCCGGGAACACGCATCCGCCAGGTAGTGTCCCTCGCCGTGCTGTTGGGGATCAACTGGCGGCTGCATTTCGGTGCGTTGGGTAGTGCGGAGGAACCAAAAGAGAGCTTACGGCAGATACCACCCATATCACCTTCGGGGAGGTGGCGGCGCGGTAAGGCGATCCATTCGTCGTGCATCTCGAAGAGCGCAGCGGAAACCAACCGGATGGTCCGACAACGCAACAACGGAGACCCCCACCGGCAACATCTGGATGAAGCACGAACCGGAAGTCGCGTACTACCGCGCCCTCTTCGTTCAGGACTCGGCGTAGTCGACTGACGCCCGCTTGCTGACGTCTCGTCATGTTGAGGGGAGTTCGGTACACAGCAGGCACCGGACGTCCGCGATCACGGGCGCGCCGGTGGGGAAGCTGGTCCGTCCCCGTGCTCTCGCCGACACCCACAGAGGCCGCGGAGCGGGTGCGGTGCGTTCTATGCCCGTCGTCCCGGCCCCTCCCCGGCCGGTGGCTCTGTCCCCGCGCCCAGGGTGGCGGGAACAGAGCCGACGACGTGCTGCCCTCAGCTGGTAGAGCCGCGCCCTCGAACCGTCCCGCGGACGCGGGGAGCGGGAGTACTCGGAGCGCGTGCATGCGCGAGGATAGGGCTTCTCTGTCAAGTTCTGCGTGTTGGCGTCTGCACTCCTGCGCCCTCCGCCCATCGGACACCCCAACTGGCATCACCGAACGTCAGTTCAGCAATCCCGCTACCGTGGTGACCCGACCACGATCAACGAGAGGGTGGCTCCGAACGCGATGCCCGCCCGGACGAGTGCAGCAGCTGGCGTCGCGCCGTCCGCACGTGCGAGAAAGGCGGCCACCACCACGCCGGTCAGGGCGGAGACGATCAGGGACACGGTCACGACCAAGATTGCCATCGTGGCCAGCAACGCAGGGGACATCGAGAACTCCTTCGTCAGTGCGACTCCGCCTGCGCACCAGACCTTGCCGATGTCCGTGTTCGCTGCGGTCCGGGTGGACGGGAATGAACGGCACCGAACAGTGTGGTGGCGCTACCGGGCGGGGAGTTGACGTGGAGAGCGGCGAGGCATTCTCTGAACCTGGTGAAGCTGCGGGAGCAGCTGCAGGATCTGCGCGGGCGGTCCGGGCTGTCGATGCAGCAACTTCGCCTGCGTGCCGAATGCCTCAGCGTTGGAGGGCGGGGGAACTGGGCGACAGCGGTGCGCACACCGGCCTTGCAGTTCAGCCCGTTCTGGTCTGAGGCCAGGGAACCGTCCTTGCGCACTACTTCGAGGGCGACGGTCAGGAGTGGCACCGAGTCGAACGCCCCACGGCTCGGCACCGTGCGCCCGTGATGTGCGCGAACCGTCCCGGCGGTGCTCCCCGTGCCGCCAGGAGGTCTTCTCCGCCCGGCGGCCGCGAGACCGGCGGCTGCGGGGCGGTCCGATCCTGGCCACCATGTGCATCGCCGGCGCCGTAAGACGTCGCCTCTGTACTCAATCGATGAAGCGCACCTCCGGGTGGGCGGAGGAAGGGCCGTGCAACAAGTCCTGGGGCCGGTCACGCAGGTGCTGGTCGAAGAACGCGGTGATGAAGGCGCGCTGGGCGGCGGTACTGCGCTCGGGGTCCACCGTGCCGATGTACTGCTCGCGGAGTTGGGCAGGGACGTCCAGGCTCTCGTCCAGGGCCGGTACAAACGACTGAGCATCCGTGTAACTGAAGTGACTGCCCTGCTCCAGACTCAGATCGCGCTTCCAGCCCGTTGAGCGG
>NZ_JBVHZH010000114.1:0-3154 GCF_055574515.1 Streptomyces sp. NPDC029466
TGAACCTCCTTTCCTTCGTGGCGGGCGAGTAGGCCGCCCCCCGCCCCCTACCGCTGCCGCCTTGCCGGCCCGGCGCGGACACAGCGGCCATTCACGCGGGGGCGCAGTGTGCAGAGCGCTTCGTGGACCGGTCCGAGGTCAGTCGGCGGGGTCAACCAGTGGTAGCCGTAAGCGAGTTGGCGCCTGCACGGCTCCGCCGGACGGAGCAGGTGTACGCGTGCGGCACGCGCCAAGAACGAGACTACACTACACCGTGCAGTGTAGGACGGTTAAGATATGCCCATGCCGACCACGAAGACACTGCGCGAGGGGTCCACGCAAAAGCGGGCCGCCATCCTCTCGGCGGCCCGGGAACTGTTCCTCTCCGACGGCTTCGACCGGACCAGCGTCGACGCGGTCGCCGCCCGGGCCAAGGTGTCCAAGCGAACGGTCTACGACTACTTCGGCGACAAACAGACGCTGCTCAAAGCAGTCGTCGACGCCGTCGGCGAGTCACTGATCACCACGATCCGGCGCACCCTCGACGACACCCTCACCGACCTCACCGAGACCGCCGACCTCGAAGACGCCCTGGTCACGTTCTCGATGCGCATCGCGACCGACATGCTCGGTTCGGCCGAGTACGCAACGCTGCAACGGCTGGTCCGGTCGGAAGCCGGCCACCTGCCGCACCGGGGCTACAACTCCATGGCCGACACCCCCGACGAAGCGATCGCCGAGCGGTTCGCCACCTTCGCCGCGGCCGGGCTGCTCGACGTCCCCGACCCTCGACTCGCAGCCGACCAGTTCATCGCGCTGACCTTCGGCGTCGCGCTGGACAGGCTCGGTTCCGCGAATGCCGCAGAGGACACCCGCGTCCAGCCACTCGTCGTCGAGGGGGTGCGGACCTTCCTGCGGGCATACCGCACCATGTAGGGCTGGGGCAGCACGAAAGCAGCAGATCCAAGTGCCGTTGACCGTACGCGAGCCGGGACGCGAGCCGGGGCGATGGCTGGGACGAGAGCCGGTGCGAGCCGGGGCCGACGTCCCGCGGCGCCGCGTATGACGGCCTCTGACCAGGGGTGACCGGGCGGCGTAGCCGTGGTGCGGGAGGCATGTCGGCGGCCTGTCGGCGACTGTCGGTCCGGTGTCGGTGGGTTCTGGCACCTTTCGAGAGGTCCTGCCGGGTATCCATCCGGCTGCGGGTTGGGGAAGGGGATCTTTCGTGCATGACGTAGTGATCGTGGGGGCCGGCCCGGTCGGTCTGTTCCTTGCCTGCGAGCTCGGCCTCGCGGGCTGCTCCGTCCTGGTGCTCGAGCGGGAGCCGGAGCGCCACTCCCCGTTCAAGGCGAAGCCGCTCGGGATGCGGGGCCTGTCCGCCGCGTCGGTCGAGGCGTTCTACCGCCGCGGGATGCTGCACCGGCTGCTGACGGCATCGGGCGTCCACGACGATCCCGGCGCGGGCCCCGACGCGCACGAGCCGTCAGCCCCGCGTGGCGTGGGCCATTTCGCCGGCATGGTGCTCGATCCGGCCCGGGTCGACGTCGCCGCCCTGCCGTACCGGCTTCCGGGCCCCGCGATGGAGGGCATGCTGACACACCTCGAAGCGGTCGAAACACTGCTGGCCGAGCAGGCATCCCGGCTCGGCGTGGACATCAGGCACGGCGTCACGGTCTCGGCCCTCACCCAGAACGAGGAGAGCGCGGTCGCGCATGCCGGCGAGCGGGAGTACGCGGCGCGCTGGGTCGTCGGCTGCGACGGCGGACGCAGCACGGTGCGGGGGCTCGCGGGCTTCGACTTCGTCGGCACCGAGCCGCAGTTGACCGGCTACGCCATGCATGCCACCGTCGCCGATTCCGAGCGGCTGCGCTCCGGGATCAACCTGACGCCGGCGGGCATGTACCTCCAGCTCACGGAGGGGCACATCGGCATGATGGACTTCGACGGCGGCACGTTCGACCGCTCGCGGCAGCCGACCCGTGACCATCTCCAGGCGGTGCTGCGCCGGGTGTCCGGCACCGACGTGACGCTGACCGACGTGCATCTCGCCACGAGCTTCACCGATCGGGCGATGCAGACGACGACCTACCGGCGGGGACGCGTCCTGCTCGCGGGCGACGCCGCTCACATCCACTCGCCCCTGGGCGGGCAGGGACTCAACACCGGCCTGGGCGACGCCATGAACCTGGGCTGGAAGCTCGCAGCGACCGTGCACGGGTACGCGCCGGACGGGCTGCTCGACACCTATACCCGCGAGCGCCATCCGATCGGCGCGGGGGTGCTCGACTGGTCGCGCGCTCAGGTCGCGGTCATGCGGCCGCCGCGATCGCGGGCCACAAGGTGAGGGACTTGGAACCCCGGTGGCAGGCGGACGTGCTCGACGCGCGCCCGGACGTGGTGTCGATCCTCGTCGGGGTCAACGACATGGGCTGGCACACGCTGGACCCGGAGGGGTACGTGATCCCCGTGGAGGAGTTCGAAGCGGGCTATGACCGCCTGCTCGCGCCCCTCGCCAAGGCGGGCACGCAGCTGATCCTCATCGAGCCGTTCCTCCTGCCGGTCCACGGCGTCGTCGAGGCCGGTGCCGCGCTCATCGGAGACAAAGAGCGAAAGGAATGGCGCACCGACCTGGACCCGAAGATCCAGGCCGTGCGCAGGCTCGTCGGCAAGTACGGCGCGCAACTGCTCGCCGCCGACGGCATGTTCGCCGAGCTCGCCGCGACGACCGGGCCGGAGTACTGGGCAGCGGACGGCGTGCACCCGACCCCGGCCGGGCATGCCGCACTCGCGGCGGCCTGGCTGCGCCTGGTCGCGTGATCTGGCCTGGCGAGCACCCGCGACACCGGCGTCCGCGACGAGCCGCCTGAACCTGCCCCATCAGCGCGTTCATGCCACCAGCGCGATCACGCCCGGTCAGCGTCCGGAAGCGGCAACTACGTCGAGCGTATCGGCGAGTTCGAGGGGCGTGGACAGCATCGGCCAGTGCCCCGTGGGCAGATGGAAGTGCCGCCACGGTGACTGGTTGCACAACAAGGAGGCCGAGTCCGGGCGCGGACTGCTGATCGTCGACGCCCTCGCGGCCGACTGGGGCAGTTCCCCCGCCGGGCGCGGCAAGACGACCTGGTTGTCCATCGCGTTCTGTAGCGCCTCCCGAGCCGCCTGAAGCTGCCCGCCT
>NZ_JBVHZH010000115.1:0-3152 GCF_055574515.1 Streptomyces sp. NPDC029466
CGGTGTCGCCGACCTCACCACCCCGCCCGATCCCGGCGTTGAGCACCACACCATCAAGTCTCCCGTACGCCGTCACCGTCGTCTCCACGAGCTCGCGCACGGCCTCGGGGTCGGCGGCATCGGAAGGGTGAGCCAGCGCTCCGGTCTCCTCGGCCACCCGGCGCAGTGGCTCGGGCCGCCGTCCGGAGATCACGACCTGGTGCCCGGCCGTGCGCAGCAGCCGGGCGGTGGCGGCCCCGATTCCCGTTCCCCCGCCCGTCACCAGGACAACACGCTGTTCCGACATGGTCGTTCGCCTCCGAAGGTGGTCAGCTTCCGGTTCCCCGCGTCGCGAGCATACGAAGCACCGCCACCGCCGGGCCGACCGGGTGCCGCTCCCGTCGGCAACGCGGCTGGGTGGGGGGCGAGGACGACCACGGCGAAGGGCAGCGGCGAGCAAAGAGCTACCGCAAGTGAGGCCGTAAGTACGGGTACTCATGCGCGCGTCGTAGGCACCGCTTACTTTCGCGAGATGACTACGAATTCGCCAGACTCGTCCGCTTCTGGCAGACGTGGCTGGTGTTGCTGCCTGACGTTCGCTGTCCTGCCGCTCGTCTGGTTGATCGCCGCTCCACTACTGCCGGAGGAGCTGGGTTGGTTCCCCTTTTGGGTGGGGGCCGTGCTGTGGAACGGAGTAGATGGCCGAGGCGGCATCAGCCATCTGTTCGGCTAGCGGACGAGGTACTGGTAGTCGGGTCCGCTGCGCGCAGGCCGAGGTGAGCCGGAGAGCACGGCGGTGTCAGGTGTGGAGCGGGACCACCCGGCGGCGGACGGGAACGGGCTGTCGGGTGATCCGGAACATGGCGATCGATGTGCTGAGCCCGTACCGCGAGCATCACGGCTTGATCGTCAACACCTGATCCACCGAGCGTCGCGGGGTCCTGGGGCCCTGTGGGCCGTACCCCAGGCGCAGGATCATGTGCACATAACCGGTGCCGGACTGCGGGTCGCGCAGGATCCATCGCAGGTCCGGCCATTCGACGGGCTGCGTCGCGAAGGAGCTGGCGAGCCCTTGGAGGGTGGCCACGAGCAGGACCCGCTCCAATGCCTGGCCGGCGCGTAGCCAGTCGGCCGGGGTGTCGCCCATGGTGCTGAGCGCTGCCAGTTGGGGGCGTTTCTCGAAGTCGGCGTAGGCGCGGTCGGGCACGGTGCCCCGGCCGGCGAAGTCCCTGACGGGGGTCGAGCCGGTGCGCTTGCGGGGTCCGAAGGCGTAGTCCGGGATGCCGTCATCGACGGCTGGTTCGGCCGCGGTGTCGTGGGTCCAGCGACGCTGTTCCGCGTCGCGGCCCTCGTCCATCCGGTTGTAGCCCTCGGCGTGCATGATCAGGTCCAGCACGGTCTCACGGTGCGGGGTGGTGAGGAAGCTCAGCTGTGCCCCTTCTCGAGCCGCGGTCTCGGCGAGAGTGGCGCGGAGGTTCTCCGGGATCTGGCGTTCCGTGAAGGGGGAGCGGCTGGTGTGGCGGTTGCGGAGGGCGGGATGGAGGCCGGGGAGGGACTCGTCCCAGTGCTCATGAGGGTCGTCCAGCCGCACGGCGGCCAGGAGTGCCGGGGCGTGCGGGTCCGGGAGGAGGGGCGTTGAGGTGCGATGGCCGGCGTGCGATGCGGCCACCCGCAGGTTCAGCAGCGCGGCGCCGCAGCCCAGGTGCAGGCCCCGGGTCGTGGGGTCGGCGTGCGGCATCGCACGCTCGAGGTCGGCGGAGAGCGTGAACGTACGGCTGCCGCGGGCGTAGCCGAAGTGCCAGGGCTGGGCGTTGTGCATGGACGGTGCCAGGACGGCGTCGGCGACGAGGGTCTTCACCAGCGTGTCGTCGAGGGTCTGGGTGAACACCGGGGCCTCCAGGACGGCGCGGACGGTGGATCGGTGGGCTCCTTCAGCTTTGCGGGGCCGAGCCGATCGCGTCAGGGGCCATAGGTCCCTTGCCGCAGACCACTCGGGCCCTTCGGGCCTGCCGGCGGGCCGATGGGGCCGAGTGGCTCATGCCGGGACAGCCCCTGCTCCGGCCACGCTGAAGATGTGGGAGCGATGCGTGGTCCACCACGGTGAAAGGAGCCGGAGATGGAGCACCGCACGATAGGTGAGTTCATGACGAGGCACGTCGTGAGCGTCGCGCTGGATACGCCGTTCAAGGACATCGCGCAGATCCTCGCGGACAACGCGGTGAGTGCCGTGCCGGTACTCGACAGCCTCGGCAGGCCGGCCGGCATCGTCTCCGAGGCCGACCTGCTGAGGAAGGCTGCTGACCAGCCCGATCTCTCCGGCAGGACGCCGTTGCCCCACCTCGAGGCGTGGGAACGGGCCCGGGCCGAAGGGCGCACCGCCGGCGAGCTCATGTCCGCTCCGGCCGTCTGCGCTCATCCGGAATGGTCCGTGGTGGAGGCGGCACGGCTGATGGAGGCACAGAACGTGAAGCGTCTGCCCGTGGTCGATGAGACGGACCTGCTGTTGGGCATCGTCAGCCGCAGCGATCTGCTGCGCGTCTTCCTCCGCCAGGACAAGGCGATCCAGGAGGAGATCTCTCGGGAGATCCTCGGGCGCACTGCCCGTCTCGGCGCGGCAGGCGTGGCCGCCGACGTCGTCCAGGGGCAGGTGGCACTGCACGGCTCCGTGGATGATCCGCTGCTGATCCCCGTTCTTGTCCGTATGTGCGCCGGCGTCGACGGCGTCGTCTCGGTCTCCGAAGACCTGAAGCCGGCCATGGCCGCCGGCTCGGCCGAGAGGAGCGGAGCACGCTCATGAAGGACCTCATCACGGTCGGTCTCGACGGCACTCTCCAGTCACTGTCCGCCGCGCTGTGGGCGGCGCGGGAGGCGGAGTTGCGCAAGGCGCGGCTGCGGCTTCTGCACGCCTGGATCCTGCTCGCCCGGGAGCCAAGCGGCGTACCGCCCGAGGAAGCGGAGGGGAATCACTGGCCGCACCGGATCACCGATGAGGCGCAGGCAGCAGTGGCGTCGTCCCACCCGGACCTTCCTGTGGACGTGAGCTTGGTCCGCGGAGACCCGTTGGACGCCCTGGCCGAGGCGGCGGAACAGTCGGACCTGCTGGTTCTCGGCTCGCGCGGCCTGGGCGCCGCCGCACGCTGCACCCTGGGTGAGATCGGTCTGGAGCTGGTGAC
>NZ_JBVHZH010000116.1:0-3029 GCF_055574515.1 Streptomyces sp. NPDC029466
GAGGACCGCTGCGGCCAACGGGCTGGCGAACCCGAGGATCGACACCGCCAATGCGGGCAGCCGCCCGATGCCCCGGAACCACAGCGCGTAGGCAAGCAGGGCCCCCACCACGCTCAGGTAGGCGAACCCGACGATGTTCGAGCCGGTGATGCGCCCCGGGAGCCCTTCGGCGACCAGCGTGGCCGGCGCCAGAATCAGGCCCCCGACGGCCAACTGCCACCCGGTAAAGGTCAGTACGGTCACGCCCGCCGGTCGGCCCCAGCGCTTGGTGAGCACGATGCCGGACGCCATGCAGACCGCGCCGCCCAGGCCGGCGAGCACACCTACGGCATCCAGTCCGGCCTGCGGTTGCAGCACCAGCAGCGCCACTCCCACCACACCGAGCACGCACGCTGCCACTTGCACCGGTCGGATCCGGTCCTTCAGCAGGGCTGTCGCCAGCAGCAGTACCAGCATCGGCTGCACCGCAACCACCAGGGCAGCCACGCCACCGGGCAGGTGATACGCCGCGACGAACAGCAGGTAGAAGAAGGCGCCGATGTTCAGCACCCCCAGCACCAAGGCACGCCACCACCACACCCCGCGCGGCAGCACCCGGCCGACCGCGAGCAGCACCAACCCGGCCGGTAGCGCTCGCACTGTGGAAGCCAGCAGCGGCCTGTCGGACGGAAGGAGCTCCGTCGTCACCAGGTAGGTGCTGCCCCACACCGCCGGAGCCAGAGCGGTCAAGACCGTATCGAACGCCGGCCGGTTGCCTCTCACTTGAACTCCTGAGCGGCCAGTGCCCATGAGGCGAACAGGGCAGCGGCGCCAACGACGGGTAGGGATCCGGGCACGGCGATTCCTCCGATTCGGGCGGGATTGCACAGCAAAAAAGTCGGACCGGTCGCACGTCCGGGCGCGCAACAGAAACCGACCCGTGAGACTGTAAAGCAGGTAAGGCTTACCTAACAAGGTTGCTTTTCGTGGGGGGCGTCGCGCATGGGCTGTGATCATTCGCCCGGGCAACCGGCTCCCGGCCCCGAGGCGGCACGACTGTTGCGCCAGGTCGCGCCTGCATGGGAGGCATGCTCTTCGCCTGCCATGGACACGCCTTCGCCCTTCGGGAACTTCCGCGGCCACATGGGCCGGGGTGGTGCCGTTCCTACTGGCTCGCCGGGCGTATGGCGGACGGTTCCCTCGACCCTGCGGCCGGCACCTTCCCGGTCTGGCGCGACGTCGCCTGGGGCCTCGATTACCCGGACGCACTGCAGCCGCTCGTCGTGTGTGCCCACAACCTCGACGACTGGGATGACAGCCGGGGCGTACCAGTTGAATAGCTCAAGAAAGAAGCGATCGAGGCAGCAGCACACTGCCTGGCCCAGCAACCACAGGCTGAGCACGACTGTGTCCCAGCTCTCCGGTGGAAGTCCCAGGGTGATCCACCTGGGGCTGTTCGTGCGTGTTTCTGATCGTGGGCTGCCCTGGTCAACTGGCCGAACGGGACACCAACTCGCACTTCCCCTGCCCGGGGAACAGAAGCAGACGACGTGGCCTGCTCGAACATGCTGTCCGCGAGACAACCGAGCCGCTGATCTGACTGTCCCGCCGCACCAGGGCAGTTGTCAGTCCTGATCACTAGGATCCAGGCGCATGACCTACATCTTCGATGTCTTCACCGGTGCGCGCCATGGCACCACCCTCACCGGCAGTGTTCAGTACCGCGATCCCGACAACTACGGGTTCTCCCAGGGGCCCGTATTCGGCCTGCAGCTCATCATGGATGCCTGGAAGGAGGGTGGTGACTTCGGGGCCGGGCCTGTCTCCGCCGCAACGGAAGCCGAGTTCAACGAGCTTTTCGAGTTGTACCTCGGCCCGACGGTGCGTGTTGACGAGGAAGGCTACCTGCTGGAGGAGGGCTCCACCCAGGTGCGCATACCTCGCGTCAAGGCGAAGGAGTTTTACCGAGGCCGGCTCGACCCCCACGGCGGGCGGGGCTTCTCGGACGGTACCCACTACATATGTCTCGCTCCGCGGTCGGACGACTTTGCACGCCGCGCCGAAGAGATCATCGTCTCCTGGGAGATCCGCGAGGACGACTCCACCGATCTCGACGAAGACGAGGGGACATCCGCCGACTTCGCCCTCGAAGTGAGTGACCCCCGCTATCTCGAGCACTTCACCAAGAACACGTACTTCCAAACGGCCTTCACAGGCCACCTCCCCTCGTAGGTTCGACCAGCCGGTATTTCACTGTCGTCCGGCGGCCTTCGGGCTGCCGGTCTTCGGGTCAGGCACGAGTAGAGAAGCGCCGTCAGGTGTCGGCCGGCGCTTGTCGCCTCGGCCGGCTGGGGTGGCGCCTTTGTGGCGCCTTTCCGGGCCAGGCGCCTGGTCATGAGGGTGGTGGCCGCCCAGGCGATCAGCGTCTCGGAGTGTTGGATGAGCCCCGCGGTCACTGGCCGGCCCTCTACCCGCCGGTGAGCTGTGCTGCTCACCGGCCCCACGGTCCGCCGTAGGCCCGCACATGCGGCGCGCCGCTGCGTCCGGCTGAGCGCCATGCGACGAGAACTCAGCATCTGAAGGGCTCGTCGATGGCGGGCATCGGCTTCCCGCCCGGATTCCACCTGCTGAGGAAGCCGGCTTGCCTGCCGACGTCAACGAGTTCGATTCGTGCACCGACGCTGTCCATCTGGTGATAGGCAAACGGCCGACCGTACGGGCAGCCGGAGAAGTCCACGGGCATGCCCTCTTCTTCCAAACGCCGGGACCCATGCCGCACATCGCTGGTCCAGAAGCCGATGTGATCGAACCTGGCTCCCTTGGAGGCATCCCAGGGGCTGCCTGACGGCCCTTCAATGAGCTCGATGAAGGGCGGCCCACCCGTGGTGAAGACGATGCGGTAGTCCCACTCACCAAGCCGGTCGGAGACCGGATCACTCCACTCAACCCCGGCCGCACGCTGAAAGTCCTGCATCGCCTGCTCGATGTCCGGGACCACGAAGCACACATGATAGAAGGCAGTCATCCACCCATGATCAAGCACGTCACCC
>NZ_JBVHZH010000117.1:0-2480 GCF_055574515.1 Streptomyces sp. NPDC029466
GAAGCCGCCCAGGCGACACCGGCCGGCCCTTGTTCGCAGAAGCTGAAACGGAGATTCGCCTCAGGCCAGGCGGGCCAGGTGTCGTCCTGGATACGGGGGTGGAGGTGTTCGTCGTGCCAGCCGTCTGCGGGGAGTAGGGCGCTATGCAGGGTGGGACGGGACGAAGTCCGCAGAATGGCCGAGGAGGAATGGTGAGCCGGGGCTCGTCGGCGACCAGCCGTTGGTTAGGGCGGTACGGATACTGTCGGCCACTTGGGCGGGCAGGACCGGGCTGCCTTGGATTCCAAGCCAGTTGCTCGGATGCGGCTGGTCGGTGGTGATCACCAGTGTGGTTCCGGGAGTGTCGGCGTGTTCGACCGCGAAGGTGAGGGGCGACTGCACCAGTCCCTGGTCGTAGGTCGGCCGTCCGCGCAGGTGCCATCTGTAGGTGGTGCCATTAACGGTGATGAGCCGCGATCCTTTTTTGACCAGTGCCATGTCTCCGTCCTTTCCCCGGTGACAGTTGCGAGCGGTGGTTGATCACTCTAGTTCCGGCTTAGTGGTCGGCTCCGGAAGTCCTTCGGGGGTTGATCATGCGACGAGGCGGAACGAGGATTCTTCCTGATGATCGGCGGTCTGCCGGTCGAGCCTGGCCAGCAGATCGTCCAGGTCGGAGGAGGTGAACTTCCACTGGAACGGCTGTGCACTGGCGTTGTAACGGTCTTCGAATGCTCGGAGCCGGTCCCCGGACCTGGGCGAGGTCGGTGAAGTCGTTGGGCGAGACGACCTTGCGCTGGACGACGGAGAAGTAGATCTCCACCTGGTTCAACCAGGAGGCGTGCACTGGGGTGTGGACCATTACGGCGTTGGGGAAGGCGCTGGCCAGCCGGTCGGCGGCCTTCTGCCCGCGGTGGGAGGAGCCGTTGTCGACGATCCAGAACACCCGTTTCGCGCTGGCGTAGGGTTCGGTGCTCATGACCTGGGTGACCAGGTTCATGAACGGGTCGATGCCGGTGCGCGGTTCGGTGCGGCCGAACACCTTCGCGGCGTGGACGTCGTAGGCGGCCAGGTAGGCCAGTGCTCCGCCGCGTCCGTAGGTGTGGTTGACGCGCATCGCTCTCGCCCGGCCCGGGGCGAGGGTGGGGTGGCAGCGGCAGCGGGCCTGGATGGAGGTCTTCTCGTCGGCGCTGACGACGTAGTCATCCTCCCCGAGCGGGACACCGCCCCAGGTGCGGGCGTACAGGTCCAGAACACGCTCGGCCTTGGGTTGGAAACCCGGGTCGGTGATGAAGATCCAGGAATGGTGCTGCCAGGGCTTGAGCGCGTCCTCGCCCAGCCATCGGCGCACGGTGGAGGCCGACACGGACGTGGCGATGCCCTCGACCATGGCTTCGCGGGCCAGTTCCGGGCACGACCAGCGCGACAGCGGCGCCCCGGTCTCGGCGGGCAGTCGGCAGGCCAACGCCTTGACCCGGGCGGCCTGCAGTGCGGTGAAGGAAGCCGGGCGGCCGGTGCGTTTTCGATCGGCCAGGCCCGCAAGACCCAGCTCGGCGAACCGCCCCCGCCACTTGCGCACCGTGTCCAGATGCAGCCCCGTCTCGCGGGCGATGCACGCGTTGGAGCGCCCGCGCGACGCGTGCAGCACGACCTGCGCCCGGACACGCAGCCGGTACTGGGTCTTGTGGCCGTAGGCCAACTCCTTCAGCCGCTCGCGCTCGGCGGCAGTTGGGGCTATCGGACGGGCCGGGGCAATGGGCATGTGGCAAGGGCCGATCGGGAGAAGTGGATCACGACAGGCCGTAGCCTGCCGTGTCCTCTTCCCAGCCCGTCCGGCAGGATGCGGGCACGCCCGCACCGCTTGGCCGCAGCCGAGCACCTGCACGTGATGCCTGTATGCCGCGAGGGCCCACAGGTTGTGTCCGCCTGGGGGTACCGATTGTCCTCTGACAGGTAATCTTGGCCGTTTGACAGGTGACGTTGGCCGCTCGGTTCGGGGCGCGGGTCGCCGACGGACGCCGCGGCCCGTCCGACGGACTCGCTTGGTCAGCGGCCGCCGGGGCGACCGAGGGCGTCGCTGAGGAAATCGGTGATCTCCGCCCGTGCCGCCACGGCCTGCGGCACTACGGCCGGCATGCTGACGAAGGCGTGTGTGGCCTCGGGGAACTCGGTCAGCCGCGCGGGCGTCCCGGCCGCGCGCAGGCGCTCGGCGTAGCGGCGGCCGTGGTCGGCCAGCGGGTCATGGCTCGGCACCACCACCAGCGCCGGGGCGAGCCCGGTGAGACTGCCGGCGTGCAGCGGAGACAGCGCACGGGGATCGGTTCCCGAGGGGACGGCGAGCCGGTGCAACAGCCGCAGTTGGGGAACGGTCAGGGTCGGGCTGTGGGCGTGCTCGGCGACCGAGGGGTGGTCGAACATCGTCCCGGTCACGTCCGCGACGGGGTTGACCAGCACCTGCGCCCGCAGTTGCAGGTCGGCCTGCCTGGCGCGGATGGCGGCCAGGG
>NZ_JBVHZH010000118.1:0-2028 GCF_055574515.1 Streptomyces sp. NPDC029466
GCGCGTAACGCAGTTGCTACGCAGCGCCGGAGCTCGGGTGGGTGCGGGGGCTGCCAGGATGCTGGGGTGTGCCGGATGAGAAAGCGACCACCGACCAGTGGCCGCGGGACTGGTCGCGGAGATCGAGTGCCTCGCCGACGATCGGGGACATCTTGTGGGCCCGCGTCGGGTGTTGGCGATGAGCGTCAGCGCTTGAGGATCCAAGCGGATGGGGACGTTTCGGTGTTCCAGCTTCAGGGCCTTCGCTTTGGCCTGGATCTTCTGGTTGACCAAGGACAGGTGACTGCTGAGCACGTCCCTCTGGGCGGTGTTGGCGAGCTTGTCTTCGAGTTCGGCGATCTGCATGGTGAGTTCTTCTCGCCGGTCCGGGTGCATCCGGCCTGGCGTGGCTGCTCACGAGCAGTCGTTTGCCGCGACACAGCACATTCGGCGCATATGAACAGCTAACCTGTCGGCACGAATGAGCCAAGGGGGAGGCCGTGGCAGGGGTAGAAATCTTGGCGGCGGTTGCAGCTCAGGCTGCGAGTCTGGCGGCCCGGGATGCCTGGAGGAGACTTCAGGCCACGAAACAGGCCCAGGCAGCAACTCCTGCGCCAGAAGCCGATACGAAGGCCGGTCCCGAGGGGGCAGGAGAGGACTCCGGGCAGACGGTTCCCCTCCCGCTTCCGGTAGAAGTGCCGACGGCACGGCAAGACCCACTCTCTGACGTCCTGGAGACGTACTACAACAAGGTAGGTCGAAGGGCTGACGTCAGTTTCTTCGCAGCGATCATTGCCGCAATCCTGGGATACGTGATCATCGCTGCCGGGATCGCGGTCGGCGTCTCTCGCTCGGACGACATGGCGCTGGCTGTCGTCATGACCGCCGCCGGTGCCTTTTCGCAGGTGCTGTCGTTCTTCTTCTTCCGGAATCGGGCGGAAGAGAGACGGATGATGTTCCGAGTACTGGCTGACTTACGTGACGACGCAGAGAAGAGTGTCCGAGCGGCACGGTCACTGGCGCTCATCGAGCAGGTACAGCAGCCACTCCTCCGGGACAACTTGACGGCGGCCGTTGCTCTGGAGCTGAGCGGCGCTTCTGCTGACCTGAAGGATATTCACGACTCCATGAACCTCTTCGGCGACGGAAGCGCCCCCGACTCCCCGCGCTGAGGAACAGCAGCAGATTGACAGCCCCCAGGTTCATGGGCGCTGGTCGGCGGCGGACCCGTGCGGGCGGAGGACGAGGTTGGTCCGGTCGCCGGAGCCGTAGTCCTTGGCGGCGAGGTAGTTGCCGTTGGCGGCGCGAAGGCGCACTGAGTGGCCGCCGCTGTGCCGGTTGATGTTCTCGACCGTGCGTTACTTCTGCCACCACAGCTGTGCGTCACTGCCCGTGCAGGGAAGGGCGCGCATGTCTTCCCGCTTGCCCACGGCGGTCAGGCACAGGCTCGGCCAGGCGGCGTGGCGCCAACGCACCGGCCCGCCCTTCACGCCGCCGGCCTCTTCGTCGAGCAGGTCTCCCCCCCAACGACCACGTAAGCCCGAGGAGCCGATGTGCCCGCGCACCCTCGTGAACCATCGGCCCGGGTGCCGCGTCATCCTGGTACGTGGCCCGTGCCGGGTGGAGCTGGGCGAGGGAGAGCAGGGGAGGGATGACGGGTGAATCGATCGGGTCTCTCTCCTCGTTCTGTCTGCTGCGCCGTCCAGCAGGTGGCTGTGGCGCAGTCGCAGTGCCCGTTCTGGGCTGGCCGTCAAGGTGGCGACGCCGATGGCGATGTTGCCCCACTTCGGCATGTCGATGGGCGAGGTGAAGGTCCCGGTGTGCTGGGCGATGGCCTCGGATTTGGTGAGCGGCTCGGCAAGTTGTGGGACGAGGACGGCCGGGGCGGTGACGGGCTCGCACAGCGAGAGGAAACCGATGGTGCGGCTGAGCACGGGGGGCGCTCGGTCGAGGCGCGCCCGGCGCCCCTCGGTCGAGTCGGGGTCCGGGACCAGCTGGAACTCGCGGCCTTCGTCGGTGACGTAGTGGCAGCGTTTGAGGCCGAATCCG
>NZ_JBVHZH010000120.1:0-1194 GCF_055574515.1 Streptomyces sp. NPDC029466
TGAGCTGGTGGTGGCCGCAGAGACCAGCGAGAAGCGACTGTTTACTAAAAACACAGGTCCGTGCGAAGCCGTAAGGCGATGTATACGGACTGACGCCTGCCCGGTGCTGGAACGTTAAGGGGACCGGTTAGTCACATTTCGGTGTGGCGAAGCTGAGAACTTAAGCGCCAGTAAACGGCGGTGGTAACTATAACCATCCTAAGGTAGCGAAATTCCTTGTCGGGTAAGTTCCGACCTGCACGAATGGCGTAACGACTTCTCGACTGTCTCAACCATAGGCCCGGTGAAATTGCATTACGAGTAAAGATGCTCGTTTCGCGCAGCAGGACGGAAAGACCCCGGGACCTTTACTATAGCTTGATATTGGTGTTCGGTTCGGCTTGTGTAGGATAGGTGGGAGACTTTGAAGCCGTGACGCCAGTCATGGTGGAGTCATTGTTGAAATACCACTCTGGTCGTGCTGGATGTCTAACCTGGGTCCGTGATCCGGATCAGGGACAGTGTCTGGTGGGTAGTTTAACTGGGGCGGTTGCCTCCTAAAGGGTAACGGAGGCGCCCAAAGGTTCCCTCAGCCTGGTTGGCAATCAGGTGTTGAGTGTAAGTGCACAAGGGAGCTTGACTGTGAGACTGACGGGTCGAGCAGGTACGAAAGTAGGGACTAGTGATCCGGCGGTGGCTTGTGGAAGCGCCGTCGCTCAACGGATAAAAGGTACCCCGGGGATAACAGGCTGATCTTCCCCAAGAGTCCATATCGACGGGATGGTTTGGCACCTCGATGTCGGCTCGTCGCATCCTGGGGCTGGAGTCGGTCCCAAGGGTTGGGCTGTTCGCCCATTAAAGCGGTACGCGAGCTGGGTTTAGAACGTCGTGAGACAGTTCGGTCCCTATCCGCTGTGCGCGTAGGAGTCTTGAGAAGGGCTGTCCCTAGTACGAGAGGACCGGGACGGACGAACCTCTGGTGTGCCAGTTGTCCTGCCAAGGGCATGGCTGGTTGGCTACGTTCGGAAAGGATAACCGCTGAAAGCATCTAAGCGGGAAGCCTGCTTCGAGATGAGGGCTCCCACCAACTTGATTGGTTAAGGCTCCCAGTAGACGACTGGGTTGATAGGCCAGATATGGAAGCCCGGTAACGGGTGGAGTTGACTGGTACTAATAGGCCGAGGGCTTGTCCTCAGTTGCTCGCGTCCACTGTGT